>JBAVTK010000134.1:0-3277 GCA_049696095.1 Aliidongia sp. | reverse complement strand
GAACATGCCTCGCCGGTCAAACCGAAAGTCAGGCCGGCCCATAGTCCAACCCGACGATTGAACCGTTCGGACGGCAGCGTCAACTCAACCTCGAAACCCGCCTTGGCGATGGTGCGGTTCCATCTGGTCAGCCCCATCTGGCAGTCGCGGATATAGGCGGAGCGCGTCGCAAAATTCATCGTGTTGCGGGTCGGCACCTCCTCGATCCCGCGCGGCGTGTCGAGCTTCGTCAATGTGTTCGAGGCATCGTGATCCTCAAAGCTCGCCTCGTCCGGCCGCCCCTTGAGGCCGTTGGCGAAGTAGTTGGCGGCGTTCGAGGATATCTCGGAACCGAACAGATCGAGCGCCGAACTATACCAGAAATTGATGTAGCGCTGGAGCAGCGGCAAATCGATCACGCCGTTCCGGCGCAATGCCACCGGATCGTCGGTGCCGAGCTTGACCATCTCCTCCAGTGTCCGCTTGACGATCCGGCCGATGCCGGTTTCGCCGACGAACATATGGTGAGCTTCCTCGGTCAGCATGAATTTGCAGGTACGCGCCAGCGGGTCGAACCCTGATTCCGCCAAGCTTTTCAGCTGGTATTTGCCGTCGCGATCGGTGAAATAGGTGAACATGAAAAACGACAGCCAATCATCGATCGGCTCGTTGAAGGTGCCAAGAATGCGCGGATTGTCGATGTCGCCGGAATGGCGATAGAGCAATTCCTCGGCCTCCTCGCGGCCGTCGCGGCCAAAATAGGCGTGCAGCAGATAGACCATCGCCCAAAGATGGCGGCCTTCCTCGACATTCACCTGAAACAGATTGCGCATGTCGTAGAGGGAGGGCGCGGTCAGCGCCAACATCCGCTGCTGTTCGACGCTGGCCGGCTCGGTATCGCCTTGGGTCACGATCAGGCGGCGCAGCACCGAGCGGAAATCCGACGGCACCTGCTGCCAGACCGGCTTGCCGCGCTGATCGCCGAAGCCGATGGTCCGCTCAACCTGCTGTTCGGCCAGGAAGATGCCCCAGCGATAATCCGGCATCTTGACATGGCCGAAGCTGGCCCAACCCTTGGCATCGACCGAGGTGGCGGTGCGCAGATAGATTTCGTGCGCCTGATAGCGCTCCGGTCCCAATTCCTTCCACCATTCCAGAAAGGCCGGCTGCCAATGTTCGAGCGCGCGCTGTAGCCCGCGATCGTTCGACAGATCGACGTTGTTCGGAATTCGGGACTGGTAATCGATCGCCACGGTCGCTCTCCTCAGACTCGCTTCACATCGAAATCGGCGCGGCGGCCGGTGCCGAACAATTTGAGCGCGCCGCCTTCGCCCACCGCGTTCGGCCGGATGAAGATCCAATTCTGCCAGGCGGACAGCCGGCCGAAGATTTTGCTCCAGACCGTCTCGGCCCCGGCGAAGCGCAGGCTCGCCTCCAGCCCGGTCAAGGCATCGGGCGAGAGACCGGCCCGCTCGTCGATCGCCAGCCGGATTTCCTCGTCCCAATCGATATCGTCCGGCGAAAAAGTGACAAGTCCCAGATCATACGCTTCGCTGGCCGGGATCGGTGACCCGCCGAGCGATTGCAATTCGTCGAGGCGGCCGGGTTCGCCGGCAAACCGACTCGCCAATCGCGTCTGGCCATTGATCATGGGAAACAGGCCGAAATTGGCTTCGCTCAAATGCAGCACCGGGCCGTTTGCCGGTTCGGACAGAAGCTCCAGCATGTAGGAGCGATCGGCGGCGAAGAGCAATTCGGCCAGGGTTCCGGCGAAAGCAGAACCCGGCTTCACCAGGGCATAGAGCGAACGCGAGGAAACCTCCAGGCGCGCAAAGCAGCGGCGGACGAGGCCGATCACCTCATTGGCAAACCAATGGTCACGCACCGCCAGCAAGGCCGCGTCATAGGCCAGCACGGCCGCACCATCGCCCGCGGTCTCCAGCACCCAGAGGCCCAATTCCGGCTCGTTGGTCCGCAACATCAAGATGGCATCATCGAGTTCCCGCGCCATGGCGAGCGGCCAGAAGGCGGCGCCTTGCGCCTGCATCGCCTCGCCGGTCTGGGGCGGCGCATCGGCCGGCGCCGTGACGCGGATCGTCGCGAAACGGCGGACGCGATCGAACCGCACATCGACATGGCCATAATGATAGCCGTCCTCGTCGATCGACCGGCCGAGCGGCGTCAGGGCGACGCCCTCGGCCTCCTTCGGGCGAGCCGAACGAGCGGCCAATTTCTCGGCCCGCGCGCGCACCGCCTCGGCCCATTTGCCGGGTGCGGCGATGTCATCGACCAAACCCCATTGCTTGGCCCGCCGACCGCGCGCGCCTTCTTCCGAGGTGGCGAAGACATCGGCGAGGTCGCGGCGCACGCGCCGCTTGTCCACGACCCGCGTCAGGCCACCAGTGCCGGGCAGCACCGCGAGCAGCGGCAATTCGGGCAGCGAGACCGCCGAGGAACGGTCATCGACCAACAGGATCTCGTCGCAGGCCAGCGCCAGTTCATAGCCGCCGCCGGCACAGGTGCCATTCACCGCCGCGAGGAATTTGAGGCTGCCATGGGCCGAGGAATCCTCGAAGCCGTTGCGGGTTTCGTTGGTGAATTTGCAGAAATTCACCTTCCAGCCATGGCTCGATAGACCCAGCATGTAGATATTGGCGCCAGAGCAGAAGATCCGGCCAGTCGCCGAAGTCAGCACGACGCACGCGACCTGCGGATGCTCGAAGCGCAGACGTTGCACGATATCGTGCAACTCGATGTCGACGCCGAGATCATAGCTGTTCAGCTTGAGCTTATAACCCTCGCGCAAGCCGCCTTCGGGATCGACATCCATGGCGAGGGTGGCGATGCGCCCGTCGATCGACAATTTCCAATGCCGCCAGGCCCCTGCCTCGCGCTCATAGAGCAGGGTTGCCGGGGCCGGCTCGACTTCGCTCCGCATGCTTCATCACTCCCATCCTGCCCATTCAACTATCGCACGAACCCCCGCGATTCAAGCACTATATTGCAGGTTTCGCGACCAAGCGGATGGCGAGCCGCTCCAGCCGGTCCAACGTCGCGTCGAAATCCTGTGCCGAAGTGTCCAGCACCGCGTCCGCCCGCGCATAATCGGCCGAACGCGCGGCCAAGATCGCCTTCAGATCGACCATGGCGCCGCGGCTGCCGGCCATCGGGCGGAAATCGCCCTGCGCCATGACCCGCGCCATGTGATCATCCGGCGTCGCCTGAAGCCAGACCGAATGCGCGCTGGCCAGCACCCGGTCATAGAGCGCCGGATCGGCCACGATGCCGCCGGGCGCGC
>JBAVTK010000133.1:0-4579 GCA_049696095.1 Aliidongia sp. | reverse complement strand
GGCGGACACTGCTCGCGGCCCCGACCTGCCGCGCCGCCATGGGGCTTGCCGGACGGGCGCGCATCGCGCAGGATTTCGGCCTGGATCGCATGGTCGATAGCTACGATCAATTGTACGAGCAGATCGGGATGGGGCGAACGGTGACGTCGCGCAACGGATGAGACGGTCGCCCGGCCTGATTCTCGACCGCGACGGTGTCATCAATATCGATATCGGCTATCTGCATCGAATCGACGAATGCCGTTTCGTCGAAGGCATTTTCGATCTCGCAGCGACATTCCGCGACCAGGGATTCCGCATTGCGATTGCGACCAACCAGTCAGGGATCGGCCGGGGCTATTTCACGCCGGCGGACTTTCATCGGCTGATGGGATGGATGCTGGCGCGGTTCGTCGATCGCGGCATTGTGATCGAGGGCGTCTATCATGCGCCGGACCATCCGACCGAAGGCGTCGGGCAGTATCGGCGCGATACTGACTGGCGCAAGCCGGGCTCCGGCATGTTGCGTCAGGCCATTGCCGATCTCGAACTCGATCCGGCCCTAAGCTGGGCGATCGGTGACAAGCCCGGAGACCTGGTGGCCGCGGCCGGTGCCGGCATCCGGCATCGTGTCTTGCTGGATCCGACCATGACAGCTCCACTGCGGCTGGCGGATGGCAGTTGGGCGGTACCGACGCTGGCGACGATTGTACCGCTGCTCGCCGCAGTCCAGGACGATCGCCCTCGACCGCGTCACACCTGCTGAACGTCCTGGATGAAAGTCTGGTAGTCGGCGCGTAGACCTTCCGTCTGCCGGCTCAATTGATCGGCCGCAGTCAACACTGCCGCCGCGGCAGTCCCGGTATCGCCGGCCGCCTTGATCACCTCGGAAATATTGTGGGAGACCGCCGAGGTTCCGGTTGCCGCTTGATCGACATTGCGCGCGATTTCCTGCGTCGCCGCCCCCTGCTCTTCCATCGCCGCCGCGATCGACGTTGAGATTTCATTCATCTCGGCGATCGTCTGGTCGATTCGGCCGATCGCCTCGACCGCCTCTTGCGTCGCATGCTGCATTGCCAAAACCTGGGCGGTGATGTCCTCGGTGGCGCGAGCCGTCTGGTTTGCCAGGCCCTTGACCTCCGAGGCGACGACGGCGAAGCCCTTGCCCGCCTCGCCGGCCCGCGCTGCCTCGATCGTGGCGTTCAGCGCCAACAGATTGGTCTGGCTCGCAATATTGTTGATGAGCTGAACGACTTGGCCGATCTTCTGTGCCGCATCCAACAGGCTTGTCACCGTCAAGCCGGTTCGCTCCGCCTCGCGCACCGCCTGTCCGGCGATCGTCGAGGATTTCGTCACCTGCTGCGTGATTTCGTTAATTGAGGCTGCGAGTTCTTCGGTCGCAGCTGCGACCGTCTGGACGTTGGCGGCGGCTTCGTCGGCCGCGACGGCAACCGCGCTCGCTTGCTTGGTCGTCCGATCGGCCGTGCCCGCCATGTCGCCCGATGTCGCCCGCAATTCGGTCGCTGCCGCGGCCAGCAGGTCGAGAGCACCGGTCGCCGAGCGATCGAATGCCGCGTTCAACTCGGTGATTCTTGTGGCCCGCCACTCCTTGAGCTGCTGCGCCTCGCGCTGCGCCTCGCCCAACCGACCCGTCTCGATCATGTTAGCCTTGAACACCGCCACGGCATTGGCCATCGCACCGATCTCGTCCCGCCGGTCAAGCCCCTCGATCTCGGCGGACAGATCGTGCCGCGCCAGCCGCTCCATTGCGATCGTAATCGCCACAATCGGCGTTGCGACCGAGCGGACGGTGCTCCAGCCCAAAATGACCGAAGCGAGAATCGCGACGCCCAAGACGGACAGGAAGAAAATCCGCGTCGAGGCATAGATGTCGGCACCGCGATTGCCGGCCTTGCGCCCCTCCGTAACATTGAAATTCAGATCGTTTTTGACCGCCTCGACCGCCGCGGCGAAGGTTATGTTCGCTTGACTGTAAAGGGCGGCTGCTGCCTTGCGATCGCCATCGTGCCCTATCGCGAGGATTTTTGCATTGGTCCCGAGATAATCCGTCCATTGCCGGTCGAATTCCCGGAGATAGGGTTCGTCATCGTCGGCAGCCGTACTGTCGGCTTCGAAACCCTTGCGCGCCTCGGCGGTGTCGGCGATCGATCTTTCAAGCGCGCGCTCGACCGCTCGCCGATCCACTTCCTGGTCGGCCAAGATGTAACGTCCCTGCTGAATCCTGACCTCGCCAGCCCGTGTCAGCAATTCTCCGGCGAGACCGGTACTGGGCAGCCAATTGTCCCGGATATCCGCCGCGCTGTCATCCAGCGTGGTCAGCCGGTTCAAGCCGATGCCCCCCAAGATCAGCACGATCAGCAAAACGAAACCGAAGGCCAGAGGCAATCTGATACGGATCGGCAATCGTGTAACGGCTAGCATACGCGATCTCCGTGGGAAACGTTAGGTCTCGGTCGAACGAGACCGGACAGCCGAAGGACACAACACGGAATTTTCTTATACGCCACACGTAAAGCGACAGAAACTTCCCGTTGATTTATTTAATTATCTAAAAATATGAGCAATTTCTTAATATAGGAACACTCCCTTTGGCGAGTATTTCGATAAAATTCCCAATCATGCCGCGTGTCGTCAAGCATGATCGACGACCCGCAGCATGATTGATCCTTCAGCGCACGGTCGTCGCGTTTTGGCCGAACAGCACCTTGCGCGCCTCTTCCGGGGGCACGATCCGCGCGGCGAAGTCGTTGGCCAAAGCATAGGCCCGAACCGTCGCCGGACGCTCGGCAATGGCGGTGAACCAGCGCTTCAAATGCGGAAAATCCTCCAGCTTCTGCTTCTGCCGCTCATGCGGCACGATCCAGGGATAGCAAGCCATGTCGGCGATCGAATATTCCTCACTGATGAAATCGCGATCGGCCAAGCGTTTGTTCAGGACGCCATAGAGCCGCGCCGTCTCATTGACATAGCGGTTGATCGCATAGTCGATCTTCTCCGGGGCATAGACATTGAAATGATGGTTCTGCCCCGCCATCGGGCCGAGACCGCCCATCTGCCAGAACAACCATTGCAGCGTGTCGACCCGGCCCCGTAGCGTGTCCGGCAGGAATTTTCCGGTCTTTTCAGCGAGATAGAGCAAAATTGCGCCCGATTCGAACACCGAAACCGGCGCCCCGCCATCGGCCGGTGCGGCATCGACCAAGGCCGGCATTCGGTTGTTCGGCGCGATCGCCAGGAAATCACTATGAAATTGCTCGCCGGCACCGATATTGACCGGCTTGATCTGATAGGACAGGCCGGCTTCCTCAAGGAACATCGTGATCTTGTGGCCGTTGGGCGTCGGCCAATAATACAGATCAATCATCGCGGTTGCTCCAAGCGTCATGGGAATCGGCCATGATCATGGGCGAAGACGGTCCGCTCGAGCAAGCTTGGCGTGCGGCGGGCCGAGCCGGGCGACCGGTCGCCGCGCTTATGAAAAACGTCGCCACACTACTGGAATTCGCGGTCGAGCGCGTCTCACTCCGTTGTCTGAAGATTCCGCAAAAATTGCTCGGCCGAGGCGGCCCAGGTGAAGTTGCGGGCATAGGCGCGGCATGCGGCCGGATCAATGCACAGGGCGCTCAGTGCCGCCTTGCGCAGATCCCAATCGAGAATCCCCGCACCGGACCCGGCGATCAGGTCGATCGGTCCGGCCACCGGAAATGCCGCGATCGGCAGACCGCAGGCCAGTGCTTCGAGCAGGACCAGGCCGAACGTGTCGGTTCGGCTGGGGAACACGAACACGTCGCTCATGCCATAGAGCCGGGCCAGATCCTCACCCTCGCGCCGGCCGAGGAAATGGACTTGCGGATAGCGCTGCTGCAACTCGGTGCGGGCCGGGCCATCGCCGACCACAAGTTTGCTGCCCGGCAAATCGAGATCGAGGAACGCCGGCAGGTTCTTTTCGATCGCCACGCGGCCGACATAGAGGAAGATCGGCCGGGCATAGGCGCCGCCCTCGGGCTTGGCGATCGGCCGGAAAGACCGAAGATCGACGCCGCGCGTCCAGCATTTCAGCCGGCCGAAACCGCGCGCCTCAAGCTCGCGCCGAACCGATTCGGTTGCAACCATGGTCGCGGACGCCGCACCGTGAAACCAGCGCAGCACGCCATAGGTCCAAGCCATCGGCACGCCGAAGCGGGCTTTGATATAATCGGGGAATTTGGTGTGAAAGGACGTGGTGAATTGCACGTTGTGACGAAGGCAGAAGCGCCGGGCGGCGTAGCCCAGGGGCCCTTCGGTCGCGATATGAATGGCGTCCGGGCGGGCCGCGCGCAGCATCCGATCGACCGCACCGCCCGGCAACACGGCCAGGCGGATTTCCCGATAGGTCGGGCACGCAATGGTGACGAATTGCTCGGGCGTAATCATCACCACGTCATGGCCGAGTGCCAGGAGTTCCTGCCGGAGCGCACTCAAGGTGCGCACGACCCCATTGGTCTGCGGCAACCAGGCATCGGTGACAATCGCGATTTTCATGCTCTCGGTGCCGCCAGCGGCGGCCGGCGGTTCCGGCCGAAGGGCGGCGGCACTCATT
>JBAVTK010000132.1:0-3163 GCA_049696095.1 Aliidongia sp. | reverse complement strand
GGTTTATGAACAAACACAAGAAAAATCGCCAGGCATTCGCCGCTGAGCAGCAAGTCATCGCCGATTACGCGAGTGAGCCGCGCGCCGCCGAACGATCCGAGCACGCCGCGAAGTATCCAATTGGCGGGCCGCCCGTCGCGCAGCCTCGTGGCTTGAATCCGTTCGTCGGTCGTAAAGCGCGATGAAAAAGCACAAGAAAAATCCGTTGCAGTGCTCGTGCGCTCCCGAACCGGCGCCGGCCGCCCCCGCCGTTCACGAATTCAGTTTTTCGTGCGCCTGCGATGCGTGTATCGTCGAGAGCACGGCCCGCATCCGCGCGCGGCTGAAAGCTACGCAGGTTGCTACCGGCAGGTTCAAACGGTAGACTGGCGACGGTTCCGCGGAATTCCCTCAATCCCGGCGCGCTGAGTCGCGTTTCGGGTTGGCGGCCAACTCCCCGCCGTGGTGGCCCGAAACGCGCTCAGTTCGCGTTAAGGACGGAACAGCGTATCGGCGTCGTACCCGCCCATAGGCCAGTTCGCCCCGCCCTCGAATTTCTTCAAGTTCGGATAGCCTGCCCCGCGCTCGAAATACCACGCGCGCAATACCTTTAAATCCTCGGCGCTGTACTCTAGCCCATGCCGGCGGTGCAACGGCAATCCACGCGTACCGTTCGGTCCCTGTTTACCGTGGCTCACGTGGTCGGCTCCGGACGGATAATCACCGGCACGACGCGGTACGAGAAATGCGCGGGCGTCCCCAACTGTTCGGCGTACGCGCGGGCGATTTGCGCGCCTTCATCGCTGCATTTTTGGTACGTGTCGCAGATTGCAACAGCGCGCTCAGGTTGGCCGAGTATGGCGAGAATCAATAGAAATGCGTGCATGGCTTAAACCTCGTCGGGGTTGTAAAACTCGGCCGGGTCGCGTTCGACTCGGGGCATTGGCTTCGTGAAATCGGGTTGTATCGTTGCGGCCAGCACCCCGTCATCAAATGCGACGGCGACCGCTTTGCGTAGTTTCTTGCGCTCGGCCCTCACGCCAGCCTCGTATCCGTCACACCATGCGGTCGCAACGCGGGCATCAGCTTCGCCGGGTCCAAGTTTATGCGTCGGCACGAGCCAACTGCGGGCGTGTCGTAAGGCATGCGCGAATCGTTGCTTGCGGTTCATGGCGTTAGTTGCTCACGAAATAATCGCGACCGTCCGGGACGCTCGGTTTGAATGCGTGGCCGTTGATTGAGCGGTAATTCGCATACACCGCTCGCACCGCGCCAGCTTCGTACTGAAAATACGTGCAGGTCACGAAAAACGCCTTACGCGCAGGGCTCATGATCTGACCGATGACCCGCTCGCACGGCAAGTGACTCGCGTATACCAAGTTCGCCAGGATGACCGCGGTTTCGTGACACATGGCTTTATGGTTGGGGCTGACCGGGTTCGCGCCATCGTCCCCGATCTTGCATACCGTGACGTCGGGCGGGAATTCGGCCGCGTGCGCTTGGCTCGCGACGAACAGGCACGACATGAGAATGATCAGCAGCCCAACGATGAATGCTTCCCACGTGCGCAGGCGATTGAAAAACACTTGAGGGTCGGTGCGGCGGCGGTCGTGTTCGATTGACCCGATATCGGTTTTGCGACGGTTGTTCATGACTTGAGACTCCTAACGTAGCGGTTGGCGACGCGACACGCGGCGAGTGCGTCTAAAATATTTGCGTGGGTTGAGATACCGACGACCGAACCGCGTGCGATCACTTGGTAGCCGTCGGCGTGGGGCTGAATTTCGTATATGGTGTTCATGGGTAGATTCTGGCGCGTCCTGTGGCTGGCGAGCGTGTCACGCGTCACAGTTTACGATTTTACCCGGCGAAATCGTCTCGGGCGGCAAATACGCAAAATGGACGGCCAGCCCCTGCAACGTATACGCGGCTAGTTGTTCCTGTTCGAGCGCGTAGGCCCGTAGCGCCTTGCGCCATTCGGGTGGCACGCGCGGGGGCGGCCGGCTGCGATTGCGGGGCGGGATCATACGAACGCGTACCACAGCCACACGATAAAGGCCGGAACTGAGAGCCAGTTCACAATTGCCCCGAGGCGCTCAAGGCTCACGGCTCCCTCGCGTAATCGGCGATGACTTGCTGTTCAGCGGCGACCAACCGTTCGAACGGCTCGCGCCACTGCCAGCCGGCGCCCCGCGCGTACTGCGCAATGGCCTCGTGCTGGCGATTACGGCGCGCGTGTACGGGCATGCGCTGCGTATCCTCCAACGGGTTGGGCAGTAGGCGCAAGCGGGCCGTATCGGTCATCGCGCGGTTGGCGTCGGATTCGTTCACGTGGTCGGCACCGTCGGGGCCATCACGGGCACGCAGTACCAGTAAACCGTATCAGGCGTACCGCCCGGCGCCGTCTTGCCGGCCTCAACGCCCGCCTCGTAATCGGCGTACTTCGCGCCTGCTACGGCACATTCAGCGCTCGACGGGAACGGTATCACGTGCGCGCTCGTGGTCGGCACATGGGTCAGGGCGTTGACGAAAATCAGAACTAAAACATGCATGTAAAACTCCTAGTGGTTGACAGTGGTGTCAGGTTTATACCGTGAATCCCTGCCACGGGCAAGCGGCCCGTAGTGGGTTCATACGAAACGCAGGCGCGCCGAACTGCGCGCACTGCACCCAACCCGTTAGGCTGAGATTCTGCCGCACGGGGCCGCCGCACGTCGGGCACGTGTTGTTGCGCAGCGCGTCGAGGGCCTGTAGATGCCCGGCGGCAATGCGTAGGTCGGCAGCGCTCTGCACGCGGGCGATGTTTTTCGGCACGCGTTTAGCGTAGCGGTTGGCGGATTTTCGGATAGTGTCGCGCATCGTAGGTTCTCCGTTGGTTGATTACGGCGCCATTCTGGCCGAATCCTTGATACCGTACCGTGACCCGTGTCACACTTCCCGCATGGACCCCACACTCGACCTGTCGCCACGACCCGCGCCCAAGCGTTCCCTGACCATCCCGCGGGCGCTTAAGGCGCTGGCCGCCCTCGTGACGGACGGCGAACTGATACACCCGCAGCGGCCCGCACGCCCCGAACAGCCGTACAATATGCCCGAACTGCCGCCCGGCGTCCTACCGCGCGATACGGCGGCCCTTGCCATGGACGCGGCGCTACCGGGCGAGACTAAGCGCACGGCCCTCGCC
>JBAVTK010000131.1:0-3497 GCA_049696095.1 Aliidongia sp. | reverse complement strand
GGCCCGGCCGGCGCCGGGCTGGCCAGTTCGATCGCCGCCGCCCTGGGCCTCGTGGCGCTGGTGGTGATGTTCCCCAAGGTGCAGACGCGCCTGCATCTGACGATGGCACGGCTGCGGCCGGTTCGGTCGATCATCCTCCGCATCGTCGCCGTCGGCTTGCCGGCCTCGGGCGAGTTTTTCGTCCTGTTCACTATCCTCGGTGGCACCTATTGGGTCATCCGCGATTTCGGTCCGGAGGCGCAGGCCGGTTACGGACTCAGTTCGCGGCTCATGCAGGCGGTGTTCCTGCCGGCGCTGGCCGTGGCCTTCGCGGTGACACCGATCGCCGGGCAGAATTTCGGCGCAAACCAGCCCGATCGTGTGCGGGCCACCTTCCGTTACGCCGTGACGATCGAAATCGCCTTCATGCTGCTCCTGCTGACCTTCCTGGAAACGGTTCCACAAGTGTTGATCGGCCCATTTGCCGACAATCCGCGGGTCGTCGCGATCGCCACCGATTATTTCGCCATCGTCTCGCTCAATCTGCCGGCCCAGGGCCTGATCATGACCTGCTCTGGCATGTTTCAGGCGCTGGGCAGTACGCGCCTCAGCTTTTTCAGCAGCCTGAGCCGGATCGTCACCTACATGGCGCCGGCCCTGTGGATGTCGACTTTGCCCGGTATCGAGTTACGGGATTTCTGGTATCTTTCGGTCGCGTCGGTCCTGATTCAGGCGGTCGTGATCGTGATTTTGTTGCGCCAAGATCTTGCGCGCAAGCTGGGGGATGGCGCGGCCCCGCGCTTGGTCGATCAGTCGGGATGAGGTTCGTGCTACGCCGCGCGCCTTGCTGCTGTCGCGCCACCAGACCTTGACGGCGGTTCCGGGCGTCCCCTAGTCTTTCAGTATCGATTGACGGCGACCGCCGTCCTGGACCGTATGGCACGGGTTTGCGGACCCGTGAGGAGTGACATAAATGGGTACGACCAAGCAGGTGACCGACGCATCCTTCGAGACCGACGTGTTGGCGGCGCCGGGGCCGGTGCTGGTGGATTTCTGGGCCGAATGGTGTTCACCCTGCAAAATGATCGCCCCCGCGCTTGATGAGATTGCCGCTTCGCTCGCCGGCCGGCTGACCATCGCCAAACTCAATATCGACGACAATCCCGCCACTCCGTCGAAATATGGCGTCAAAGCGATCCCGACGCTGATCCTGTTCAACAATGGCCAAGTCGTGGCGCAAAAGCTGGGCGCGGTGCCGAAAAGCAAGCTTGCCGAGTGGATCCAGTCGGCTCTGCCCGTGGTCGGCACGGTCGCCTGACGCGATCCGAGAGCGGCACGGGCCTGCCGCTCTCGACTATTCCGGTTGTCTTGACCGCGGCATGCGGTGCCAGCCATGAAAGGCGAGGGCCAGCCAGCCCACCATGAACAGCGTGCCGCCGACCGGGGTTGCCGCCCCGGCCGCGGTCGAGCCGGTTGCCACCAACGCGGTCAAGCCGCCGGCGAACGCGACCATGCCGCCAAGAAAGCACCAGCCGGCCAGCCGCAAGGCGGTGCTGGCCTTATCGCGCTCCAGCAAACAGACGGCCAGCAGTGCCAGGCTGTGATACATCACATAGCGTGCCGCAATGTCGAGCGGCACCGCATCGGACGCCAGATGCCGACCGGCGGCGCCGAGCGCCACCGAGCCGAAACCGCCGAGTCCGGCGGCGGCGATCCAGAGTCTGCTCATGTTGGTCGGTCCCATTGTGAGAAAGACTGAACTCGGGGGAAAACATCATTCGGATAGAGTGACTTCGATCTGGACACGCTCTCCACCCCGACGCATAGGGGGACGGCTCTGTACTTGCAAGGGTTTTTGCCGCCCTTCGACCGGAGCGTCGGCGTATGCTTCGCCACGCCTCGATTTGTGAAATCAATGCCAGTGGACAATGCCTGGCGTCGCCCGCCGCCTTTCTCGATCTTCGTTCGCTTTCTGGATAGCGGTGGTGTTTCGCATGGTGCCACAAGTGTTGCGGTCACGACAAACTGATCTAATTCCCGGCAAGAGGGGCGTAATACCAAATTGATCCGCCGCGAAGGTGGTCTGAGGTTGGCGCGGGCCAGCAATGCTTCGGTTTTTCTGGTGGTTTTGCACCGCAATAGGCATAGTGCGCCCCGCAGTGGTTGGAGGCGTCTTATACCCTTAGGGGTCGCCCGTCTCATGGAGCACGATCCCGCCGGGATCTCGTGACCTTTGTTCCGAAGCACCACAGCATCGTCCGCCGGGGTTGCCCGTCAGGCGTTGATCTGGTGCTCGACCGAGACCCGGCCGCGGCGCTTTCCAATTAACCTTATGCTAGGAACACCCTTCCTTTGGCTTTCTCTGATTTCGACCTGAATCCGAGCCTCCTCAAGGCGCTCGAAGCGGCCGGCTTTGCCGAGCCTACCCCCATTCAAGCCGCCGCCCTTCCTGTCATGCTCGCCGGCCGCGACATGATCGGCAGTGCCCAGACCGGCACCGGCAAGACCGCCGCCTTCATGCTGCCGGCCCTCAATCGTCTGGCCGAAGTCAAGCAGCCCCGGCCGCGCGGCCCCCGCGTGCTGGTGCTGGCGCCGACCCGCGAGCTGGCCTCGCAGATCCTCGACGCCACGCGCAAGCTCGGCAAATTTCTGCGTCTTCATACGGTTTCGGTATTGGGCGGCATGCCCTATCGCGTTCAGTTGCGCGAGCTGTCGCGGCCGATCGATGTCATGGTGGCGACGCCGGGCCGGCTGATCGACCTGATCGACCGCAAGGCGGTGAGCTTGGCCGATCTGGAATTGCTGGTGCTCGACGAGGCCGATCGGATGCTCGATATGGGCTTTATCGATGCCGTCGAATCGATCGCCGCCTTGACCCCGGCCGATCGCCAGACCGTGATGTTCACCGCGACCTTCGACCGCCGGATGAACGCGTTGGCCGCCTCGTTGCTGAAGAACCCGCAACGGGTCGCGATCGAATCGACCATGACGGTCGACAGCATCGAGCAGCGCTTCATGGTGTCGGACAATATGCACCATAAGCGCCGGTTGCTCGCCCATCTGGCGGCCAGCCCTGAAGTCGGCAAGACGATCATCTTCGCCGCGACCAAGCGCGATGCCGATCAGTTGGCCGACGAGCTGAAAACCGCCGGCCATGCCGCCGCGGCACTTCATGGCGACATGACGCAAAGCTCGCGCAATTGGACCGTGCGCCAGTTGCGCGAAGGCCGGGTCAAGCTCCTGGTCGCGACCGATGTCGCGGCGCGCGGCATTGATGTGCCCGATCTCAGCCATGTCATCAATTTCGACCTGCCGCGCCAAGCCGAGGATTACGTCCACCGGATCGGCCGTACCGGCCGCGCCGGCGCCTCGGGCATCGCGATCTCGTTCGCCTCGCCGGCCGACCGGATGCAGTTGGAGCGGATCGAGCGCTTTACCAATTCCAAGCTGGTCGAGATGGTGATCCCGGGCCTCGAACCCAGCGTGTCGCTGCATTCCGCGGCGCGCAAGCCCAGCGC
>JBAVTK010000130.1:0-2475 GCA_049696095.1 Aliidongia sp. | reverse complement strand
AGACAATAGGCGGTCAGCAGGCGGCGCGGTTCGTCCAGTGCGGCGATCTGCCAGACCGACGAGCCGCCGCGCTTGGCGTCGAAATCCCAGAGCGCCAGGTCGAGCGCGTTGCGCGCGGCCCCCGGCGGCAATTCCCGCGCCAGATTGCGCCTGGTGATCATGCCGGTCTCGACGCCGGGTGCGAGCCGCTCGATCGCCTCGATCACATTCTCAACCGTCTCGCCATAACGCGCATCGGGCACGCATTCGCCGCGTCCGCGCTTGGTGCCGTGGAGAATTTCGACGGAAACGACCCGTGTCGCGCTTGTGCCATAGCCGGCGAACATCCGGTCGAGCGGAAACAACTCTTCGTGAGCGGTGAGGCGCGGCCGGTCGGGCGGGCGAAGCGACGAGGCGATCATTCGGGGCGACTGTGGCGTACGACCGGGGTTTGAGACATTGCGGCCTCCTTCGGCCGATCCTAACCCAATTCACCGCTTCCGTCGAAGCATATGGCGCCGGTCCGGCAACTCCGCCTACAGTAGCGGTCTTCTCCAGACCTGCAAGGCAATCACGAAATGCAGATGATCCGAATGGTATTGTTGACGCTGGCGCTGCTGTCGTCGGGGCTGGCACGCGCCGACGAACCGGCGGCCAAGCCGGCCGCGGAAAAGCCGGAGCTGACCGGCGTGCTGGCGCTCCTGCCGCCGGACTCGGTGACCAAACATACGTTCGGTCCGCAAAAGCTTGCCTATACCGCGACCGCCGGTACGCTGGCGCTGCGCGACGACAAGGGCGAACGCTCGGCCAGCGTGTTCTATACCGCCTATACGCTGGCCGGCACGGAGCCGAAAACCCGGCCGGTCAGCTTTTTCTTCAATGGCGGTCCGGGCGCCGGCTCGGCCTTTCTCCAACTTGGTGCGGCCGGTCCGGTCTTGCTGCAATTCCCCGATCAGGAGACCGACGGGGTCAATGCCCGGCTGGTCGACAATCCCGATAGCTGGCTGCCCTTCACCGATCTGGTGTTCGTCGATCCGGTCGGCACCGGCTGGAGCCGGCCGGCCAAGCTCGACAATGCCGCGGCGGCGTTCTGGGGCGTGAAACAGGACGCGGCGACCTGCGCCAAAATCGTGGCGCTGTGGCTGACCCACAATGGCCGGCTTGGCTCACCGAAATATCTGGTCGGCGAAAGCTATGGCGGCCTCAGGTCGATCAAGCTCGCCCGCGATCTGCAAAATGATCAGGGTGTGCTGGTCAACGGCATCGTTATGGTCTCGCCGCTGATCGAATGGGCCTTTCTGGAGGATACCGACGACAATCCGTTGGCCGACGCGTTGCATTTGCCGTCCTTCGCGGCGGCGGCGCTCGAAACCCGACACGCATTCGATCCGCAGCAGGTCGGCGACGCCTATCGCTTCGCGCTCGGCGACTATCTCTCGACCATCGTCGGGGCGCCGGTCGAGGGCGATGCGGCCGCAAGCTTTTATGGCAGGGTCGCGACCGTGACCGATCTGCCGGAAAGCGTGGTCGCCAAGCATCGCGGCCGGCTGGACCCGACCGCGCGCGACATCCGCAGCCGCGATGGCCGGCTGCACAGCGTCTATGATTTCACGATCACCGATGCGGATCCGTTTCCCGAGGGTGGCGGGCCGTTCCTCGATCCGCTGCTGCACGGCTATGCGCGGGCCTATGGTGGCGCCATGACGAGCTATGCCGCCGAGTCGCTCGGCTTCAAGACCGACCTGACCTACGAGCTGCTGTCCGACGAGGTCGGCAAGAAATGGGAGCGGCGCAACGACGGCAGCGGCGGAATCGACGATCTACGCCAACTTTTGGCGCTCAATCCCTCACTTCGAGTGCTGGTCGCGCATGGATGGTTCGATGTGCTGACCCCATTCGGCGTTAGCAAATGGCTGATCGATCACCTTCCGGTTGGGCGCGACAGAGTGTCGCTGAAAACTTACCAAGGCGGCCACATGCTCTATCTCCGGCCGGGCTCCCGTGCCGCCTTGAGGGCCGATGTCGCCGCCCTTTTCGTCTCGCCCGTGAAATAGTCAAAGGCCTCTGCTACTGGTTGCCAAATTCTCAATTCGGTAAAGCTGTCGTACCCGCGAATTGCGATGGTATTCATCCCAGGTTGGTGTAATGATTCTAAACAATGGGTCAGAGCGCGGGGTTCGGCTATGCAGTTTCTGATTGGTGCCGACGGGCGTCGGTGGCTTCCCTATGGCCGCGCATTTGCCGGTCTCTCTGGTTTTTCAGGGAGTTGGGAGGAAAATGTCGATCACGCGGTGCGTCGCTTGGGGCAGGTGAGCCTGCATATCTCACCGCGTCGATCCCGCATCAGACTCCGTCCGGAGACGCTGACATGGGGTGCATTTCAACAACTGGTAAGCGTGCTTCTGGACGATGATAAAAAGCCGGTAATTCTCGAAATCGAGGGAAACCTTCCGGTACCGGCCGAACTCTTTGCATCGCCGGACGACGCGATTGCCC
>JBAVTK010000129.1:0-3321 GCA_049696095.1 Aliidongia sp. | reverse complement strand
GGTATAGGCGGCGGCGAGGCCGGCGCCGGTTTCGACGACAAGTTCGAGCCCGAGCGCGCTCATCTTCTTCACGGTCTCGGGCGAAGCGGCGACCCGCAACTCGTGCGGGCGCGTTTCCTTGGTGACGGCCACTTTCATCGATCGTCGTTCCATCTTAAAAAATGGCGGCAAATCCGGGTGATCGCCGCAAGTCCCGCTGCAGACGCGCGAACCTTGGGCGGCAGTTGCAAGGTTCTTAGCATATTTCTCTCGCGGGACCGATGCCAAATCGGCCGGCCGTACAACATCCTTGCATCGTTCGGATAGTTTCGCGATGACACTCGGCATGCTATGGGCTTGGCGTGGCCCGATCGCCGCCGTACCGGAACCAGCCGGGCCGCGATGTGGCCAAAAGGAGCGAAGGTTTGTCGGTCAGAGGGCAAAAATACGGCGATCCCGGAATAAACCCGTGCGCCCACCGTTATCGGTGTGATTGGGCAATCGGATCGGTGCCTTTGCCGTGAGCGATACCTTCAGCGAACAGCTCGTCGCGTCGCTGCCGAGGTTGCGCCGCTTTGCGAGGGGCCTGACCGGTACTGTTGCCCAGGCCGACGATCTGGTGCAATCTGCTTGCGAACGGGCGCTGTCGAGACGGCACCAATTTGAGGAAGGGACGCGGTTCGATAGTTGGATGTTCCGGATCGTGCAAACGCTCTGGATCGACCATTTGAGAAGCCGGAGCGTTCGCAAGGAAGAAGCGGAGATCGAGGACGACAGATTCGGCACGGACGAGCCGATGCGGCGGGCGGAAGCCCGGTTGGCGCTTGAAGAGGTGAGGCGGGCAGCGTCCCGGCTCCCACCAGAGCAACGAACCGCATTGATGCTCGTCACGGTTGATGGGTTTAGTTACAAAGAGGCGGCGGAGATCGCGCAGGTTCCGGTAGGTACCATCATGAGCCGCCTCGCCCGAGCCCGAGTAGCGCTGACCGCGATACTTGAGCAAGGTGGCGGTCTCCGAGGGAGTACGGATGATGCAACGGCCCAGCGATGAGATGCTCGTGGCGTATATGGACGGAGAAGT
Organism: Aliidongia sp.; assembly: GCA_049696095.1. Taxonomy (GTDB): domain Bacteria; phylum Pseudomonadota; class Alphaproteobacteria; order ATCC43930; family CGMCC-115725; genus JAXDMU01. Next base: position 2,261 of record JBAVTK010000129.1, on the reverse strand, counting down.
GGACGAGGCGACATTCGCCGAGATCACCGCTTGCCTCGACCATGACCCCAACCTGCGCGCCCGGCTGACGAGCTTGATGGAGGCGACCGCACTGGTGCGCGAGGCGTTTGAGCCAGTGCTGCGCGAACCGATACCGGAACGCCTGTTCGCGGCGACTCACGTCCAGCCCGAAACGAATGTCGTCGACTTCCGACCGAAGCCCGCCGGGCGCGGCTGGAGCCACACGACTCGCTGGTGGCTCGGCACGGCGGCGGCGGCGTCCTTCGCCTGCTTTCTGTTCGGTGCCTCGGTCAGCTATATCGCCGTACCGGGCTCCCAGCCGGTGAAGGCGGTCGATTCCAAACTCGACAATCTGGCCGGATATCACATCCAGATGGTCGACAGTGCGACCGCCTCGGACCTGCCGCTCGATTTCACGGAAAAGACCACGCCGTCGCTGCCCGGCGATGTGATCCTGCCCGACCTCAAGCCCTGGGGGCTGGTGTTTGTCGGCGGCCGGCGGATCATGTCGGAAGGCAAGCAAGCCTACCAATTCACCTATACCACCGACAATAAGGAATTGGGGCCGGTCACCCTGTTCGTGACCAATTCCGCGGAACCCGATGTCGAGCCGACCTTCGACAAGCGCGACGGCGTGAATCTGCTCTATTGGCGCCATCGCGGCCATGGCTACTACATCGTCGGCGGCGCCAATAAGGGTTGGATGTGGAGCCTGAAGAACGACATCGCCTATCAACTGAAGGCGCTGTAGGGGTTCGGCGAAAGGCCAGAATATGAAGGCCGGTGGGACGGGTAGAGTGCCTGTCCCACAAACGTTTCTCGACCGCTATTCCCGCTTCGCCAGGGAATCGAGCTGGCTCTGCAACTGATTGAGCCGTTCCGTCAGATCGCGCAGGCTGGCGGCGCTCGGTTCGGCGGCGGGCGACGGTGCCTGGGCGGCCGGCGGCTCCGCTGTGCCATTGCCGTCTTCCGGGCCGAATGGCGAGAACATCTTCATAGTCTTTTCGAACAAAGCGATGTTTTGTTTGCCCATCTCTTCGAACGGGCCGAACGGAAACAGCCCGCCGAAGGAACCGCCCAGGTTCTTGCTCAGCTGTTCCTGATTGTGCGAGAAGGATTTCATGGCGTAGTCGAGATAGCGCGGCAGCAACCACTGCATGTTGTTGCCGTAGAAGCCGATAAGCTGGCGCAGAAAGCCGATCGGCAGCAGGTTCTGGCCTTTCTGCTCTTCCTCGACGATGATCTGCGTTAGCACCGATCGCGTGATATCGTCGCCGTTCTTGGCGTCGTAGACGACGAAATCGCTGCCCTCGCGCACCATCAGGCTCAAATCGCCCAGCGTCACATAGCTCGATGTCGCGGTATTGTAGAGACGCCGATTTGCATATTTCTTGATGACGATAGGAGCATCGGATTGCGGCTTGGCGGTCATCGGCGAACTACCTCGGGATTTGACATCTATGCGGCGCAGCATAGCAGAAGCGAAACCGATTGCCTTCTCGATTCGGGCGCGGTTTCGGATCTGATCCAATTGCATCGGACGGGCAGGCTTGTATAGTCGGCGCCATGACCGAACCGCCCGATCTGGACGCGCTGGCCCGTCGCTATGCCGATCTTTGGCAAGACCAAGCCGCCGCCGCCGCGGTCGATGCCGAATTACAGGATGCGATGGCGCGCATGATGCGGCTCATGGGGGAAAACCTCGCCGCGGCACCGGCGCTGTGGCAAGGTTTGTCGGCCGGCGCGGTCGCATGGCACGCCGCCTCGAACGGCGTCGGCACAAAGGATACTCATGGCGATGACGGCAGCGCGGGCGCCACGACCCTCCGGGATGGTCCGGCGCCTGGGGCCGCGCCCGCTGCCGATCCATCTGTTGACCGCGGGTGCGACCTGGTACAGCTCAATGCTCGCCTTGCCGCTCTTGAAGAGCGGCTTGCTGCCCTGGAAGCCCGACCTCGCGCCCCGCGCCGCAAGCCTCGTGCGCGATCTCGGCGAGACGGCGCTACCTGATTTCGCGCGTGCGGTCGAAGCGGAGCTGCGATCCCGCGCCGCCGCGCTGGCCGCCGGGATCGAAACCTATCGCCGACACCCCTATCGCCGCGCCCTGGCTGACGCGCCGGTGATCTGGAGCCAGGGCACGACCTGCCTGCGTGACTATCGTCCGGAAGGCGGCGTCCCGGTGCTGATCGTGCCGTCGCTGATCAATCGCGCCTATATCCTCGATCTCAAGGCGGAACGCAGCCTGTTGCGGCATCTGGCCG
>JBAVTK010000128.1:0-2305 GCA_049696095.1 Aliidongia sp. | reverse complement strand
TGCACGTTGAGGAATGATCGCAGCGTCTCGACCGATCCGCCGGGCACAGGCATTGGCAATGCCTTCATCCCTGCTGCGCGACGAAAGCGGACCGGCGGATTGTCGATCACCCGCCAGCCGGTGGTGTCGATCTCCACTGCCCGCCAAGTCTCGTCGCCGAGGTCGAGATACAGCCGGCCGTCGAGCCCGCCGACGCGGATGTGGACCGATCGTTCGGACGCGTCGAAATGCGCCTTCGCCTCGATCACGTTCAGCGCGGATTGCAGCGCCTCGGAACTCGGCGCGCCTTGCGTCGCCTCGAAGAAGCGGCGCGCGAGCCAGCGGCGGAAGCCCTTGGCGCGGATCGGCCAGGTTTCGCGATGGCCGTTGATGTTGAGATCGGCAAAGCCCGTGCCGTCCGGAGCGTGGAACAACTCGGCCTCTTGCGCCAGCTCGATCAGGATGTCGGCTTGCGTCGGGCCACGTCGACCTATGTCGCCGATCTCCTCGGCGATAGCTTCGTCGAGCGCTGTTACTCGGCAGCTGGCTTTCTTCAACCGCGCCCGTAGCGCCTCGAAAGCGGCGCGGTCGTCTTTCTTCAGCGCGGCGAGCCGCTCCAGTGCCTCCGGCGCAAACGGCGCGCCGGGATCGGCGGCGGTCCTTTCGACCAGCCTGTCCAGCGGATCGCGGATGTCCTCGGCAGCATCGATGACGGCGGCGATCAGGTTTTCGGGTTCGAGGAGATGGTCCGGGCTCATCGGGCGTTCTCCCCGATGGAAGGTGCGCGGGCCTTGAGCAGATCGTTGAAATCCATGCCGTGCGGCGGGCGGGCGATGTGCACGCGCCGTCCCTCCCGCTTCCAGCGCCGAGCGCAGTCTTGAGCCGCCGCCTCGCCGGGGTCGTCGCCATCGGCGAGCACGATCACGTCGCGCCCGTCGGTTGGTAGATCGAGGGCGCGAAGGCCCGAGGTCGATAGCGCGGCCCATGCCGCATGTCCGGTTGCCTGCATGGCCGTGAGGCACGTCTCGATGCCTTCGCCGACCATCAGCACTTCGCCCGGTTCGGCGAGGCGCACCACGCCGCCGCGACACGGCCCGAGCATCATCTTCGCGGGATCGACTGGCGCCTTGCCGACGCCGTCGCGGGCAAGGAAGGTGCGGTGAATGGCGATCGGTTCCGCATCAGTGCCGCGCGTTACGAGCACCACCAATGCGGGCCAGACGCCGCCAGAAGGGTGTTTCAATGTGGCATGAAAGCGGATGGCGGGCGGCAGCGAGAGAAGCAGCCCGCGTGAACGCAGATAGGTTTCGACCGGCGTTCCCTCGGGGGGTTGAGATGCTTGCCAGATGGCGAGTGCCGCTTCAGTGCGCTTCAGGGCGTCGGGATCGGGTTCATTGGGAAGCCGACGACGAACCTTGCGCGGAAATCGGCCTTCTTGTCGGCCTGCGGTTTCCCATGCGCCGCGCGAGCGAAGGGCGGCGATCACATCGCGCTGATCGCATCCGGCATGGCATCGCACCAGCACCTTGCCGTTGTCGGCGTCGCGGATCGACAGGCTCGGCTCGCGATCGTCATGTGCCGGGCACCGCGCCATCCAGCCGCCGCCCGCCTTTCGCCCGCCGAAGGTCTTGGCGATGGTTTCAGCTTTCATGGCGTACCTCGCCGTCGTTCGGCGTGGCGGCGTCATTGGCGGCGGCGAGCTTTTCGGCCCGCGACCACTCTGCGAGGATTCCAAATAAACCCGTGACGTTGTGCATGATTTGCCGGGCGTCCTCGTCGGTGAGGTCGCGTCCAAGTCGCCGTTGCCAGACTTGCCGGGTTCGGGCGATCTGCCGGTCGATATGATTGTCGTTCTCAGCGCGCGATGGTTTCATCGAAGACCTCACGGACGGCCTCTCGCCTTTCCGTGCTCCTGGCCTCCGGTCTCCGAATCCCACCGATGACTCTTGACCTAAGGGATTTGCATCTTGAGCCTCCCCATCGCAGGGATCGCCAATCGTTGCCGCCTCAACGCGGCACTTCGTCCTCGGGGATCGTGAACTTGTGACTCTTGCCGGCGCGGATTACGAGCTGACGCTTGCCGCCGCTGCCGATCTCGCAGGCGATGGAATAGTCGAAGAAGCCATGCTTGAGCCCTTCGACGACAAGCCCTTCAAGCCGATCGAGGGCCTCGCGAACCTGCCCGCTCTTGGCGCGCTGGAACGGTGGCGTGGTCGGCGCTTCAGCCATTGTGCAGCAATCCCTTCATGTCTTTGATGGGCATTGTCACGCCGCTTCGGGCTTGCGGTCCCGCTGGCGGTTCTGTAGCCAAGGGGATGAAGAAAAT
>JBAVTK010000127.1:0-1947 GCA_049696095.1 Aliidongia sp. | reverse complement strand
ACGCCGGGCTGGATCCGCGACGAAGATATCCGCCGCGACGTCAAGGTGGAAAAAGACGAGCGTGGTTGAGTGAGGTTGCCGCCTATTCGTCGCCTGCCGCCGCCCGCCGCGCCAGGAAATCGCGGACGGCGGCACCGGTGCCGAACGGCCAGGGTTGGAGCCGATCGACCGGCACGATCTTGAACCCGGCCAATTCGCTCTCGTCCAGCCGGATCTCGCCGCTCGCCCGGATGTGATAGGCGATGATCACCTGATTCATCTGGGCGAACGGATAAGCGCCGATCAGCGTCGAGGCGCCGGGTTCGAGCCCCAATTCTTCGACCAGCTCGCGCCGGGCCGCGGCGTCGGGCGATTCCTCCGGTTCGAGAAAGCCGGTCACCAGACCGTACCAGCTTTCGGGCCAGCCATGGCTGCGCACCAGAATGATCTCGTCGCCGCGCTGAACGATGGCGGCGACGACCGGGATCGGCGACAAATAGGTGATGCGCGCACAATCCGGCGCCAGGCATTGCCGTTGCCCCGGCCGATTCTCGATCGGGCCGAGCAAATGGCCGCAATGGGTGCAATGTTTCGGCGGTTCATAGGCCATCGGGGCGATCCATTATGCGGGCGGTGGGACAGTGCTCAAGCGTCTCCCGGTGCGCCGCCCCGGTCAAGCCCGCGCCGGTCTGTCGCACCGCAACAGCAATACGGCGGACGCGCCGGATCGGTATAATTCAGGCAAGCCTCAACCGGGACGAAAGCCTTGCCCATGAACCGCGCGACTGTTTTCATGATTGCCGCCCTCTCGATCATGCTTATCGCCGGGCTAGGCCTGCTCGGCTATCAGCGTTTCGCCGGGGCGTCGAACCCGCAACCTCAGATCGGCGGCCCGTTCGAACTGGTCGATGGTGCCGGCAAACCGGTTACCGACCAGGATTTCCGCGGCAAGATCATGCTGATCTATTTCGGCTATACCCATTGCCCGGATGCCTGCCCGACCGCGCTCAACGACATGGCCCAGGCGCTCGACAAGCTGGGCGACGGACGCAAGCGCGTGGCACCGATCTTCATTACGGTCGATCCTGAGCGCGACACCGGGCAGGCCCTCACCGACTATGTTTCGGCCTTCGGCCCGGATTTCATCGGCCTGACCGGTACGCAAGAACAATTGGCCCAAGCCAAAAAGGAATTCCACGTCTATGCCGCCAAGCACCCGACCAGCGACGGCGACTACGACATGGATCACACCTCGATCATCTACATTATGGACCCGTCCGGCCGCTTCATCGGCAATTTCACCCATGAATCCGATCCGGACGCGATTACCCGGAAACTGGCAGCGGCACTGTCGTGACGCGCTGATCGTCAGGTCAGTTCGAGAATCTCGGCCTCGCTGTAGCCGAGGCGAGCCAGCACGGCCGCATTATTCGCCCCCAATGCCGGCGCGCTGCTGCCGATCCCGGCCGGCGTCTGCGAAAAATGCGGATGCGCCGCCGGCTGCGTCACGCCGCCGATTTCGGTAAAGCTGCCGAGCGCCTGGTGCTGCGGATGGGCCGGCGCCTCGGTCCAGTCGAGTACCGGGGTCACACAGGCATCGGTGCCGTCGAACCGCGCGGCCCATTCGTCGCGCGCCGCGGTGCGAAAGGTTTGGCCAAGGATCGAGATGGTCTCGGGCCAGCTCGTCTTGTCATATTGCCGCGCCGGGTTCAGCCGATCGGCCAGCCCCAGCCCGTTGATCAGCAGGCGATAGAATTTCGGCTCGATCGCACCGACCGCGACATGACCTCCATCGGCGCATTCATAGCAGCGATAGAACGGCGCCCCGCCATCGAGCAGATTGTCGCCGCGCGCCACGCCCCAACGGCCACCGGCGATCAGCCCGTAGAAGAGCGGCGTCAGCGCCAGGGCCGCGCCGGCGATGCTGGTCTCGACCACCTGGCCTTTGCCGCTGGTGCGCGCCTGCAC
>JBAVTK010000126.1:0-5212 GCA_049696095.1 Aliidongia sp. | reverse complement strand
CACGGCGCTGGAGCCGCCACCGCCGACCACGGCACTGGGTGCGCTGGTCGCCCACATCACCGGCGGCGCCGATGAAAAGACGTTTCAGCCAATGAACGTCAATTTCGGGCTGTTTCCGCCCTTGCCGGTGACGCCCAAGGCGAAACCGGAGCGCAAACCGGCGTTGGCACAGCGGGCGCTGGCCGATCTTGATTCGTGGCTGGGAAAGGCAAGGGCGGCGGAGGAGATGGGGTAAACCGCCTTCTTCAGCGAGCAGATCGGCACAGGCGTTATCGTGCTGTCAAAGAAAGGGGACCGCGATCGCGAGGTAAGCGGCACCCGCCCCAAGAAGCAGACGCCCGACCTCCGCACCGGACTCGAAGCGGAGGCCGACCGTGAACTCCGGTACCATCGCGCCTGTCACGGACCCGAGGGCATATTGACGAAAAATAGAACAACCCGCAATAATCTAGACGAGCGCGAACCCGATGTGCTTGTTCGGGCTGGAAGTTGCGGTAGTGGCAGGTATTGACATCGAGCAACCGTCCCTTCGGCCGCGGCGGATTCGGAAAATTCAGCGACGATATCCGAGCCTGGATCGGCTCAGAAACTACCTACCGATCGTTGGCCGATCTGCGTGCGGTCAAACCGATCAACGCCGACCGCAGCCTTGGCGTCACCGGCTGCTCATGGCTCGACCATCTTGAGACCGTAATAGGCCAGGAACCTATCCGCAAAAGCGCTATCCATCGTGAGTGCCGGATCATATCGTGGAGCGCCCTCGATTTTTTGCCGGTTGATGTCGACAAGGATCGAGCGGAGGGCCCAATCGATCTCCTTGACCGAGCGCGGCGAGATCAAGACTTTCTCGCCCGGCCACCAGTTCTTGGTATCGACTATCAGATAGTGGATGCGCCAGTCGCGATCCTCCAGCAGGAAATTCTCGATATGGCCGATCTCGCCGTCTGTCGCATGAACGTGGTAGCCGGTCACGGCGGCGATACTGCGCAGATGCGGATCGCCCGGCGCGTCGGGCGCCACATCATCGCTCGCCAGACCAGACGGTCGCGTCTCCGAAAAGGGCAGCGGCTCGACGAAAGGCTGCGCCATGGTGTTGGCGAGCGGGCCGTCGGTCCCGATGGGATAGGGAACCCAACTGTAATATCGGTCGACGGTGGCCTCTGTTTGCCGGGACACGGGCTGATCGGTGTCGACATCCGGGCCGTCCTCGACCTGCTGCATGGTCAATTTGACCGGTAGTCGACGCTGTTCCCGATCCGGCCGCCCCAATGCCGACAGCGGCAGCAGGACCTTGCGTCCGGTCAGCCAATGGCCGACATCGACCACCAGCCACCGAACGAGCCAGTTGACATCCTCAAACAGCACGTCGCTGATGGTTCCGATCGGTCCATCGCTGGCGTCGACTTCGTAGCCTTTTATCGTCGATGCATCCCACAGCATAGGTCTCTCCTCTGGGGCTATCCTGCCCGGGGAACCCTGAATCCGGCGAAACACCATCCGCCCCGTTCCGGGTTAGGCTGCCGCGACGTCGAGCACCACGCGGGACGGCACGTCACCATGTTCGAGCCGGCCGAAGATCCGGTTGATCGCGGCGAGCGGCTGCAACTCTATATCGACCTTGACCTTGCCGTCGGCGGCGAAGGCGAGCGCTTCGGCCATATCCCCGCGCGTACCGACGAAGGAACCGCGGATCGTGATGCAGTCGGCCACGACTTCGGCGAAGCCGCCATTCTTGGTATAGCCGCCGAACTGGGCCTCGCCACACGCCGTCTCCTGGGCCTTCAAGCAATATTCGCAATGGCCGCAGGCCGAGTAGAGCCACGGCACGCCGACCCGATCCCCTTCCTTGACCAGGGTCACGCCGACGGCGGTTTGCATTTTGCGGGCGATGGGGTAACTCCTCTGGTGAACTGGTATGGGTCGAGATCGACAAAAAGTGCCGATTTACGCCGCGGCGGACACCCCCAAGCCCCGGACCGCCTCGATCATCTTCACGAGCACGGCCTGGGCATCGCCATAGACCATGTTGCAATTGTCGCCGTAGAACAGCGCATTCTCGACCCCGGCATAGCCGACGCCACCGCCGCGCTTCACGACATAGACATGCTTGGCCTTGTCGGCATTGAGGATGGGCATGCCGTAGAGCGGCGAGGATTTGTCGGTGCGCGCCGCCGGATTGACGACGTCGTTGGCGCCGATCACCAAGGCGACATCGGCGGCGGCAAAGTCGTCATTGATGTCTTCGAGCTGGAAGATCAAATCATAGGGTACGCCGGCCTCGGCCAGCAGCACATCCATCTGGCCGGGCATCCGCCCTGCCACCGGATGGACCGCGAATTTGACATCGACCCTGGCCGATTGCAGCAGCTTCACGAACTCATAGAGCTTCTGCTGGCCCTGGGCCACGGCGAGACCGTAGCCCGGCACGATGATCACCTTGGCGGCATAGCGCATATAGATCCCGGCATCGCTGGCTTCGACCGGCTTCAAGCTGCCTGCCATATCGCTCTTCTTGTGCTTGGCGATGGTCCCGAAGTTCGTGAACAGCACATTGCTGACCGAGCGGTTCATCGCCTTGGCCATCAGCAGTGTCAGCAGCATGCCGGCGGCGCCAACAACCATGCCGGCAATCATCAGCGCCGGGTTCTGCAGCACGAAGCCTTCGAGCCCGACCGCAAGGCCGGTGAAGGCATTATAGATCGAGATCACGACCGGCATATCGGCGCCGCCGATCGGCAGCGTCATCAGGATGCCGAAGAGCAGGGCCAGCCCGAAGAACACCCCGATCAGGGCGGGCATGACGATGACCGGTGCAGCGCCGGCCAATGTCACGAAGACGATGTAGCCGCCGACGGCCAGCGTCACCACCATGACCACCAGGTTCAGGATCTGCTGCCCCTGCATTCGCAGCGGCTTGTTGAGGATACCGTCGAGCTTGGCCCAGGCGATGAGCGAGCCGGACAGCGACACCGCGCCGATCAGCGCGCCGATCAGGGTGACAATCAGCTGCGTGGCGCCATCGGCCTTGTTGCCGAACAGCTCGACCGCGGCGATGGCGCCGGCGGCTCCGCCGCCCATACCGTTATAGAGCGCCACCATCTGCGGCATTGAGGTCATGGCGACCTTCTTGCCGCTCCACCAGGCGATACCACCACCAAGGGCCAGGGCGACGAGGGCAAGGGCGATGTTGACGAGCAGATAAGGCCTGGCGGCAGCGCTGACACCGAAGGCGTAGAGAAAGCTCGCCAGGACGGCGACCAGCATGCCTAAGCCGGCGACGAAGATGCCGGACGGCGCCGTCACCGGCGACGACATGCGCTGCAAGCCGTAGAGGAACAGAAGCGCCGCCGCGAGATCGGCGATGCCAATGGTCAGTTGCGCGATCATGGTGAGCATGGCGGACCCTCAAGCCTTTTTCACGTGGCGGCGTTTGGCATGTTTGGCCGGATGCCCGCTCGTCTGGAACATCGCCAGCATGCGATCGGTCACGGCATAGCCACCGGCGGCGTTGCCGGCACCAAGCAGCACGGCGAAGAAACCGATCGCCTGCTCCGTGACGCTGCTCGCATTGAGCAAGGCGAAGAGCCCGCCGACCACGACGATGCCGTGGACGAAGTTGGAGCCAGACATCAGCGGCGTGTGCAGGATCGCCGGGACATGGCCGATGATCACCCAACCGGCGAACGCGGCGAGCATGAAGATGTAGAGGGCGACGAAGCCGGTGATCTCGATCTGGGTTTCCATGGTCAGGCGACCTTCGGGATGGGTTTGACGGCGGGCTTGCCGGCACCGTCCTTGCGCTCACCGGCATGCGTCAGCACTGTCTTGATCAGGATCTCATCGTCCCAGTCGATGGTGATGACATTGTCCTTGAGCATCAGCGCCAGCAGGTTGAACTGGTTCTTGGCATAAAGCTCGCTGGCGTCCTCGGCGAGCAGGGACGGTACGTTGAGTGGGGCCACGATCGTCACCGCGCCGATCCGCGCGGTTGCACCCGGTTGGGCATCCTCGCAATTGCCGCCGCCCTCGGCCGAGAGATCGATGATGACCGCACCGGATTTCATGCCCGCGACCTGGGCCTTGCTGATCAGCTTCGGCGAGGCCTGGCCGGGAATGGCGGCCGTGGTGATGATCAAATCGGCCTGCTGGATGTGCTGGGTCAGCACGGCGTCGACCTTGGCCTTCTCGTCCGCCGTCAGCGCGCGGGCATAGCCGCCGGGGCCGCGCGCATCGATCCCGGTCTCGACGAATTTGGCACCGAGCGACAGCGCCTGCTCCTCGGTTTCCGGGCGGACGTCATAGCCTTCGACCACGGCGCCCAGGCGATGAGCGGTGGCGATCGCCTCCAGCCCCGCCACGCCGAGGCCCATGACCAGCACCTTGGCCGGGCCGATGGTGCCGGCCGCCGTAGTGATCTTCGGTAGGATGCGGGCGAGATGGGTGGCGCCGAGTTGCACCGCATAGTAGCCGGCCAAGGCCGATTGGCTCGACAGCGCGTCCATCGATTGTGCCCGCGTGATGCGCGGGATCCGTTCCATGGCAAAGCACGTGATCTTCCTGTCGAGCAGCCGCTGGATCAGCGCCGGCTCGTTATTCGCATAGATGAAGCAGATCAGCACGGCGCCTGCCTGCATCGCATCGATCACCTCCAACGCCGGGGGCTGCACCGCGAGCACGACATCGGCCGCATGGACGAGTTCCGTGCGATCCTCGATGAAGGCAACGTCCTTGAAGGCAGCATCGGCAAGCTTGATGCCGGCGCCTGCACCCGCCTGCATATGCAGCTTCGCCCCCAGCCTGATGAGCTTGGCCGCAACCGAGGGCACCAACGCTACGCGCCGTTCATGTGGCTGGGTTTCCTTGAGGATGGCGACATTGACGTACATCGGGCGGCTCCTGGCGTGCATCGCGACGGCATTCGAGTGGCCCGATGAGAGAGACCGCCCGCGGCGGGTCCCCCATCGGGCCGTCTTGCGTCTTCAGACTGCGTCGGGGCCGCTATGCGGGCGCCTCGGCCGAGGACAGGCGAACCAGCTTCTTGTTGACGAATTGCTGGATGCCCATGTCGCCGAGCTCGCGCCCGTAGCCCGAATCCTTGATACCGCCGAACGGTAGTTCGGCATCGGACCAGTCGATGTTGTTGATGAACATCATGCCGGTTTCGACCCGGCTCGCGATGCGCCGGCCGCGGGCGATGTCCTTGGTGTAGACC
>JBAVTK010000125.1:0-62339 GCA_049696095.1 Aliidongia sp. | reverse complement strand
GCGTACATTTGGTACGTGAGCAGCGGAAGCGCAGGAAACCGCCATTTGCAGACCGGCATGGCGCAACTGACGACACGCCCTAGCGATTCATCCGATTCTCGACCAGACCGTCCACGACCGATGGATCGGCCAGGGTGGTCGTGTCGCCCAGCGAATCATGTTCGTTGGCGGCGATCTTGCGCAGGATGCGGCGCATGATCTTGCCCGAGCGGGTCTTGGGCAGGCCGGGTGCCCATTGGATGAAATCCGGGGTCGCGATCGGGCCGATTTCCCGGCGCACCCAGGCCACCAGTTCCTTGCGCAGCGCCTCGGTCGATTCCTCGCCCGCCATCAGCGTGACATAGGCATAGATGCCCTGACCCTTGATATCGTGCGGAAACCCCACGACGGCGGCCTCGGCGACCTTGGCATGGGCGACCAGCGCGCTCTCGATCTCGGCGGTGCCCAGCCGGTGGCCGGCGACATTGATGACGTCATCGACCCGGCCGGTGATCCAGTAATAGCCCTCGGCATCGCGCCGGCAGCCATCGCCGGTGAAATATAGGCCGGGATAGGTCGAGAAATAGGTTTCGACGAAGCGCTGGTGATCGCCGAAAATCGTCCGCATCTGGCCGGGCCAGCTGTCGGCGATACAGAGATTGCCCTCGGCGGCGCCGTCGAGCGCGGCGCCGGCGCCATCGACGATCAGCGGCTTGACGCCGAAGAACGGCTTGGCCGCCGAACCCGGCTTCAGCGGCGTGGCGCCGGGCAGTGCGGTGATCAGGACGCCGCCGGTCTCGGTCTGCCACCAAGTATCGACGATCGGACAGCGTTTATCGCCGACCTGCTCCCAATACCACAGCCACGCCTCGGGATTGATCGGCTCGCCGACCGAGCCCAATACGCGCAGGCTCTTGCGGCTGCTGCGCCGAACTGGCTCGACCCCTTCGCGCATCAAGGCGCGGATCGCGGTCGGCGCAGTATAGAAGATCGACACTTGGTGCTTGTCGATCACTTGCCAGAACCGCCCGGCATCGGGATAATTCGGCACACCCTCGAACATCACGGTGGTGGCGCCGTTGGCGAGCGGGCCATACAGGATATAGCTGTGCCCGGTCACCCAGCCGACATCGGCGGTACACCAATAGATCTCGCCCGGCCGGTAATCGAACACCAGCCGGTGGGTCAGCGCGGCAAACACCAGATAGCCGCCGGTGGTGTGCAGCGCACCCTTGGGTTTGCCGGTCGAGCCTGAGGTGTAGAGGATGAACAGCGGATCCTCGGCGTTCATCTCGGTCGGCGGGCATTCGGCCGAGACCTTGGTGATTTCCTCATGATACCAATGGTCGCGCCCGTGCCGCCAGGTTACGGTGCCGCCGGTGCGCCGGACCACGATCACCGTCTCGACCTCGGGGCAGGCGGTTAGCGCCAGATCGGCATTCATCTTCAGCGGCACATGCCGGCCGCCGCGCACGCCCTCATCGGCGGTGATCAGCACGCTCGATTTGGCGTCCTTGATGCGGCCGACCAGACTGTCGGGCGAGAAGCCGCCGAACACCACGGAATGCACCGCGCCGATCCGCGCGCAGGCGAGCATCGCAAAGGCCGCCTCGGGGATCATCGGCAGATAGATGGTGACCCGGTCGCCCTTCTCGACGCCGCGCGCCTTCAGCACATTGGCCAGGCGGCAGACCTGCTCATGCAACTCGGCATAGGTGATCTTGCGCGAAACGCCCGGATCGTCGCCTTCCCAGATGATCGCAATGTCGTCCGCCTTGGCCGGGAGATGCCGGTCGATGCAATTGGCCGCCGCGTTGAGCGTGCCATCCTCATACCATTTGATCGAGACGCCGTCGGTGAAGCGCGTGTTCTTGACCTTGGTATAGGGCTTTATCCAATCGAGGATACGGCCCTGCTCGCCCCAGAAGGCGTCGGGTTCGCTCAGCGCGCGTTGATAGAGGCGATCATAGGCGGGCAGGTCGATCGTGTCCTGGCCGGCGAAACCTTCAGGCACGGGGATCAGGGTCGGGCTGGTCATGGTGATGAACTCCGAGGCTGGGGGCAGCAACCCCCGGATCGGCCGAGAGATCGACCTCTTGCGTTTGCGGCAATATCGGGAGATTCTGCCGCGGATACAAGCCGTCAACGACCGCATGGCCCGATCGTCCGCGTTCCCCGGCAACTTTTTGTGGAGATGCCCCCGATGCTGTTGCACCACGCCGCCTGGCCCGAGGTCGAGGAGTACCTCACTCGCTCGACCGCTATCCTGATGCCGATCGGCTCGACCGAACAACATGGGCCGAACGGGCTGATTGGGACCGATGCGATCTGCGCCGAGTTCCTGGGCAAGGCGGTCGGCGAAGCGGCCGGGGCGCTGGTCGCACCGACCATCGCGGTCGGCATGGCGGTGCATCATATGGGCTTTGCCGGCTCAATGACGCTCAAGCCCTCGACGCTGATCCAGGTGATCCATGATTACGTCATGTCGCTCGCCCGGCATGGCTTCCGTCGATTTTTCTTCCTGAATGGTCATGGCGGCAACATCGCGACGATCCAGGCGGCGTTCTACGAGATCCATGCCGCCTGCGAAGGGGCACTCGGCACGGCCCCGGCCGGGCATGGCGAGATCGTCTGCAAGCTGGTCAGCTGGTGGGAATCGCCCGGTGCGGCGCGGGTCTCCCACGAATTGTTCGGCGACCAGGAAGGCAGCCACGCCACCGCGTCGGAAGTGGCGCTGACGCAGTATGCCTTTCCCGAGACGATAAAGCGCGTGACGCTCGATCCGCCCAAGGCGCCGAGCGGCCGCTTCCAAGGCCCGGCCGATTTCCGCCGCCGCTTTCCCGATGGCCGCATCGGCTCCAATCCGGGGCTGGCCTCGCCGGATAAGGGCCAGCAGATCTTCGAGGCGGCAGTGCCGGATTTGGTACGGATGTATCGCGAGTTTGCCGAGGGGTGAGGCGGGGGCTGTCGAAGTCGTGCTCGGTATAGGTCTGGATTTCTCCTGTGATTTCAGAGTGTTCTCCATCTCTCCCGACCTCTCTGCCCCAATCGGGCGGAGAGGAGAAACGCGGGCAGACTGTTACAATGAGGACCGCTGGTGATTGAGATGTGGGTTTGCATCGGCCATAGCCACGCCTTCGCGCTCGCGCGCGGCGCCGAGCGTGACGGCGTGCCGCTCGATGCGATCAATTTCTGGGAGACTGGCGAGCCTTGGGTGCGCGACGCCGCGACGATCGCGCTGCGCCCGGACCTGGCCGCGCGGCTCCGGCCGGCGCGTCTCGTGCTGTCGCTGATCGGCGGTTCGGCGCACACCGTGCTGGGCATGGTCGAGCATCCGCGCCCGTTCGATTTCGTGCTGCCGTCCGAACCGGATCTGCCGGTCGATGAGCGGCGCGAACTCGTCCCGGCCGAGGCGGTGCGGGCGACGCTGGCCGAAATGGCCTTGCCCTATCTGGCGAATCTGCCCTGCATCCTCGATGTCGCGACCGCGCCGGTGGTCCAGCTCGAACCGCCGCCGCCGGTCGCCGATGCCGAGCGGATCGCGCCGCATGTCCCGTGGGCCTTTTTTCCCGGCCAGCCGCGGGTGATCGCGCCGAAATGGCTGCGCTACAAATTATGGCGGCTGCACAGCGAAGTGATCGCCGCGGCTTGTGCCGCGTACGGCATTGGTTATCGGCCGGTACCGGCGCAGGCCAAGGACGCCGAAGGCTTTCTCGATGCCTGCTATGACCAGGATGGCGCGCATGCCAATGCCGCCTATGGCGCGCTCGTGCTCGAAACCTTGCGGGGTACGGCATGACCCATCCTTACCGTGACGCGCCGCCTCATCGGCGCTGGCGCACGGCGATGGTCGAGCCGCCACTTGAAGCGATCGATCCGATGGTCGAGGCACCCTGGCGGATTGGCGCGGGCGATGTCATCGCCACCGCCGGCAGTTGCTTTGCGCAGCATCTGGTGCGGCGCCTGCGCGCCGCCGGCCTCCGCCATCTCGATACCGAGCCGGCCCACCCGACGCTATCGGCAGAAACCGCGGCGGCTTTCGGCTATGGTCTGTTCAGCGCGCGCTACGGCTCAATCTATACCGCGCGCCAGCTCTTGCAATTGTTCCGCCGCGCTTATGGGCGCTTCACGCCGCTGGACGATGTCTGGATCGACGAGCAAGGAAGGTGCTTCGATCCGTTCCGCCCGACCATCCAGCCCGCGGGCTTCGCCACAAGCCGGGAATTCGAGCTAGATCGCCAGCGCCATCTGGCCGCGATCCGCGCCCTGTTCGAGCAGATCGATGTCTTCGTCTTCACCCTCGGCCTGACCGAATGCTGGAGCGACCGGGCGGATGGTGCCGTCTACCCGCTCTGCCCCGGTGTCGCCGCCGGGCACTTCGATGCCGGGCGGCATGTCCTGCTGAATCTGGGGGTGCAGGATAATATCGCGGATCTCGACGCCTTCCTCGCCGAGTTGCGCGCAGTCAATCCGAAGGTTCGCCTCGTCCTGACCGTCTCGCCGGTGCCGCTCGCGGCGACGGCCGAGCCGCGCCATGTCTGGACCGCCACCACCCTCTCCAAGGCGGTATTGCGGGTCGCGGCCGAGGAGATTGCCCGGCGGCCGGGCGTGGTCTATTTCCCGGCCTACGAGGTCGTCACCGCGCCGGCTGCGCGGGGTGCCTATTTCGCGGACGATCTGCGCTCGGTCACACCGGCCGGGGTCGATCATGTCATGCGGTTGTTTTTCGACCACCTCGTCGAACCGGGCATTTGCGCTGCGGCCGGCAAGACCGCCCCGGCCGATGATGCGTTTCTCGAACAAGCGAGGCGGGCGGTCGAAATCCTGTGTGACGAAGCGCGTCTCGATCCGACTGTTTGAAGGCGGTGGGACTACCTGCCATTGTCGTGCTATGAGAGCACAGCGCGTATCCGGAACGATGTGAGGCACCGCTGCGATGGGGCTAAGAAATTTCTTGAATCCGGTCGGCCGACTTCTGGCGGGCGTACCGGCGGCGATCGAACCCGTGGCGGTTCGGGCGCGGCGCTTGGCGGAGGCTGAGCGATACCGAGAGGCGATCGATCTGCTGTCTTCGGAAAATCTGGACGATCTCGATCTGGCGACGCTGTGCGACCTGGTGCGATGGCGCAATGCCGCGTTCGATCCGCAAGCGGGGCTGGCTGAGTGGCCGCCGCGGCCGGCGGACCCGTTCCCCGGCCGGCCAAACCCCCCGGAAATCCAGGGTCCCGCGGCTCTGACCGCCGGCATCCTGGGCGGTGCGATCCAGCATCATGGCTGCCTGCTGGTGCGCGGCCTGATCGATGCGACGCAGACCGCCGAACTGGTCGCGGTGGTAAACAAGGCGATCGACACGGCCGAAGCCGCGCGCAAGGATGAAACGCAGGTGCCGAATTCGCCGTGGTATGCGCCCTATCCGCTGGAGCCAGGCGACGGAATGAGCGAAGGCGGGCGCGCATTCGGTGCGGCCTGTGGGGCGGTCTGGACGGCGGATTCACCCCGTGCGCTGGCCGATTTCATCGCGTTTCTGAAGACGCATGGTGTGATCGGCGTCATCGAGGAGTATCTGGGCGAACGGGCCTATCTCTCGCTCGGGAAATCGACCTTGCGGCGCGTGCCCCCGACCACCGGCACCGCGTGGCATCAGGATGGCGCGTTCCTCGGCCCGGAAATCCGCACGGTGAATTGCTGGTTGGCGCTGTCGGATTGCGGTGATGACGCGCCGGGCCTGGATCTTTATCCCAGGCGCTGCAACGAATTGGTCGAAATGGGCACGCGCGGTGCCCCGACCTGGTGGACCGTCGGCGACGGCGTGGTCGCGGATCTGGCGCAGTCCACGCCGATCGTCAGCCCGCGCTTCAAGGCCGGGGACGCGCTGCTGTTCGATCAATTGTTCCTGCACCGTACCGGCGCCCGATCGGGCCTGACGCGCGAGCGGCTGGCGATTGAGTCGTGGTTCTTTGCCGGCTCGACCTTTCCGATGCCGCAAATGCCGATTGCGTTGTGAGCGGTGTTTAACTGGCCCGTGGCGTGATCTCATCGCCTTCCCGTGGAGGTTCAGGCCCAATTCTCTGCATAATTGCACCGAAGGCAGCACGGCAGTTCGCCATAAGCTTCTCGGCCGTTGCCGCTGCCTCGGGATGGGAGCGACGGAAATCGGGTAGCTTGGCGCGCACGGCCCATTGGCGCAGCAGGGCTGGCGGCATCCGGTCGAAGCCCGGCCGCATCGCGCCGATTTGCTCGTTCGGTCGTTCCGGCTGAAGCGCCACGCCGGTTCGCTCGGCCAGCCGGAGCAGGTCGCTGTTGTAGAGGTCGGCCAGCCGATGCGCCTGCTCCGAGGTCAGGTACTCAGCCGGCGGCAGCGTCGTCTCGGACAGGCCTTCTTCCAACAATAGCTGCAACGATGGCGCCACGCGGTGGAACGTGGCCTCGTCCGTCAGTTCGCGCAGGCGCCTTAGCATCTCCAGCACCGGCCAGGGCGGGGCCCGGTTGCTGCGCCGCGCCGCGCCGGCCAGTGCAGGATCGAGGCCAAGGGCGGTCAGGCAATCGCCGATCAGATCGCCGCCGGCCAGATCGCGCGGGTCGGTCGAGCGGACCCGGATGCGCTCCCAGCCGAGCGCCTCGGCCCAGCCTTCGAGATAGGGCCAGGCGGAAATCTGCGGGTGCAGCTCGTCGAGATAGCGGTCGAAATCGAGGCATGTCAGGCCGCGCCGCACTTCCTCGGCATAGGCGGACTGGACCCATTCGCCATAGGGCCGCAGATAGGCGATGACCCGGACATCGCAGCCGGAGAGGCCGGCGACCATGCTGTCGGTGTAGTCGCGCGGCCAGCCGAACAGGAACTCGTTCGACACCAGATAGGCCGGTGCCGCCTCGGTGCGGGCGTAGGCGGTCAGTTCGGGCGCGGTGGCGAAACCGGGCACGCCCGGCACGGAATCCTTGAGATGACCGAACAGGCAATAGCGCAAGCCGGCCTGGGCCAGTACCGCGCGGCGCTCCAGGAAGAAATCCTGCAAGCTGGTCGAGCCGGCCTTGTTGCGGCCGATATGCAGATAGATCCGCGGGCGGCCGCGCTCGCTCATCGGTCAGCGGGCGGCTTTCAGCGATTTCACCTCGTCACGCAGCGCGTCGATGATGGTCTTCGCGCGCCGCAGCGCCTCGGTCCGCTGGGTCAGGCGGATCTGGTGGGTGGCGAGATCGGTTCGTGCGCGCATGCCGTCTTCCTCCAGCGCGATGCAGGTCTCCAGCAGCGATTCGGCCGAAAAGAAGCTCTCGATCAAGATCCGCAGCGCCGGTGTCGAGCGCTCGGCCGGCACCAGAATGCCCAATCCACTATAGAAGGGCAGGCGGTGGAACGACATTTCGGTGCCGAGGCCGGCCTGGAAATCCTCGATCGCGGTCAAGACGCCGTTGCGCGGGCCGCCTTCATGCAGCGCATTGGCCAGGATGCCGTTGAAGCCGTCCTCGCTCAGCTCGGATTGGCCCTGGATCATGCCGCGATAGGCGTAGGGGTGGCGCTCGCCGGGCGCCAGATCGGCGGGCGTGTAATACATGTCGCGCCGGGCATAGGGCCAGGCGACATCGTGAAACAGTACGATCGGCGGCGGCGTGCCGGTCTCGCGCGCCCGGCGGAAGATCGCTTGCAGCTCGCCATAGACGGTGTGCCAATTATGGTCGCCATCGATCAGCGCCAGATCGACCGGATCGATCAGCGGAATCGCCTCCAAGCTTTTCAGCGGGTGCCAGGTGTATTCGGTTTCGAAACGGGCCAGCACCTCGTGCAAGGCGGGGCGGGGGGCCGGGTCGATGATGTCGAGATGGCAGCCGGTCTCGCGGCAATAATCCAGTAGACGCTGGGTATTCCAGCCGGAATCGGCGCCGATCTCCATCATTCGGCGGGGGGCGGCGGTCTCGACGATCGGTTTGACGAAGCGGGTCCAGAAACGGTTCATCGCGGCTCCTCGCTGCCGGTTTCGGCCCAGGTCAGATCGTCATCCTCGGCCGGGGCGACGAAGCCGCCGATCCGTTGCAGATAGCCCTGCGGGCAGGTCGTGATCAATTGCTGCTCGCGGCTGAAATCGATGGCGAACGGCGCCTCGCTCACCAGAATGCGGATCGCCTTTTGAAACCAGTTCCGGGAATAGCCGAGCCAGGGTTGCCCGAAGACCGACCCGATGAAAATCAGATAGGACCGGCACGAGACGAAATTGGCATAGGCCCTGAGCGTCTCGATCGGAAAATGCTCGCCCGCGCGCGGCGTATAGAGCACGAGAACCCGTTCCTCGGTACCGAGTGCCGCCTCGGTCGCGGCCAGCACCTCGGAGGCGAGCGGATCGCCCGCGATCCGCTCGCTGCCGGGCGGCAGGTCCGCCGCCGCGTCGCCGATACTGACGATGCGCGCGCCATCGAGGTGCAACAGACGCAGCAGTGACTCCAGCAGCATGAGCAGACCGTGTTCGGCATTGACCGCGATGATGCGGCCGGGCCGTGTGCCGTGAATAATGTCCTGAATATTCAGCACGTCAGCCGGCGCGATCGACAGGCTGTGACCCTGCCATCGGGTCGTGCGGTGCAGGCTGCATTCGACATAGACCGATTGCAGATAATCGGCCGCCGCTTCGTCGAAATGCAGCGGCAGGGAACCGGAACGCACACGCTCGGTCAGGCCGAGCCGGGCCGGGGAGAGCGGTCGCTGCCGGCTGCCCGTGCCGCGCAGGGTGCGGAACTGTCCGCGCAGATGCAGATCGGTCAGCGGCACGCCCTCGAACGGTTTGCCGGCGATCTGGAAATAATCCTGATCATAGCCGCGCACCCGGCGCGCCATTTCATCGTCCGGCACGTTCGTCGTGGTGCCGCCATGGAACTGGTGGAACGACGCTTCGCCCAGCAATGCCACGACCGGTTCGCCGACCGCCTCGGCCGCGCGCTTGAACAGGTCGAGATTGCCATAGCCGGCACCGGCCACGGCAAAGCCTTCATGCATCCCGCCGATCGCCCGGTAAAGCTCGGCCGGCAGGAACAGGCAATTGGTCTCGATCATGCCGTCGAACCAGTTGTTCGGGCTTTCGCGCACCGGCGAGCCGATCTTGAACAGATCATAGCCCTCGCTCGGCCAGGCGATCTTGTCGAACAGCATGTCTTCCTGCCGCCCGCCATAGCCGATCTGGGCGAGCCAGCGCTGATCGCCGCCGACGAACCATTGCCGCAAGGCGACGATCGAGCCCGGCCGCTCGTCGATCGCGTCCCACGCCGCGCGCAGCACGCCGGGGGTCAGGACATAGGCACCATCGATCATGACCGCCACATAGCGGCCTTTGGCCGCGCGTGCCGCCTCATTGATCGCCGCGCACGGCGAAGGCCGGACGTGCTGTGGCCGGATCAGGCGGAATTCCGGGCCGAACCCGGCAATCCAATCCGGCTCGAGCGGTGGGTCGGAGCCATTGTCGATGCACAAAACCTCATAGCCGAGCGCGCCGATGCCACGCTGATAGGCCCGCGACAGAGAGGTCAGGGTGCGCGCCGCCTCGCGCTGCATATTATAGAAATTGACGATGATGGTGAACAGCGGCACGGTCGCCACCGGCCGATCGAGCGGGCGGGTCCAGGTGCTGGCGGCGGCTTCGACATCGCGTTTCGGTTGGGTCGGTGACAATGGCACCGGCCCGTCGGATTTCGGCAGATGTAACAGCAGCGGTTCGGCCAGGACCGAACGGCCGGTCGCGGCAAGGCGGAGATCGATTTCGTGGGGGCGACCGTCGAACAGCCCCGGTGGCAGTGCGGCGTCGAAGCCCCAGCGCCCGTCGCCCTGGCGCATCTCTTCCAGATCGACACGCCAGCGATCGGCCGTGACGGTCGAAAGCCGTCGTCCGGCTTCCCAAATCTCGAAAATGACAGGCGGTGAGGGGGCCACCGGATCATAAATCCAGCCGGCGATTCCGCCGGGGCCGAACGCGTCGAGATAGCCGCCGACCGGGCCGGTGAGGGCTACCGGCAGCGTGGCGAGCGGCCGATCGCCGAGGGCCGCATGCCGGGCGGCCAATTCGGTTAGATCGATTGCCGCCGGGCTGCCGGTCAAGGTCGTGCCGTCCTGTGCGCGCACGATCGCGGTGACCCTGGGCTGTGCAAGCCGGCCGAACTCGATGGCGATCTCGAAGCCGCAATCGCCCTTGCCGGCTGATTCCAGATCAGCGCGCCTCAGCCGCGCCACGCCCCGGCCGACCACGATATCCTCGACCAGAATTTCGACGGTGACCGGTGTGCGCGGGGCACCGGGCTGCCGTGCCCAGCCGCGCACAATGCCCTGGCTGCAGCCATCGACCCAGCCTTCGACCAATTCGGCGTCATGATGGGACGCTTCAGCCATCAAGCCGGCATCCGGCGAATGGACACAACAGGGGGGTGAAGAGCGCGACGGCGGTTGCCATGATCAATCCGACATAGCACACACGCAGGTGCTTCTCCATCGATTCGCATCGCGCGGGAAACAGCCTTACCACACGATCCTCCCAAAATTTTGGATCTAAATAAACGAAGTTCCCCCATATCAACGATAAATCAAAGAGTTGGACCGTGTTTTTCGAAAACAAAATCTACACCAACGGGGTGGCGGCTGGAACGGGGTTCTGGATTTGTCGAGGTTATGAAGGGGATCGAGCACGGGCATTTGTCCCGTGCCGCGCGCCGTTTGCTGACGCCGTGCGGGGGACCGCCGAGGCCCAGTGGCAGCCACTCTACCGCACGGTCGAGGGTGAGAGATACCAGACCGATCAGGCGTTTGCCGAAATCTGCTTCGTGCCGTATTGGGCCGGGCGCAGCAAGAAGCTGGCGGATTGCCGCTTTCTGGCGATCCGCGAGCCCTTGCGCCCGCTCGATCTGGGTGATCGCGAGCAATTGCCGTTTCCCACCGCGGAATTCGCCGATAAGGCGCGCTTCAAGCGGTTCGGCGCCAACGCCGCCTGGTGGACGATCATGATCCGGGCCCACGCCACGGCCACTGCCTGCTTCGGGCATTACAATGCGCTTTGAGCGGCAGTTGCAAAACCGCAATGCGGTTCCGCTGACCCTGCCATACCGTCGCCACCAGCGTCGATCCGGAATGCTGGAGATATTCGGCTCTTGACCCGCGAGGCAGGCCGAACCCGCCGCCCGGCGATGGCGGAACAGGTGTATGCGGCGATTTGCCCCAGATCAACTGCAAGTCACAATGGAACGTCTTGCTTCTGGCGATAGGGTCGGCGAGACCGATATTGGCGTAGGGATCGGAAATTCCTGAATGTTATTGTGACAAATATACGACGATTCGTTCGTTAGGGTTATATAAATGTCTATTAAGCTCTTGTAATTATAATAATTTGACGAATTTCTGGGAGACAACCGCGTCGCGATTGAGTCTTGGCATCGTCGGCCGCTGGCGCTACAGTCACCACCGATGTCAATCTTCGTGTTGCGGAGGAGACGATGAGCGAGCAAACATGGTTGGTCGACGCGCCCGTTCGGCAGGTGGCTGAGGACCAAGCGGTTATCGAGCATCTTGTTAAGACATTCCACGCCGATCCCGCGCCCTCACCTAAACCGTCCCACCGTGACGAGGTCGCGGCCCGTATTCGCCGGCAATGGACGCCGGAGAGCCGCGCGATGCTGACCGTCATGCTGTAACCGTCCTGGCTCGCGAGCGGTGTATTACCGCATCGGCCGACCGGTTGGGCTTTACTCCACCGCGATACGAAAGCCTCACGCGACAGGGCTTAAAACACCCGGTTTCGTGAGGCTTCCTGTAAATACTCCTCAATGAATTCTATCGGATAGTTGCTGGCACCGGCGATTGCGTTGCGCCAATTGCCCAGGAAGGGTATGCCGACCGGGTTCTTTTCCAGCAGATCGCGCTTGATAAAAGGGCATTCGAGGTTGGTGACCAGATACTCCCAGAAATAATGCGTCGGGTTGAGCGGGTTCCCGGCATTGACGTTCTGAAGCAGATTGGCCAGAAAGCCATCGCGCAAAGGATGGCCAGCCGACGCGGTCGCCGAAATCGAGTGGGCGAGAACCGCTTCGACCAATTGTCGATAGGGATGCAGGGCGCGCACCCGGAAGCCTTGCTTGACCAGCAATTGGCTGAGGCCGATTTCGTATTGAAATATTACGACTCGCTTATTTTCAATATAACGCATAGTATTCCAGAATTTCTGGAATTTCTTCGAACATAAAACTGGATTGTTAAATAACATAAAATAGCTCTGTAAGTGAAATCTTGTATCATAACTTTCGGTAATGCCCCAGACATCGGCCTGATCGGGATCGCACCGCACTAGAATCTGATTTAGATCTTGGAGCGGGCCAAATACGCTATCATTGGTGATCAGCAATTGATCGAGCGCGGCAAGATCGGGAATTTGCATGATCCCATCGCGCCACGCTCCGAAGTCGTAACCCACATTGCGGCGATGCAGCACCAAGGCGCAATGCGGTAGCACGGAAGTGATCCCGTCGGGGTCCAGTTTCGGCGAGTTCGAAACGATGATGACGGTGAAACCGCAACGGTCGAGTTGCTCGACCAGATAACGGAAATAGCGCAGAAACCCGCCACGCCGCGAATAATGCACAAGCACGGCGACTTTTCTTGCGTCCGCCAGATTGCGTTCGCCGATCCAGCGCCGCCGGATGCGCGGCGTGCGCGAACGCAATGCGGCCGCATGCCAGGACAGGCGATCATGGACCGCGCGGATGCCCTTTATCAGGTCCGATCGAAACTTTGCGAAAATCTGCGCCACGCCATCGACCTCGGTTACGCAGCCGCGGAAAATCGCGGCGGCCTTTGATAGCGCAAACGTGCCGTATCCGCGAGGGCGATAGCTAATCACCGGCGAGAGGCGTAGACTCCATCACGGGCCGTCCGGCATCGTCGTGCGGCGGTAACGATGGATGACTCGATCATGAAACGGCAGAGCGGTCTCGTACGGGTCTTAGGTTTCCTGCTCGGCGGCATGCTGACGGTCGGCGTGCCTGCCTTGGCGGCGGACGATGTGTCGCCGGCGGCGATCGTCGCGAGCACCAGCCCGGACCCCGCAGCGCTGAATTTGCGGGATGCGGTCGGACTCGTCGCGCAGCATTTCGATTTCGCGGTGATCGGGGCGAACCGTCTGGGCACCGAGGCGCCGTCGTGGCCGGCCGAGGATCGCGGCCCAGAGGCCATGCTGGACACGCTGCTCAAGGGCTATAGCTATATCGTGCTGCTCAAGCCCGAGGCGAGTCCGGGTGCGGCGCGGCAGCCGAAGACGCTGCTGATTACCGGTCTGTTTCATCCCCAGCCAGAAACCGCCACGCCGACTCCGGCCGTGCTGCGACCCAACAACCGGGTCGTCGCGGCCAATCCTCCGACATTGGCCGCGCCGGTCAAGGCCGACGAGGTAGTGCAGCGATCGCGCCCACCGGCCTGGGCACAGCGGCCATCG
Source organism: Aliidongia sp. (assembly GCA_049696095.1). Lineage (GTDB taxonomy): Bacteria > Pseudomonadota > Alphaproteobacteria > ATCC43930 > CGMCC-115725 > JAXDMU01. The sequence continues at coordinate 48,915 of JBAVTK010000125.1, read as the reverse complement.
ACCGTGGTCCGGGCGCTGACCCAACTCGCGACGACCAATGGCGGCAATCCGGCCGCCGCTCAGGCGACGCCGGCGGCTGCGCCAACGGACAACCCGGCGCAGAACACTGATGCGATGGCGGCGCTGACCCGTTCGGCACAATCCGGGCTGGGGGCGTTGGTCATTGGCCTGCGCCAAGCTTGTCCGACCCCGAATAGTTGCTGACACCAAATCTCGATGAGAGCGGCTCATCGAGATTTGGTATCGCGAGCAAGGCGAGCACGCGCCCCATGGCGCGAAAGCCAAGCCCCGAACGGGGGGCCTGCGATGAATCAAGTCGCCTTTCGCAGGTCGGGCGCATCATCCTGGCGGTTCCACCAACCGCCGCCGAGGGCCTGAAACAAGGCGGCTGTGTCGGCATAGCGACCGGCGCGCGCCTGAATCAGGGTGATGACGGCTTGCTGATAGGTCTGTTCGGCATTCAGCAAACCGAGAGAGCTGATCGAGCCCAAGGCCAATTGGCGTCGGGCGATGTCGAGACTCCGGCCGGCGGCCTGTTCGGCGGCGAGGCTGGCTTTCATCGCATCGGCATCGGCTTGCAGCGCGCGCAGCGTGTCCGCGACATTCTGAAAGGCAGTCAAGACCGTGCTTTCATATTGCGCCATCGCTTGATCGAGCGCCGCATCGGCGGCGCGCTTGCGTGCCAGCAAGGTTCCACCGTCGAAGACCGTCTGGGTCAGGCTCGATCCAAGCGTCCAGAAGCCATTGCCGGGCATGAATAATTGGCCAAGCTGGGTCGCCGTCGTGCCGTTTGTCGCCGACAGCGTCAGATTGGGCAGCATATTCGCGATGGCAACGCCGATTTGTGCCGAGGCGGCGTGGAGATCCTCTTCGGCAATGCGGATATCGGGCCGATTGCGGATCAGTGTCGCCGGAAGTGTCACGGGCAATTCGGTCGTCAAGGCCAAGGTCGCCAGATCGAAACTCTGTTCGGGCTGGTCGCTCGGGAAACGGCCGGCGAGGGCGGCCAGCAGGTCGCGCTGCTGGGCCAGTTGCTTGCGCAGCGGCGGCAAAGCGGTTTGGGCTTGGGCTAGTGCTGCCTCCTGGGCCGCGACGTCGCCACCGGCAACTTGCCCAAGCGCCAATTGCTTCTTGAACAAGGTCAGCGCTTCGGTCTCGATCTGAATTATTTTTTCGGTGGCAGCGATCTGGTCCTTCAGCGAGGCTTCTTGCAGCGCGGCGGCGACGACGTTCGAGGTTAAGGTCAGGTAGGTGGCTTCGAGTTGATAGCGCTGAGATTCGCCCTGGGCGCGCGCCGATTCGACGGCGCGGCGTGTGCCGCCCCAGATATCGAGCGGATAGGATACGCTGAGCTGAGCGGTGTAAAGATTGAAGTAGCTTTGCGGCACGTTCAATGTCGGCGAGGTTTGACCGGCATCTTTGAAGCGTTGCGGTGTAAACGATGCCTGAATCTGCGGAAAGAGCGCGCCTTGCTCGGCGCGGAGATTCTCGATCGCGCCCCGCAAGGTCGCCTGCGCCCCCTTGATCTCAGGATTGGCTTTGAGCGATTGTTCGATCAGCGCGTTCAGCGGTTCCGAATGGAACAGGGTCCACCATTGACCCGGTACGTCCATGTCCTCGACAAAATGCTGGGCATCGCCGCCTTGAGTCGCGGCTGCGGCGGTCTCGGGCGCCAGATTTTCCGCCGTATAGCCGGTGATTGCGGGTGGTTTCGGGGGCGCGAAATCCGGACCGACCGCGCAAGCCGCCAGCAGGGCGGCGAGGGGCAGAGCCAAGGCGGGGCGGGGCATCGGAGGCATCATCATTGCTTACTCAGCCAATTCGGGTTCGGCAGCATAGAGTTCGGCATCACGTCCGCGCCGCGAGAACAGGTCGATCAGCACCGGAAAGACGATGAGGATCAGCACGGGGGCCAGGGTGATGCCGCCGACCACGACCAAAGCCAGCGGCTTTTGCACCTGCGAGCCGATCCCGGTCGAGACCGCGGCCGGCAGCAGCCCGACACAAGCCGCGATGCAGGTCATCGCCACCGGCCGCATCTGGACTTCGCAGGCTTGCAGAATAGCACTTGCGCGGTCGCAACCTTCGAGGATCAGCTTGTTGTAGTAAGAGAGCACGATGATGCCGTCCATCGCCGCGATGCCGAACAGCGCGATGAAACCGATCGCGGCCGAGACGCTGAACGGCGTGCCGGTCAGGCACAGCGCGAAAATGCCGCCGATCAGCGCCATCGGCATGACGCTGGCCACCAGCAGCATGTCAGTCAGCGAGGAAAAATTCACATAAAGCAGCACGCAGATCAGGATCAGGCTGATCGGCACGACGACCTCCAGCCGCTCGATCGCGCCTTGCAGCTGGCCGAATTCGCCGACCCATTCGAGCCGGTAACCGGAGGGAATCTGGATTTTTTCGGCGATTTTCTGTTGTGCTTCTTGCACGGCGCCACCGAGATCGCGACCGCGCACGCTGAATTTGATCGGGATATAGCGTTCCTGCTGTTCGCGATAGATGAAGGCGGCACCCGAGACAAATTTGACCGTGGCGACATCGCCGAGCGGGATCGGCACGATCCCGGTGCCGTCCGGGTTGGTGGCACCGATGGCGATCCGGTTGATCGCGTCCAGGCTCTGGCGATATTCCGGGGCCAGGCGCACCATCATCGGAAAATTGCGATCGCTGCCGTCTTCATAGAGATTGCCGGCGGCTTGGCCGCCGATTGCGGCCTGGATCGTGGCATTTATATCGCCCGGCGCCAGCCCATAGCGGGCCGCCCGCGCGCGATCGATATCGATCCGGACGGTTGGCTGCCCCAGTGAGTTGAGCACGGCCAGATCCTCGATGCCGGGGACGCTGCTCATCACCTCTTTGATCCGGGCGGCGGTCATTTCCAGCGTTTCCAGGCTGTTGCCAAAGAGCTTGATGGAGTTCTCGCCCTTCACACCGGAAGCGGCTTCTTCGACATTATCTTCGATCGTCTGGGAGAAATTGAATTCGACGCCGGGAAATTCGCCCTCCAGCGCATCATTGACCGATTTAGTCAGGCTTTCCTTGTCGATGCCCACGGGCCACGCGCCGAAGGGCTTCAGCGGCACATAGAATTCGGCGTTGAAGAAGCCGGTGGCATCGGTGCCGTCATCGGGCCGGCCATTCTGAGAGATGACCGTGATGACCTCGGGGTAGCGCTTGATCACTTCGCGCATCCGATTGACATAGCGATTGCCTTCTTCCAGCGAAATCGAGGGCGGCAGGGTCGCACGGATCCAGAAATTGCCCTCCTCCAGCTTGGGCAGGAATTCGAGCCCGAGCGTGCTGGCGAAGAAAATCGCGACGATGCCGATCACCCCGGCCATGCCCAGCGTCACGATCCGGTTTTCCAGCGCAAAGCGGATCGCCGGCGCATAGGCTGCGCGCAAACCCCGAACAAGGAAGGTTTCGACCTCGCTCACCCGGTCGGGCAGTAGGATGGCGCTCAAGGCCGGCGACACGGTGAAAGTCGCGAGCAGCCCGCCGGCGATGGCATAGGCATAGGTCTTGGCCATCGGGCCGAAAATATGGCCTTCGACGCCGGTCAACGTGAACAGCGGCAGGAAGCCCGCGATGATGATCGCGGCCGAAAAGAAGATCGCCTGGTTGACCTCGGTCGCGGCATTCAGGATGGGCGCGAAGACGCGCTGAAGGCGGCGTGGAATTTTCTGGTACTGAAGCGGATTGACCGAGGAGCGATGTGCCTCGGCCTCGACCAGATGGCGGAAAATGTTTTCCACCATGATCACCGTGGCATCGACGATGAGGCCGAAATCGATGGCGCCGACGGAGAGCAGATTCGCCGAATCTCCGCGGATCAGCAGGATCAGAATCGCAAAGAATAGGGCGAACGGAATGGTCGTGGCGACGATGAGGGCACTTCTGAGATTGCCCAGGAACAGCCATTGCACCGCGAAGATCAGGATGATGCCGACGATCATATTGTGCAGCACCGTACCGGTGGTGACGTTGATCAGGTCGGTCCGGTCATAGATTTTCTCGACGCGCACGCCGGGCGGCAGGATGCCTTCTTGGTTGATCCTCGCCATTTCGGCTTCGACGCCGAGCAAGGTCGGCTTGCTTTCGGCGCCGCGCCGCATCAGCACGATGCCCTGGACGATGTCGTCATCACCATCCTGGCCGGCAATGCCGAGGCGCGGCGCGTTGCCGACGCTGATCGTGGCGACGTCGCTCACCAGCACCGGCGAGCCGCTGGCCGAGGTCAACATGGTGTTGCGGATATCATCCATAGAATGGATCAGGCCGATGCCGCGTACGACTGCCGCCTGTGGCCCGAAATTCACCGTCTGCCCGCCGACATTAACGTTGCTGTTGTTCAGCACCTGGATGATCTGGGGCAGGGTCAGCCCATAGCTGGTGAGCTTGGCCAGATCGATGGTGACGTCATAGGTCTTGGTCTTACCGCCCCAACCATTGACATCGACCACACCGGGCACCGCCTTGAAGCGCCGCTCCAGAATCCAGTCTTCGATGGTCTTTAGGTCGGTGACTGAATAGCCGGGCGGACCGACAACGCGATAGCGGAAGATTTCACCGATCGGGCTTTCCGGCGAGATTTGCGGCTGGGCGCCATTGGGCAGCGGCGGCAATTCCGATAAACGGTTGATTACGCGCTGTTCGGCCTCGTCATAGGTGAAATCGTAAGTGAACTGCACCTTCACATCCGACAAGCCGAATAGCGAGATGGTCCGCACGCTGGTCACATGCGGAATGCCGGCCATCTGAATTTCGATCGGGATCGTGATGTAGCGCTCGATCTCTTCGGCCGATTGGCCGGTGCTCTGCGTCACGATATCGACCAGTGGCGGCACCGGGTCGGGATAGGCCTCGATATTGAGCCTGCTGAACCCGATCAGGCCCGCGCCAAACAGGAACAGCATCAGGATGACCATGAGGACACGCTGCCTCAGGGCGAATGCGACGATGCCGTTCATATTGGCAACTCTCCAAGGACTTCAAAAAAAGAGGGGGCGTGGGGGCCGCTCAGCTGCCGTCGGCGGCCCGATCGATGAACAGCGAGCCGCTGGTGACGATCTTCTCGCCGGGTTCAAGCCCACTTTTGACCTCGACGATCCCGTCCTGGACGCGCCCGGCCTGGATCTCGCGCAGCGCCATCAATGCGTCGTCGCGCAGCACCCAGACATGGGCTTTGTCGCCTTCATAGATGATGGCGGATTGCGGTATCCCCGGTGCCGTCACATCCTCGCCGGTCTTAATGCTGAAGGTCGCGAACATCTCAGGAATGAGAACGCCGCCCTCATTCTCGACCTCGGCGCGGACCGGGATCCGGCGGGTATTCGGATCGACCGAGGGTGCCACCCAGCTCAGTTTGGCGCGAAAAATCTTGTCTGGATAGGCCAGCACATGGACCGCCACTGGCTCGCCGGTTTTGACTAGTGCCACATCGGCTTCGCGCACATTGGCGATCAGCCAGACGGTGGAGAGATCGCCGATCGAGTAGACTGGGTCCGAGGCACCGGTCTGGATATATTGGCCGAGCCCGACCTTGCGCGCGATGACCGTGCCGGCGATCGGCGAGACGACGACCGATTCGGCATTGACGTTGCCGGCCGCTTCGAGTGCCGCGATTTCCTTGTCGGACTTGCCGAGGATACGCAAGCGGTTATGCACCGCGGCCAGGGCGATTTCGGCCGAGCGTAATCCGGCTTGCGCTGCGGCCAGATCGGCCTGGCTCTGCTCCCAATCCTTGCGCGCCGCAGCCTGAGAATCGAACAAAGCGTGCTGGCGCTTTTCGGCCGCCGAAGTCAGTTGCGACTGTGCCTTGGCCGTGCTCACGGCGGCGGCCGCGGCGATCAGATCATTCTGCGCCTGGACGAATTCCGACGCTTCGATGGCGAAGAGCGGTTGCCCCTGCTTCACGACATCGCCGGGCTTGGCGATCAGTTTCGTGACCCGGCCGGAATAGGGTGAGAAGACCGGGGTGGTTCGATCGTCGTCGATCGCGATATTGCCGTCGGTCACTTGTTCCGTACGAAATAACTGCGATGCGACGGGCGCAGTCTTGAAGCCGGCCAGTTGATCCTTGGTCGGCCGGAACGTTCCAGGCGGTTCGGCAGCGGCGGGTGGCGCTGTCGGTTTGGACGATGCCAAGCCGGACAAGGCCGGCAGCAGGACCAGCGCCAAAACGGCCGCTACTGCCGCCGCGCCGACGATCGACCACTGGACCGGCCGCGGCAGCGCGGAGCTCCGATGCGAGATCGGCGTGCCTGGGGGCGGCGTGTCATGCATGGTCGGCTCCAGCGGGGTCGTGCGGAGAGCGCAATGCTCCCCGATGTTCAAAGGTTGAAGGCAGGGCGGGGCCGGCCGGCGTGTGCTCGCGACCCCTCATGGCGAAACTTCCGGCAACTCTATTCTACAAATAGTTAGCATCTGCAACATAAAGATACGAGACAAGAAAAGAGCCGGAATTATGAAATTCTCGTAAAACCGGCAGATACGACATCAGCAAGGCAGCATGAACCGCGAACCAAACCGACCAGCATGGGCCTCGGATACGGCTCGTTTCAGCTGAATGCCACGGTCATCTATAATCGAATAACCTTACAAACAGCTGAACCTCGGAAAAGATGAAAGAATTGATGGGGGGCGCTGTTATATCGATCGATCTTCATCGCCGTCTATCCTGATGACTCCCGGATGGGTGAGGGGTGGCACGCATCGCAGTGCGGTCAAACGCTGTCGGCTATTGCAACTATTGTTTCAAATGGGTTGATGCCCGAGCAATCCCGACCAAATCGGGCGAAGGGGTATGCCGAGGACCCGTGGCCCGGAAAATCACGAGAGCGGGATTTCCATCGGTACATCTTCAAATTGGCGCTAAGGTCAGGGCGGCGGAGGTGATGGAACCGTTATGAGAATCTTGCTGGTCGAAGATAATGATCGCCTGTCGGCGTTGCTGACCACTGGCCTCGGCCGTGCCGGTTTCGAACTGGATATTGTCACGAGCGTCGCCGATGCCGAAGCGGCGCTGGTGACGAGCCGATATCCGGCAATGGTACTCGATCTTGGTCTACCCGATGCCGATGGGATGGATTTTTTGCGGGCGCTGCGGCGACGCGGTGACGCGATCCCGGTGCTGATCCTGACGGCCCGCGGCGGCATTCAGGACCGGGTCCGTGGGCTGACCGCCGGTGCCGACGATTATCTCGGCAAACCATTCGCGCTCGAAGAATTGGTCGCGCGCGTCCAGGCGCTGCTGCGGCGGCCGGGGCAGTTGCTCGGCCTGGCACTGACGGTCGGCGACGTGACGCTCGACACCGAAACGCGCCAGATCGAAATCGCCGGCCGGGCGGCAACGCTCTCGATACGCGAAATCGCCGTGCTTGAAATTCTGATGCGCCGGGCCGGCAAGGTCGTCGCCAAAAAACTGGTCGAGGATCAGTTGTTCGGTCTGGCGGGCGAAGTCGGCTCGAACGCGGTCGAAGTCTATGTTCACCGCATCCGCAAACATCTGACCGAGGCCGGTGCTGCGGCGCGGATCGATACGATTCGGGGGGTCGGTTATATGATCTCCGCTGGGCGGTGAGCGGTATGGCCTTCGGCTCGATCGTCTCGCGCATCGTCTATCTTCATATTGCGGCGATCTTGGTCGCTTCGATTTTCATGCCGTTAGCGCTCTATATGGTCCTGCGCGACGCGGCCGAGGATCTCCATCACCGGGCGCTACGCGAGCAGGCGGACGAGATTGCGCACTATCTTCACGCCGACCCGAATGATTTTTGGGTGCTGGACCTGCCGCCGCCGGTGCGCGAGCTGTACGCCGAGAGCTATGGCCGCTACGAGTTTTCGGTGCTTGATGCGGCCGGCCGGGTGATCGTCTCGTCTCTGACGGATACGGCATCGTCGCCCACCCCCGCCAAGCTGTCGGCGGAACCGCATTTCTTCGAATACCGGCGCGGTGCCAAGACGCTCTATGGCGCGGATATTCCGGAAATGATCGGGGAGCGGCGTATCTGGGTGCAAGTGTCGGAAGATCTTCAGCATCGCGACGTATTGATCGACGATATCGTCGCCGATTTTCTCGTCGATGTCGGGTGGGTCCCGATTCCGGTTTTGGTCCTGCTGTTGATCATCGATATCGGCATTTTCTGGCGGGCCTTGCGGCCGGTCGTTCAGGCGTCGGCGCTCGCCGCCAATATCGGGCCGGCGCGGACCGATGTGCGCCTGCCGACCGGCGGTATGCCGAGCGAGATCGTGCCGTTGGTTCAGGCTGTTAATGCTGCGTTCGACCGGCTGGAACAGGGTATCCGGGCGCAGCGCGACTTCACCGCCGACGCCGCGCATGAGCTGCGCACGCCACTGACCATTTTGCGCACCCATATCGATACTCTGGCCGATGATTCCGTGACGCGCGCGCTGCGCAACGACATCGCCGGCATGAGCCGGATCATCAATCAATTGCTGGAAATTGCCGAGCTGGAAACCCTAGTCGTCGCACCCGAACAGCGTACCGATCTACGTGCGCTCTGTGTCGAAGTCGCCGGGTTTCTGGCGCCGCTGGCGCTCGCCCAGGGCAAACAGGTCGCGGTGATCGGTCCCGAGAGTGAAATCTGGGTCAGGGGTGATGGCGAGACCTTGTTTCAGGCGCTGCGAAATCTGACCGAAAACGCCATCGCCTATACTGCGCCCGGCACGATGGTCGAACTGCGTCTATCGGTGCCGGGGTCGGTTGAGATACTGGATCGAGGCCCAGGCATACCGGTTGCGGCACGCCAGCATATTTTTCGGCGGTTCTGGCGGGCTGATCGGCGCCGGCCGGGCGGTGGGGGGCTCGGCCTCGCCATTGTTGCCCGTATTGTCGAGGCGCATGGCGGTACGATTACGCTGGACGACCGAGAAGACGGTGGGGCTGTCTTCTCGCTTCGTCTGATGCCCGCCTGAACAGGCGGCGGAGTAAGTGAGACCGGCCGCGCGAGGCGGCCGGTCGCTTGAAGGTACGGGGCTAAAAGTGAAGAATGACGTCCGCCATGCCGATCGCGGTATAGTTCTTGTCCGGCGCGATCCCCGCATTGGCATCGCCATTGAAAGCTTTCGCATCGACCGACCGATAATAGCCGATTTCCGGACGGAATTCGATCTGCGGTGAGAGCCAGTGCTGCCAGCCCAGTGAGAACTCGTAATATACCGCCTTCGTTCCGGTCCGCTGCCCCTGTTCGTCGTCGTAGAACTCGGGACGGAAAGAGAAATTGTTCAACGGGTCGGGCGAGTAGTTGAGATAGGCCACCGTGCCGATCGCCGTCGCCGTGCAGGTCAGCGTCGTCAAACTTTGGCATCGGGCCGCATTCGGCGCATTGAACGGCACGTATTGCGGCGAGAATGGCGTACCACCGGCGGCGATGATCGCCGGGACACCGCCCGGAACGCCTGGAACATTGTTGACATTGTTCAGGTTCGGAACGCCGTGTTCCTTCAAGACATAGAACTCAGTGGAAAGGTGCCATTGATCGTCGAATTTATGGTAATAAGTCGTGCCATACCACTGAAGATTATTGAAGCCCCATTCGGCGCCATTGATCGCATCCGCGCAAGGATAGAAATTGTCGTTGCCGTCATTCCATGTATAGCGGATGCAAGCGGTAAGTGAGGGGACGGCACCTGGATCTTTCTGAAAAGTAGCGCCAGGAAAGAGCGGGCTCGGGTCCAGATTTTTGATCTTATCGTCCAGATGCCCGATATAGGCTTCGGTACCGACGCTGACACCCAGTTGCACCATGAGCTGGGGTGTGATGTTCAGCGTCCCTTGAATGCCTTCATTCGTGTAGTTGTCGAAGGAGTAGCTGAAGGAGTGTGAATACATATAGTTGTTCGGCGCCAATTGCGCTTCGATATCGGGCAAAGAAATATAGCGCCCGATGCGGATCGATAAGCCTTCGGCGACTTGCGGAATCCAGATGTCGCCATAGAGCTGCGGGAAATCATAGCCGTTGACGTTGTTGTCCTTGAGGAACTCAGCGGTGCTGAAGGGCGAGTAGGAGAAGGTGTAGCGATAGTTTTCGCCATAGATCGCGGATAGCCGAAGGCCCCAATCGATGTGATCGGTCTGCACCGTGTCGGGCAGGCGTTCGAAATAGACCACGGCTTGATCGAGCTGAACGGTGTTCGGCGTATAGGAATAGGAAATCGGGGCATTGCCGCCCGGCCTGACCGTGTTGCTGCTGACGTTGAAGCCGGCATCGACCCAGCCGTAAATCTGGAAATTGTTGTTGGTCAGCCACTGGCCGGGACCAGTATTGGCGATGGCATTCATGAACGGGCTGTCGACCGAACCGGGGCGGGTGACGCCGACTGGTGTCACGCCGCCATAGGGCCATTCGGTAAACGGCATGGGTGGTGTGGTTTCCGGCGTGGCCGGCCAGTTGTCGCGGCGTGAGGGCAGCGCGCTCGGGTCGTTCGGCGCAGCCCCTTGACCCCATTCCAACTTGTAGTAGTTCAGAAAGCGCGTGGCGACATCGCTGCCCAGATAATTATCCAGGCAGCTGTAATTGGTATAGGGCGAGACGGGCTTGCCATCTGCTCCCGTACAGGAATCCCCCGCGGCGGCCCGGCCGGGGCTGGCCAGAAGGGCAAGAACGCTGACGCCGAACGAAAGCGCGGCCAGACTTTTAGAACGCATCTTTTGTCTCCTCTCTCCGGGACTCGACAAGTCACCTTCCGATGCCTGGTCTCGCATGTCGCCGGAGTAGCCGAATTGGCGGCAGTAAGAACGATAAGCAGCCATAGGGGGTTTCAACAATTCTAGAAAACTCAACGGTGGTTTTGCAGTTTGAAATCCGTGATATCTTACAAAACGAAGGTATAAAAATTCCATACTAACCGTCATGGCAACGCATATAATTGGCATGATAAGGTTTTATCGCGAGCAATACTGTAGAGTAATTCAAAATTTTTATCGGAATGGCAAATTATTTCATGCATTTTTATCTCAATCGAGCTGGATATGGGTGGATTTTTTATCCGAACCCGTATTAGCGTGAGACGAATTGCGCCCGGCTACGCGGTAGGCTAGGCTGACTCATTTGCGGTGTCCAATTGATGTTCGATGCAATCTGGCTCGCCCTGATCCTGGGGCTCTTTGGCGTTGGCCTCGCTTACCTGGTCGCCTGCGACCGCGTTTGATGGGGGCTCGAATGGTCTTCGACTATATTCTCGGCGGCGGCGTATCGGTCGGCCTGATGGTCTATCTGATCTATGCGCTGATCCATCCCGAGCGCTTCTAGGACTAAACCCATGACTTTCAACGGAATTGTCCAGATCGCGCTGTTCTGCGTTTTGATCGTTCTGCTGGTCCGGCCGTTTGGGCTGTATATGACCAGTGTCTTCAATGGCGGGCGGACGTTCCTGTCGCCGATCTTGCGGCCGATCGAGCGCGGATTGTACGCGCTGGCCGGTGTCGATGAGACGGCCGAGCAGGATTGGTTGATCTATGGCGCAGCCATGCTGATCTTCAATCTCGTTTGCGCGGTTTCGCTCTATACCATCTTGCGTCTCCAGAACCTTCTACCGTTCAATCCGCAGGATCTGAGCGCGCTCGCGCCCGATCTGGCACTCGATACCGCCATCAGCTTCACGACCAATACGAACTGGCAATCGTATTCGGGCGAAAGCACGATGAGTTATTTCTCACAGATGGCGGGGCTCACCGTCCATAATTTCGTGTCGGCCGCGACCGGTATCGCGCTGGCTTTGGCGCTGATCCGCGGCTTTGCCCGACGTTCGTCGAAGACGATTGGCAATTTCTGGGTCGATCTCACGCGCGGCACGCTTTATGTGCTGCTGCCGGTCGCGATCGTCGGCGCCTTGTTCATGGTCTGGCAAGGCGTGCCGCAGACCCTCGGCGCCTATGTCGAGGCGAACACGGTCGAGGGCGGCAAGCAGATGATCGCGGTCGGGCCGGTCGCCTCGCAAGAAATCATCAAGATGTTCGGGACCAATGGCGGCGGGTTTTTCAATGCCAATTCGGCCCATCCGTTCGAAAATCCGACCGCAGTCACGGATTTTTTTCAGGTCATTCTGATCTTCGCGATCGCTGCCGCGCTGACCAACGTGTTCGGCCGGATGGTCGGCAATGTGATGCAGGGCTGGGCACTGTTCGGCGCCATGGGTCTGTTGTTTCTGGCCGGTGTCTTCGTGGTCTATCCGGTGGAGGCGGGCGGTAATCCGCAATTTGCCGCGCTTGGTATCGATCAGGCGGCCGGTCCGATGCAGAGCGGCGGCAATATGGAAGGCAAGGAGGTGCGGTTCGGCATCGCCCGATCGGCGCTCTTCACCACGGTGACGACCGATGCCTCGTGCGGTGCCGTCAACACCATGCATGACAGCCTGCTGCCGCTCGCCGGCATGATCCCGCTGATCAATATCCAACTGGGTGAGATCATCTTCGGCGGCGTCGGCTCAGGCCTTTACGGCATGCTGATGTTCGCGGTCGTTGCGATGTTCGTCGCCGGCCTGATGGTCGGGCGGACGCCGGAATATGTCGGCAAGAAGCTGGAAAGCCGCGAGGTCAAGATGAGCATCCTGGCGATTCTCATCCTGCCGCTCTCGATTTTGGGCTTTACCGCGCTGGCTGCGGTGCTGCCGGACGGGTTGAGCGCGCTTGCCAATGCCGGACCGCACGGTTTCAGCGAGATTCTTTATGCCTTCACCTCGGCGACAGGGAACAATGGCAGCGCGTTTGCCGGTTTGACCGCCAACAGCTTCTATAACGTTACCCTGGCGATCGCGATGTTCATGGGCCGCTTTCTGTTCATCGTGCCGATGCTGGCGGTGGCGGGTTCGCTGGCTGCCAAAAAGATCGTGCCGCCGTCAGCCGGGACATTTCCGACCGATAACGGCCTGTTCGTCGGCCTGCTGATCGCGGTGATCCTGATCATCGGCGGCCTCACCTTCTTTCCGGCATTGGCGCTCGGCCCGGTGGTCGAGCATCTGGCGATGCATGCCGGCCGCCTGTACTGAATCCGGAGCGCAAGTGTCATGACCCAAACCGCTCTGACTACCGACGAGCCGATCCGCAACGATCGGCGCTCAAGTTCGGTGCTCGATCCCAAGATCGTCGTTCCGGCGATCGGTGCGTCGTTCAAGAAACTCGACCCCAGAACCCTGTTTTCCAATCCGGTGATGTTCGTGGTCGAGGTGGTGGCGGCGCTGACCACCATCATCCTGTTCCGTGATCTTATCACCGGGCAGGGCAACATTCTGTTCGAAACCCAAATTTCGATCTGGCTTTGGTTCACCGTGGTCTTCGCCAATTTCGCCGAAGCAGTCGCCGAGGGCCGCGGCAAGGCGCAGGCCGAAGCGCTGCGCAAGACCCGCACCGAAACGCTGGCGAAGAAGCTCGCCAATGCCGCCGACAAACGCTTCACCTCGGTGCCAGGATTGTCGCTCAAGGCCGGCGATCTGGTGTTCGTCGAGGTCGGCGATATCATCCCATCCGACGGCGAAGTGATCGAGGGCGTGGCCTCGGTCGATGAATCGGCGATCACCGGCGAGTCGGCCCCGGTGATCCGCGAAAGCGGCGGCGACCGGTCGGCCGTGACCGGCGGCACGCGCGTGCTGTCGGACTGGATCAAGGTCCGCATCACCGCCAGCGCCGGTTCGACCTTTCTCGACCGGATGATTTCACTGGTCGAAGGTGCTTCACGCCAGAAGACCCCGAACGAGATTGCGCTCAATATTCTGCTGATCGGCATGACGCTGATCTTCGTGCTGGCGACGGTGACCATCCCTAGCTTCGCGGCCTATGGCGGCGGGTCGGTTTCGGTCGTGGTGCTGGTCGCGCTGTTCGTGACGCTGATTCCAACCACGATCGGCGCCCTGCTGTCGGCGATCGGCATTGCCGGCATGGATCGGCTGGTCAAATTCAACGTCTTGGCCATGTCGGGCCGCGCGGTCGAGGCGGCGGGCGATGTCGATACGCTGCTGCTCGACAAGACCGGCACGATCACGCTGGGCAATCGGGTCGCCACCGAATTTGTCGTACTGCCCGGCGTGTCGCCGCAGGATCTGGCCGATGCGGCCCAACTCTCCAGCCTGTCGGACGAAACGCCGGAAGGCCGTTCGGTGGTCGTGCTCGCCAAGGAGAAATATGGCATTCGCGCCCGCGAGATGGGGCCGCTCAAGGCGCAGTTCATCCCGTTCTCGGCAATAACGCGGATGAGCGGTATCGATGTTGAAGGCAGTTCGATCCGCAAGGGTGCGACCGACGCGGTCATCGCCTGGGTGCGCGAGGTCAACCGCAACCCGAATCTGGCCTTTCCGCGCGAGTTGGATCAGGCGATCGAACGCATCGCCAAGACCGGCGGTACGCCGCTCGCCGTGGCCAAGGATGGAAGGATGCTGGGCGTCATCCATCTAAAGGACATCGTCAAGGGCGGCATCCGCGAGCGCTTTGCCGAACTGCGCGAAATGGGCATCCGCACCGTGATGATCACCGGCGACAACCCGCTGACCGCGGCGGCGATCGCCGCCGAATCCGGGGTGGATGATTTTCTGGCGCAGGCAACGCCGGAGGCCAAGCTCAAGCTGATCCGCGACGAGCAGGCCAAGGGCAAGCTGGTCGCGATGTGCGGCGACGGTACCAACGACGCGCCGGCCTTGGCTCAGGCCGATGTCGGCGTCGCCATGCAGACCGGCACGGTGGCGGCGCGCGAGGCCGGCAACATGGTCGATCTCGACTCCGATCCGACCAAGCTCATCGAGATCGTCGGCATCGGCAAGCAATTGCTCATGACGCGCGGCGCGCTTACGACCTTTTCGATCGCCAATGACGTCGCGAAATATTTCGCCATCATCCCGGCGATGTTCCTGGCGTTTTACCCGCAGCTTCAGGCGCTCAACGTCATGCGGCTCTCGACGCCGCAAAGCGCCGTCCTGTCGGCAATCATCTTCAACGCGCTGATCATCATCGCACTTATTCCGCTGGCGCTGCGTGGTGTGCGCTATCGCCCGCAATCGGCCAGCCGGCTGCTCGGCCGCAACCTGCTGATCTATGGCTTCGGCGGGATTCTGGTGCCGTTCGTCGGCATCAAGGCGATCGATATTCTGGTCACAGTTCTGGGTCTGGCTTGAGGAAACTGCCATGTTGAAGCAACTCCGTCCCGCGATCACCCTGCTCGTGGCTTTCACGATCCTGACCGGCCTGGCCTATCCGCTGGCCATCACCGGGCTTGCCCGGCTCTTCTTCCCGCATCAGGCCGAAGGCAGTTTGATCGTGAAGGATGGCAAGGTGATCGGGTCCGAACTGATCGGCCAGAACTTCACCCAGCCGCAATATTTCCACGGCCGCCCGTCGGCGACGACCGATACCGATCCCAATGACGCCACCAAGACCATCCCGGTGCCCTACAAGGCCGACGCCTCGAACGGCTCCAATCTGGGGCCGACCTCGCAAGCGCTGATCGATCGGGTCAAGGCCGATACCGCTACGCTTCAGGCCGAAAACCACGCTCTGGTGCCGGTCGATCTGGTGACGAGTTCGGCCAGCGGCCTTGATCCCGACATCACCCCGGCAGCGGCCGAATTCCAGATCGGCCGTGTCGCCAAGGCACGCGGCTTGCCGGCCGACGCGATCCGGCAGATCGTCGCGCAGAATATCGAGGCGCGCACCTTCGGCGTGCTCGGCGAACCGCGAGTCAATGTGCTGAAGCTGAATTTGGCGCTGGATGCGGCGGGCAAGTGATTTGTTGCCGGATCGGCGTGCCCGATCCGGCTCAGTTATCGAGGTCCCAGCCTGTGTCCTTGGGCCGCGGCGGCATTGGGGTTATACCAGAACCACTTTGTCATCGTTGTTCGAGGTTCCATGCGTATCCTTCCGGCTCTGCTGTTCCTGATTGCCGCGGCCATTGGCGCGGAACATCGATCGATAGCCGCCCAGGCCGGTGTCACCGGCGTTCCGGTGCCGCCCTGGCAATCGCCATTGTCGCGGGATCATGTTCTCGCCGGTCGCATCTGGCTGCCGGCCGAGGACCGCTTCGTCGAACCAGCGGAGTTGGCCGGGCGGTTACGTGCCGCTGATTTTGTCTTGCTGGGCGAAAAACACGATAATACCGACCATCATCGCCTACAGGCCTGGGCGCTGGAGCAGATCATCGCGCCGGGTCGCCGGCCTGCCTTGGCGTTTGAGATGGTTTCTCCCGAGCAGGAACCGGCCATGCGCCGCCATCTGGCCGAGCATCCCGGCCAAATTGACGGGTTGGATAGCGCGCTCGATTGGCCCAACAACCATTGGCCGGATTGGCCCAACTATCGCCCGCTCTTTGCCGCAGCGCTCGCCGCCGGCATGGAGGTTCGATCGGCCAATCTGTCGCTTGCCGATGTCCGTACGATCGCGCGCCAACAAGCTTTACCCCCGGCCGCGGTCGCCATGTACCGTCTCGACCAACCGCTCGACGGGGCCGCCGCCGCCGCTATGGCCGACGAAATCCGCGATGCGCATTGCGGCCAACTTCCCGAACAGATGGTGCCGGGAATGGTCGATGTGCAGCGGGCCCGCGACGCGGCCATGGCACGGGCCATGACCGGCGATGCGTCGGCGGCGGCCGTGCTGATCGCCGGCGCCGGCCATGTTCGTACCGACCGCGGGGTACCGGCGCAGCTTGGCGCGATGGCGCCGAATCGGCCGGTGTTTTCCCTGGCTTTTATCGAGGTCGCGGACGGTCAAGACGACCCGGCGAGCTATGGCGAGTCATGGGGCGGCCCCCGGCTGCCGTTTGATGCGGTGTGGTTTACGCCGCGGGCTAACGACGACGATCCCTGCGCCGGAATGGCCGATTTCATAAAAAAGCCGAAAGACGCGGTGGAACAATAACCGAGAGTAGACGGGGGATTGAGGCCCGCGCGAGGCCGCGCCGAAAACACCTCATTCGCCGCCGAAGTTCTTGACCCCGGCATGGTCATGGGCCACTGATCAATAGCAGAAAAGCCAATGGGTTTAGGGAGTGGGCATGAATACAACCGACCTTGCCGTCACGACTGATGGGTACGACGCCGCGGATACGCGCAAACGGGTCAGGGCGATTCTGGTCGGCTCGATCGGCAATCTGATCGAGTGGTATGATGTCTATGCCTACGCGGCCTTCGCGCTTTATTTCGCCGGCTCGTTTTTTCCGCAAGGCGATCCGGCGGCGCAGCAGCTGGCGGCGGCGTCGTTGTTCGCGGTGGCGTTTCTCGTCCGGCCGATCGGCAGCGTCTTGTTTGGCTATTTCGCCGATCGCTACGGAAGGCGCACATCGCTTACGGTTGCCGTCCTGCTCATGTGCTTCGGGTCGCTGCTGATTGCCGTGACCCCGACCTATGCGACCATCGGCGTCTGGGCGCCGGTCGCGCTGGCGATTGCCCGCATTTTGCAAGGGCTGAGCCAAGGTGGTGAATATGGCACCAGCGCCACCTATCTCAGTGAAGTCGCGCATCCCAACCGTCGCGGCTTTTATTCGGGAATCTGGTACACGACGCTGATCGGCGGCCAGCTTGTCGCCATTCTGGTCCTCCTGGTTCTCCAGAAAATCTTTCTGACCCCGGAACAGCTCAAGGACTGGGGCTGGCGCATTCCCTTTGTCATTGGTGCGCTGATTTCGATCTACGCCTATTACATGCGCCGCGACATGCATGAGACCGCGCTGTTCAAGGAAGCCGGCAAAATCGTGCAGTCCGAGAGCCTGTTTCGGGCGCTCGGCCGGAACTGGAAATCCATGGTGCTGGTCGTCGGCATCACGATCGGCGGCACCTCGGCCTTCTACACCTATACAACTTATATGCAGAAATTTCTGAAATTGTCGGTTGGTCTGACCGACGATCAAACGACGATGGTCACGGCCGGGTCACTGCTCGTCGCGATCATTCTCCAGCCGCTCTATGGCGCGCTCTCCGACAAGATTGGGCGCAAGCCCTTGCTGATCGCGTTCGGTGTGCTGGGGACGCTCGGGACATATCCTTTGCTGACCGCTCTTCAGGCGACCAAGAGTCCGTTCGTGGCCTTCCTGCTGATCTGTGTCGCCTGGGCGATCGTCAGCGGCTATACGGCGCAGACCGCGATCGTGAAAGCGGAAATGTTTCCGACCGCGGTTCGCGCGATGGGCGTCGGCATCCCTTACGCGCTCACCGCCGCGATCTTCGGCGGGTCGGTCGACACCGTGGCCTTGTGGTTCAAGAGTTCCGGCAACGAGACCGGCTTTTATTGGTATGCGACCGGCTGCATCTTCATCTCGCTGCTGTTCTATATCGGCATCCCGGACACCAAGACCCATTCGAAAATGGACCGGGCGATCTGAGCGCTCCGGCGTCTGGCAGAACATTTGTCGGCGCCGGGGCGACTCCCTCATCCCCGCTGGAATCCGCACGTCCGGTCCTGTATCACCCACCGGGCAGCATAAGGGGAACTGGTTTGGCTATCGCTTCGCACACAGTATCTGCGCCCGCCGCCGCGGCATCATCGCATATCCGACTGCTGGAAACGCTGGCAGAGAAGGTGCTGTGGCTGTCGTCCTGGACCATTCACAACGCCAACCACCTGCGCCCGAGTCGCGATGGACTCAAGGTCGGCGGGCATCAGGCGTCGTCGGCCTCGCTGGTCACGTTGATGACCGCACTCTATTTCGATGTGCTGCGGCCGGAGGATCGGGTCGCGGTCAAGCCGCATGCCTCGCCGGTCTTTCACGCCATCCAATATTTGCTGGGCAAGCAGAGCCGCGACAAGCTTGAACGCTTCCGGGCGCTGGGCGGCGCGCAATCCTATCCGTCGCGCACCAAGGATACCGACGATGTCGATTTCTCGACCGGCTCGGTCGGGCTCGGTGTCGCGATCACGCTGTTCGCTTCGATCGCCCAGGATTTCGTCCGGCTGAAGGGGCTGGCGCCCGACCAGCGGCCGGCCGGGCGGATGGTGGCGCTGGTCGGCGACGCCGAACTCGACGAAGGCAATGTCTTCGAGGCGCTGCTCGAAGGCTGGAAGCACGATGTCAAGAATCTGTGGTGGGTGATCGATTACAACCGCCAGAGCCTCGACAGCATCGTCAATGACCGGCTGTTCAACCGCATCGATACGCTGTTCGAAATGATGGGCTGGCGCGTCGTCGTGCTGAAATACGGCACCAAGCTGGAAGCGGCCTTCGCGCGCCCCGATGGCAGCCATCTGCGCGACTGGATCGATGCCTGCCCGAATTCGCTCTATTCGGCGCTGGTCTATAAGGGCGGTGCCGGCTGGCGCGAGCATTTGCAGCGCGATCTGAATCGCTATCCCGGCATCCGCCGGATTCTCGACGAACATGACGACGCCGAACTGCACGATCTCATGACCAATCTGGCTGGCCACGACATGGCGGCGGTGCTGGCGGCGTTTCATGCGGTCGATGACGACCGACCGACCTGCTTCATCGCCTATACCGTCAAGGGTTACGGATTGCCGTTCGCCGGTCACAAAGACAATCACGCCGGCCTGATGAATCTCGATCAAATGGCGCAGTTCAAGGCGCGGATGCGGATTCCCGACGGGGCGGAATGGGACCGGTTCGCCGGCCTCGATCTCGATGCCGATATTCTGGAGGGTTTCCTGGCGGACGTACCGTTTGCCGCCGAGACTGATCGTAACCGCCGCGCGGATTTCGTTTCGATTCCGGAATTGCCGGTGCCGGCCGGGGCATCGATGTCGACGCAGGAGGGCTTCGGCAAGATCCTGAATGATCTGGCCGGCGGGTCGAGCGACCTCGCGGCGCGGATCGTCACGACCTCGCCCGATGTCACGGTCTCGACCAATCTCGGCGGCTGGGTCAATCGCCGCGGGATTTTCCACCACACCGAATCGGCCGATGTGTTTCGCGACCAGAAGATCGTCTCGGCCCAGCGCTGGGCTATGGCGCCGGCCGGGCAGCATATCGAACTGGGTATCGCCGAGCATAATCTGTTCCTCATGCTGGCGGCGCTCGGCCTTGCCGCCCCGCTCTTTGGCACGCGCCTGTTGCCGATCGGCACGCTCTATGATCCGTTCATCAACCGCGGCCTCGATGCGCTGAATTATGGCTGTTACCAGGATGCGCGCTTCATGGTCGTGGCGACCCCCTCGGGCTTGACCCTGGCGCCGGAAGGCGGTGCGCACCAATCGATCAACACGCCGCTGATCGGCATCGGCCAGGCCGGGCTCGCATCGTTCGAGCCGGCTTATGTCGATGAATTGGCCGTGCTGATGGGTTGGGGTTTCGAGCATATGCAAGCTGAGGAAGGTGGCTCGATCTATCTGCGGCTGTCGACGCGTGCGCTGGCCCAGCCGGTGCGCAGCATGAGTGCGACATTACGCGCGGGCATCGTCGGTGGCGCCTATTGGGCGGTGCCGCCGTCACCGGGCACAGAGCTCGCGATCGCTTATTGCGGCGCCGTGGTCGAGGAGGCGCTGGCCGCCCATGCCGCACTGATTGAGGATGTGCCAGGTGCCGGGCTGCTCGCCGTGACCTCGCCGGATCGACTCCATGCCGATTGGCTGGCTCATCGTCGCACCGGGGGTGGCGGCAGCCTGATCGAGAGATTGCTGGCGCCGCTTGGCCCGGACGCTGCACTGGTCACGATTCTCGACGGCCACCCCGCAGCACTCAGCTGGTTGGGTGCCGCGGGCCGGGTGCAGGTCGAGCCGCTCGGTGTCGAGCGCTTCGGACAGTCGGGCGATATTCCGGATCTTTACCGCACCTATGGGCTGGATCGCGACGCGATTTTGGACGCTGCGGCGCGCGCCTGTCTCGGCCGCTTCGGCTGACCTGCGTTTGTGGCAGAGGATGGCAGCACATTTTTTGTGTGGTGCCAAAGCTCCTGTGCTATGTGAACGCCCCTTGACGGATCGCTCGTGCGGGCGTGGCGGAATTGGTAGACGCACTGGATTTAGGTTCCAGCGACGCGAGTCGTGGGGGTTCGAGTCCCTTCGCCCGCACCACGATCCGATCCGAAACCTTTTTTCAGCGGCGCCGCGGGACGCGTCGCCGCATATCGTCACAGGCGGTTCCCTCTCATGCAGATCACTGTAACCAGCACCGAAGGCCTCACGCGCGAACTCAACGTCGTCATTCCGGCCGACGAGATGGAAAATCGCCTGCTGGCCCGACTTGCCGAGATCGCCAAGACCGTTTCACTGCCCGGCTTCCGTCCAGGCAAGGTGCCGACGGCCGTCCTGAAGCAGCGCTATGGCCAAGCGGTCATGGGCGAGGTCGTCGAGGACGCCGTCAAACAAACCTCCGGTGCCGCCCTTGAGGAACAGCAGCTGCGTCCAGCGTTGCGGCCTCAGATCGAGATCATCAGCTTCGAGCCGGGACACGATCTGGTCTACGTGGTCAAGGTCGAGATCCTGCCGGAGGTCACAGCGCCCGATGTTACCGTGGTTGAGCTGGAGCGGCTGGTGCCCGAGATCACCGATGAGGAGATCGATGAGGCGCTGACGCAATTGGCCGAGCGCTACCGCAAATCCGAAACTCTGGCCGAAGACGTTCCGG
Organism: Aliidongia sp.; assembly: GCA_049696095.1. Classification (GTDB taxonomy): domain Bacteria; phylum Pseudomonadota; class Alphaproteobacteria; order ATCC43930; family CGMCC-115725; genus JAXDMU01. Next base: position 27,394 of record JBAVTK010000125.1, on the reverse strand, counting down.
CGGCATCGGGTGACAGCGTGGTCATCGATTTCGTCGGCTCGATCGACGGGACCGAATTTCCCGGCGGTTCCGGCACGAATCATGAGCTGGAACTCGGCTCAGGCAGCTTCATTCCCGGCTTCGAGGACCAACTGGTCGGTGCCAAGACTGGCGATCAAGTGAGCGTGACGGTCGATTTCCCGGCCGATTATGCCGCCGCGCATCTGGCTGGAAAGACTGCAAGCTTTGCCTGTACCGTCAATGGGGTAAAGCGGAAGTTGCCAGCGGCGATCGATGAGAACCTGGCCGAGACGGTCGGGATGGAAAATCTCGAAGCGCTTCGCACGGCGGTGCGCGAGCAGCTTCTTGGCAATCACAGCAAGGTCGCCCGCCTTAAAATGAAGCGCGATCTGCTGGACAAACTGTCCGGGAGCTATGATTTCGAGGTGCCGCCCGGTATGGTCGAGATTGAGTTCTCGTCGATCTGGGAGCAGTTTGAGGCGGAGCGCAAGCGCCAGCAGGACGCCGGAACCTTCGAGCCGGAAGAGGGCAAGACCGACGACGACTATAAGGCCGAATATCGCGACATCTCGGTTCGCCGGGTCCGGTTGGGGCTGCTGCTTGCGGAAATCGGCAAGAGCAACAACATTCAGGTCACTCAGGAGGAGGTGAGCCGGGCGATCATGGCCGAGGCACGCCGTTATCCTGGCCAGGAAAAGGCGGTGATCGATTATTACCGGGCAAATGCCGAAGCGGTCAGTGCGCTCCACGCACCGATCTACGAGGATAAAGTCGTCGATTTCATCTTCGGCATGGCTAAAGTGACCGACAAGCCGGTGGCGGCCAAGGATTTGGCGGCTCTCGCCGGCCTGGAAGACGCGGATGACGAGGCGGCCGCCTAGAACCAGATGATTTTGGGTGACGTTACCCAAACCATCCTGTTCTACTTCAATAGGTTAGAGCGCGATTCAGGTTTCGTTCCGAAGCCATCGCGCTCTAAGCGGCCGGGCAGAGGGGAGTCCCCGCTTGCGGGATAGCAAGGGAATCAGGAATACCATGGCGGACCCATTCGAAGTCTATATGAACACCCTCGTGCCCATGGTGGTCGAACAGACCAATCGGGGCGAGCGCGCCTATGACATCTATTCCCGTCTGCTCAAGGAACGGCTGATCTTCCTGGTCGGTCCGGTGAATGATGCCGTGGCGAGCTTGATTTGCGCACAGCTGCTGTTTCTGGAATCGGAAAACCCGACTAAGGATATTAGCCTGTATATCAATTCGCCGGGCGGTATCGTGACCTCCGGCCTGGCGATCTACGACACCATGCAATATATCCGCCCCGATGTCTCGACGCTGTGTATCGGGCAAGCGGCCTCGATGGGCTCGTTGCTGTTGACCGCGGGAGCTCCCGGCAAGCGCTTTGCGCTGCCCAATTCCCGGATTATGATCCACCAGCCTTCGGGCGGCGCACAGGGACAAGCGTCGGATATCGAGATTCAGGCGCGCGAAATCCTTGCGCTTCGGCTTCGTCTGAACGAGATTTATGTCAAGCATACGGGCCAGCCGATGGAGCGGGTCTCCGCGGCGGTCGAGCGGGACTATTTCATGTCGCCGGTCGAGGCCAAGGAGTTCGGCTTGGTTGACGATGTCATCGCGGCGCGCGCGCCGGTGGCCGGCGGCGAGGGAAGCAAGAGATGAGCCCTTGTTAAGGGGATGTTGAGGAGCCATTGTTACGTTTTGACGAGAGTGGGCTCGGATCCGCTCGGGATCCGGCCCCGCGAGGTCGGTATGAATAGGCCGTCGTGGGGCTTTTGCGGGTATGATGATCCCGCGGGCAGTTAACATGACCGAGGATGAGCCTCGGGGGCTGACGGAGTGCCTATGACCAAACCCACCGGCGACGCGAAGAACACGCTTTATTGTTCATTCTGCGGCAAGAGCCAGCACGAAGTCCGCAAACTGATCGCCGGCCCCACGGTGTTCATCTGCGACGAGTGCGTCGAGCTTTGCATGGATATCATCCGTGAAGAGCATAAGACCACCCTCGTCAAGTCGCGTGACGGTGTGCCCGGTCCGCGCGACATCTGCGCGGTGCTGGATGATTACGTGATCGGCCAATTTCATGCCAAGCGCGTGCTGTCGGTCGCGGTGCATAACCACTACAAGCGGCTGGCGCATGGCGCCAAAAACAACGATGTCGAGCTGGCGAAATCGAACATCCTGCTGGTCGGGCCGACCGGTTGCGGCAAAACCTTGCTGGCCCAGACGCTGGCACGCATCATCGACGTGCCCTTCACCATGGCCGATGCGACGACGCTGACCGAGGCGGGCTATGTCGGCGAGGATGTCGAGAATATCATCCTCAAGCTGCTGCAATCGGCCGATTACAATGTCGAGCGCGCGCAGCGCGGCATCGTCTATATCGACGAAGTCGATAAGATCAGCCGCAAATCGGACAATCCGTCGATCACCCGCGACGTGTCCGGCGAAGGCGTGCAGCAGGCGCTGCTGAAGATCATGGAAGGCACCATCGCCTCAGTGCCGCCGCAGGGCGGGCGCAAGCATCCGCAGCAGGAATTTCTCCAGGTCGATACCACGAACATTCTGTTCATCTGCGGCGGCGCGTTTTCCGGACTGGAAAAGATCATCGCGCAGCGCCGGCAAGGCAGCTCGATTGGCTTCGGTGCTGATGTGAAGGGCCCGGATGATCGCACGACCGGTGAAATCCTGCGCGATATCGAGCCCGAGGACCTGCTGAAATTCGGACTCATCCCGGAATTCGTCGGCCGCCTGCCGGTCGTGGCGACGCTTGACGATCTCGATGAAAAAGCCCTGGTCGATATCCTGACCAAGCCGAAGAATGCGCTGGTCAAGCAATATCAACGCCTGTTCGAGATGGAAGAGGTCCGCCTTTCCTTCAATGAGGAAGCGTTGAAGGGCATTTCCAAGAAGGCGATTCAGCGCAAGACCGGCGCACGCGGCCTGCGCTCGATCATGGAGGCCATTCTGCTCGATTCGATGTTCGAACTGCCCGGCCTGGATTCGGTCGAGGAGATCGTCATCAACCGCGAGGTTGTCGAGGGGCGGGCGAAACCGCTCTACATCCATTCGGATCGATTGAGCGATGTCGGCACGGGCAGCTGAGGGGTTCAACCCCTCACTGCTCGCATCAGGAATGCGGGGAAGACCGAAGATGCCGGTCGGGCGCGCCCTTGAACGACGCTTCCCCCCGGCCAAAATACCCTGATAAGCTTTGCAAGGCGCGTCCTGCCGCCTGACGGGGGACAGCCAGTAGGCAGAAGAGGCATCATCTTGGAAAATCCGCGCGGTACCCTCTATCCCGTTCTCCCGCTCCGCGACATTGTGGTGTTTCCCCACATGATCGTTCCGCTTTTCGTCGGCCGTGAGAAATCCGTTCGCGCACTCGAAGACGTCATGCGCGAAGACAAGCAGATTCTGTTGGTGACGCAGAAGAATGCGCAGCAGGACGAACCGAGCACCGCCGATATCTTCACCGTCGGCACGATCGGCACGGTGCTCCAATTGCTGAAATTGCCTGATGGCACGGTCAAGGTGCTGGTTGAGGGCGGTCAGCGCGCCCACATCACCAAATTTCGCGACAATGAAAGCTTCTTTCAGGCCTATGCCGAGCCGATTCCGGAAAATCTGGGCGAGCAGCCCGAGTTGGAGGCGCTGGCCCGAACCGCCGTCGCGCAGTTCGAGCAATATATCAAGCTCAACAAGAAAATTCCGCCCGAGGTGTTGGTGTCGATCAATCAGATCGACGACGCCTCCAAGCTGGCCGACACGATCGCGTCGAACCTCGCACTGAAAATCCCCGAGAAGCAGGAGCTGCTGGAAACCGAGACGGTTAGCGAACGGCTGGAAAAGGTCTTTGCCTTCATGGAAGGCGAGATCGGCGTGCTCCAGGTCGAAAAGCGCATCCGCAATCGCGTCAAGCGGCAGATGGAGAAAACGCAACGCGAATACTATCTGAACGAGCAAATGAAGGCGATCCAGAAGGAGCTGGGCGAGGGTGAGGACGGCAAGGACGAATTGGCCGAACTGGAAGAGCGCATCGTCAAGACCAAGCTGACCAAGGAAGCGCACGACAAGGCGATGGCGGAGGCGAAAAAACTTCGCTCGATGAGCCCGATGTCCGCCGAGGCGACGGTGGTGCGCAACTATCTCGACTGGCTGCTGAGCATTCCGTGGCAACAGCGCACCAAGGTCAAGCGCGACATCAAGATCGCCGAAAAAGTCCTTCATCAGGATCATTACGGGCTGGAGAAGATCAAGGAACGCATCCTGGAATATCTCGCGGTCCAGCAGCGGATGAAGAAGGTCAAGGGACCGATTCTCTGCCTGGTCGGCCCGCCGGGCGTCGGCAAGACCTCGCTCGGCAAGTCGATCGCCAAGGCGACGGGGCGCAATTTCGTCCGCATGTCGCTGGGCGGCGTACGCGACGAGGCCGAGGTGCGCGGCCACCGCCGCACTTATATCGGTTCGATGCCCGGCAAGATCATTCAGGGTATGAAGAAGGCGAAATCGTCCAATCCGTTGTTTTTGCTCGACGAGGTCGACAAACTTGGCTCGGATTGGCGCGGCGACCCGTCGTCGGCCCTGCTCGAGGTGCTCGATCCGGAGCAGAATTCGTCCTTCAGCGATCATTATCTTGAGGTCGATTACGATCTATCCGATGTGATGTTCGTCACCACGGCCAACAGTCTGCGGATGCCGCAGCCCTTGCTGGACCGTATGGAGATCATCCGCATTCCTGGCTATACCGAGGATGAGAAGGTCGAAATCGCCAAGCGGCATTTGATCCCCAAGCAGATCGAGGCGCATGGCCTGAAAAAGACCGAATGGTCGATTTCCGAGGAAGGCTTGCGCGACGTTATTCGCTTCTATACGCGCGAGGCCGGCGTCCGGAATTTGGAGCGCGAGCTGGCCAATCTGACGCGCAAGGCGATCAAGGAGATTCTGTCGGCCAAGGATGTGACCAAGGTCACGGTGACGAGGCGGAATCTGGAAAAATACGCCGGCGTCCGCAAGTTCCGCTTCGGCGAGCTTGAGAGTGAGGATATGGTCGGTGTCGTCACCGGTCTCGCCTGGACCGAGGTGGGCGGCGAGTTGTTGACGATCGAAGCGGTCGTCGTCCCCGGCAAGGGTAAGGTCACCGCCACCGGCAAGCTTGGTGACGTTATGAAGGAATCGGTCCAGGCGGCCGAAAGCTATGTGAAATCGCGTGCCGGGGCGTTCGGCATCAAGCGTTCGGTCCTGGAGAAAAAGGACATTCACGTCCATGTGCCCGAAGGGGCGACCCCGAAGGACGGGCCGTCGGCCGGCGTGGCGATGGTCACGACCATCGTGTCAGTGCTGACCGGCATTCCGATCAGACGCGATGTCGCCATGACCGGCGAGATCACGTTGCGCGGACGGGTGTTTCCGATCGGCGGCCTGAAGGAAAAGCTGCTGGCCGCGTTGCGCGGCGGGATCAAGACCGTTCTTATCCCCAAGGATAATGAAAAGGATCTGGCCGAGATCCCGGACAATGTGAAGCGCGGTATGACGCTCATCCCGGTCGCCCATGTCGATGAGGTGCTGATGCATGCCCTGATCCGGCCGCTGACACCGGTCGAATGGGAAGATGACGATGCCATCGCCGCCCCAGCCAAGCCGGCCGGGGTACCGGAAGCTGAAGGCGATCGGGGGGGAGTCGTCACGCACTGATCTAGAAAGGGGCGCTGCGCGGGAATCCGGACCTATTCGGGTCGGAACAATTCGCGCAAGCCCCCGTTTATTCCCCTAAAATGCCAGGCTTTTCCAATGTTCCGTGATTGACGCGGAATCGGAAGGCGATCTAAGCTTGCTGCGGAATTCAGCCGATGAACATCCGCGGTGGCAATATTTGTATCGAATCGGAGGGGGCACGTGAACAAAAACGAACTGGTCGACGCGGTGGCGACCGCGACCGAGCTAAAGAAAGCCGAAGCGACTAAGGCCGTGGATTCGGTATTCGAAGCGATCGGCTCGGCGCTGAAGAAGGGTGATGAGGTTCGTCTCGTCGGCTTCGGCACGTTCAGTGTGCAGGACCGCGAAGCAAGCGAAGGGCGGAACCCGCGCACCGGTGAAAAGATTCAGATTGCGGCCTCAAAGCAGGCCAAGTTCAAGGCTGGTAAAACCTTGAAGGATGCGCTTAACTAAAAGGGGCCGGGCCGGAGCGGCCGCAGCCTTGGCGCCGCTTCCGCAACGCGGATGCGGCGATACTGCTGTTTTGGCGATCATGGTCGCTTGCGTCGAGTCCGGCCATTGGCCCGGCCGGCATATTGCGGCCACCGGATCGGGCGATTAGCTCAGCGGTAGAGCGTCTCGTTTACACCGAGAGGGTCGGCGGTTCGAATCCGTCATCGCCCACCATTGCCATCGGCTTCGTTGGGGAGCTTTACGCTCGGTTAATTCTTGGAAAATGGCCTAATATGGGCACAGCCCATCGACTCGTGCTATGCTATGGAGAGCTTAAAGCTACGCCTTTAAGGAAAGCGAATGGCCCATGAGTGATATTACCCCGACTCAAATTTCCACCACGCTGCGGTTGAAGCCCGCGATCAGTGATGACAATGCGGCGCAAAACCGTGGCCAAAGCACCACGGCGTCGACGGCATCTCCTACTGTCTCGACGGGACCGGCACCGATTACCGATTCTGTGACGCTCAGCGCCACCGCGCAGGCCTTAGCCGGCGACCAAGCGGCGGCAACCCCTCTGACCGACGAGGAGGCACAGACTACCGCTACCGATCTTCGGCAGCAGATCAGTTTGCAAGGTCTTTCTGCGTCGGCCAAGCAAAACGCCGCCGTTTTGGCTCTGATTCGGCCGCGTCGCTAGCGCGCCGACTGCGGGCGACCCCGCCCGAAATCAGTTTGTGTGAATGACAATCGGAACGGCGCAGCCGGTTTGCCGGGCGGCTCTCTGCTGCGCAATGATCAGATCCCGCTCGCAAATCTGCAATGCGTCAAAATTCGGCTCGGGCGTTCGCACTGTGCTTGACTTGGGTGACGGTGAGGGCGTAGCAAAGCCACCTCGCTGCGGGATGGGGGTGTAGCTCAGTTGGTTAGAGCGCCGGCCTGTCACGCCGGAGGTCACGGGTTCGAGTCCCGCCACTCCCGCCATTCCGTATCGAGGCCGTAAAGGATCAGGTTTCCTCTGGGAGCATATCTGATCAGCGGTATTTTCGGGATTTTCCCCCGATGTCTCTCTATATCTGCCGAACGGCGGCGCAGGTCCGGTGGCGATCCCAAGGGCTAGCCGGTCGCGCCGTTTGGCGCATCGCCTTTCGCTGAGTTTTTCAGTCAGGACCGAGAAGCTGACATGACATTGCCCAGCTTGTTGAATGACTACCTGCCGATCCTGATTTTCCTGGGGATCGCGCTTTTCGTCGGCATCGCCGCGGTCGGCTTGCCGTTCCTGCTGGCAGAGCAGCGGCCGGATGCCGAGAAGCTGTCGCCCTATGAATGCGGTTTCGAACCGTTCGACGATGCCCGCCGCAAATTCGACGTGCGTTTCTATCTCGTCGCGATCCTGTTCATCATCTTTGATCTTGAAGTCGCGTTCCTGTTTCCCTGGGCGGTGACGCTGGGTGAGATCGGCCTGTTGGGCTTCTGGTCGATGGTCGCGTTCCTCGGCGTGCTGACCGTCGGCTTCATCTACGAATGGAAGAAGGGAGCGCTCGAATGGGAATGACCGGATCGACCCTGGCACCGATTCCGCCGGGCGCCACGCAAGATACGCTGTTGCAGACGGTCGCAGACGAAATCCAGGACAAGGGATTCGTTGTCGCCTCGGTCGATAAGCTGGTCAATTGGGCGCGCACCGGGTCGATGTGGCCGATGACCTTCGGGCTCGCTTGTTGCGCTGTAGAAATGATGCATGCTTATGCGGCGCGCTATGATCTCGACCGGTTCGGCGTGTTTCCGCGGCCGAGTCCCCGGCAATCCGATGTGATGATCGTGGCCGGCACGCTGACCAACAAGATGGCGCCGGCCCTGCGCAAGGTCTACGATCAGATGGCCGAACCGCGCTGGGTCATTTCGATGGGGTCCTGCGCCAATGGCGGCGGCTACTATCACTATAGCTATAGCGTCGTGCGCGGTTGTGACCGCATCGTACCGGTCGATGTCTATGTGCCGGGCTGTCCGCCCACGGCCGAAGCGTTGGTCTACGGCATTTTGCAGCTGCAAAAGAAGATCCGCCGCTCTAGCGTCTTCGCGCGCTGAACCTGCCTGAATCCAGCCGAGGCATCATGTCCCAAGCGCTCACCGAGTTCGGCTCAACCGTCTCGCAAGCCCTCGCCCAGAACGTCACCCGGATGGAGATGATCCATGGCGAGCTGATTTTGTGGGTGCCGCGCGCCGCGATCGTGCCGGCGCTGATTTTCCTGCGCGACGATCCGCGCTGCCTGTTCGATATGCTGGTCGATCTCACCGCGGTCGATTATCCAGCCCGGCCGGAGCGGTTCGAGATCGTCTATAATCTGGTAAGTCTCAGGCTCAATCGCCGGGTGCGGGTCAAATGCACGACCGACGAGGATACGCCGGTGGCGTCTGTCGTACCGGTCTACAGCACGGCCGGTTGGTTCGAGCGTGAAGTCTGGGACATGTTCGGCGTGTTTTTCACGGACAATCCCGATCTGCGTCGGATTCTCACCGATTACGGTTTCGAAGGGCATCCGCTGCGCAAAGATTTTCCGCTGACCGGCTATGTCGAACTGCGCTACGACGATGCCGAAAAGCGGGTGGTCTATGAGCCGATCAAGCTCCGGCAGGAATTTCGCAATTTCGATTTCGTGTCGCCCTGGGAAGGCATGAACAGCATCCTGCCCGGCGACGAGAAGGCGGAGAAGTAAGATGCCGAGCCCCGCGCCTCAAATCGCCGCGCCCGCTGGCGCCGATATCAAGAACTACAACATCAATTTCGGGCCACAGCACCCGGCCGCCCATGGCGTGCTGCGCCTGGTGCTGGAGATGGATGGCGAGACGGTCGAGCGGTGTGACCCGCATATAGGGTTGCTGCATCGCGGCACCGAAAAGCTGATCGAATACAAGACCTATCTCCAGGCACTGCCGTATTTCGACCGGCTCGATTATGTGGCGCCGATGTCGCAAGAGCATGCTTTTGCGTTGGCGACCGAAAAGCTGCTGGGCATCACGGCACCGCCGCGCGCGCAATATATCCGCGTACTCTTCGCCGAAATTTCGCGCATCGCCAATCATTTGCTTAACATCACGACCTTCGCCATCGATGTCGGCGCGATTACGCCGGTGCTATGGGGCTTTGAGGATCGCGAGCGGTTGATGGAGTTCTATGAGCGGGTCTCGGGCGCTCGGCTTCATGCCAATTACTTCCGGCCGGGCGGAGTCAATCAGGATCTGCCGGCCGGGCTTGCGGACGAAATCTATGGATTTTGCGAGGAATTCCCCAAGCGGCTCGACGATCTTGATCATCTGCTGACCGAGAACCGGATCTTCAAGCAGCGCACGGTCGATATCGGCATTATCAGTGCCGCCGATGCGATCGATTGGGGCTTCACTGGCCCAATGCTGCGCGCCTCGGGCGTGCCGTGGGATCTGCGGAAATCGCAGCCTTACGACGTCTATGCCGAGATGGATTTCGACATTCCGATCGGCAAACACGGAGATTGCTGGAATCGTTTCCTCGTGCGCATCGAGGAGATGCGCCAGAGCGTGCGGATCATAAAACAGGCGCTCGACAAGATGCCGTCTGGCCCGGTCAAGGTGAATGACCGCAAGGTGGCGCCGCCGCCGCGTGCCGAGATGAAGCAATCGATGGAAGCGCTGATCCATCACTTCAAGCTTTATACCGAGGGCTATCACGTTCCGGCCGGCGAGACCTATACCGCGGTCGAGGCGCCCAAGGGCGAGTTCGGCGTCTATCTGGTCTCCGACGGCTCCAACAAGCCTTATCGCTGCAAGATTCGCGCACCGAGCTATGCCTTCCTGCAAGCGACGGATTTCATGGGCAAGGGCCACATGCTGGCCGATGTCGTCGCGATCATCGGCTCCATGGATATTGTGTTTGGCGAGATTGATCGATGAGTGAAGCGCAGGACGACACAGTCGTCGACCAGCCGGCGAGCTTCGAATTCACGCCGGAAAATCTCGAAGAGGCCAAGCGCCTTATCGCCAAATACCCGCCGGGCCGGCAGGCGAGCGCGGTGTTGCCGTTGCTCTATGTCGCCCAGCGCCAGCATCAGAATTGGGTGCCGCGTGCGGCGATGGATTATATCGCCGAGATGCTCGGCATGCCGGCGATCCGGGTTTACGAAGTCGCCACATTTTATACGATGTTCCATCTGAAGCCGGTCGGCAAATACCTGCTCCAAGCTTGCACGACCACGCCGTGCTGGCTGCGCGGCTCCGACGAGGTGGTCGAGACCTGCCGCAAGAAGCTCGGCATCGGCATCGGCGGCACGACGCCGGATGGCAAATTCAGCCTGATCGAGGTCGAATGCCTCGGCGCCTGCGTCAATGCGCCGATACTCCAGGTCAATGACGATTTTTACGAGGATATGGACGCGGCCCTGACCGAAAAGCTGCTCGACGCGCTGGCGCGGGACGAGGTGCCGCCGGTCGGCTCGATGACCGGACGGCAAACCTCGGCGCCGATCGGCGGGCCGGAGACGCTGACCAGCCTCCGCTTCGAGGGAGACGGCGATGCTGCGTGACGAAGACCGGATCTTCACCAATCTCTACGGCATCCACGATGCCGGACTGGCTGGCGCCAAACAGCGCGGCGATTGGAGTGGCACCAAGGATCTGATCCTCAAGGGTCGGCAATGGCTCGTCGAGGAAGTCAAGGATTCAGGCCTGCGTGGCCGCGGCGGCGCGGGTTTTCCGACCGGCATGAAATGGTCTTTCATCGCCAAGCCGGATGGTCGTCCGGCCTATCTGACGATCAATGCCGACGAATCTGAGCCGGGCACCTGCAAGGACCGCGACATATTGCGTCATGATCCGCACAAGTTGATCGAAGGCGCGCTTTTGGCCTCGGTCGCGATTGATGCGCATGTCGCCTATATCTATATCCGCGGCGAGTTTTATAACGAGAGCGTGGCGCTTCAGCAGGCGATCGATGAGGCTTATGCCGCCGGGCTGATCGGCAAGAACGCCTGCGGCTCGGGCTATGATTTCGACCTCTATCTCCATCGCGGTGCCGGCGCCTATATCTGCGGCGAAGAAACGGCACTCCTGGAAAGCCTCGAAGGCAAGAAGGGCCAGCCGCGGCTGAAGCCGCCCTTTCCGGCCGCGGTCGGGCTCTATGGCTGCCCGACCATCGTCAACAATGTCGAGAGCATCGCTGTGGTGCCGACGATTCTGCGCCGTGGCTCGGGTTGGTTTGCCGGACTCGGCCGGCCGAAGAATACCGGCACCAAGCTCTTCTGCATTTCCGGCCATGTGAACAAGCCGTGCAATGTCGAGGAAGAGCTGGGCATTCCGCTGAAGGAGTTGATCGAGCGCTATTGCGGCGGCGTGCGGGGCGGCTGGGACAATCTGCTGGCAGTGATCCCCGGTGGCTCCTCGGTGCCGGTGCTGCCAAAATCGATCTGCGACACGGTGCTGATGGATTTCGATTCGTTGCGTGACGTCAAATCCGGCCTCGGCACGGCGGCGGTCATCGTCATGGATAAATCGACCGACATCATCAAGGCGATCGCGCGCCTGTCACGCTTCTACAAGCATGAAAGCTGTGGTCAATGTACGCCGTGCCGCGAAGGCACCGGCTGGCTGTGGCGGGTGATGGAGCGCATGGTCAAGGGCAATGCCTCGGTCGAGGAAATCGATATGCTGCTTGAAGTCACCTACGAGATCGAAGGCCACACGATCTGCGCGCTGGGCGATGCGGCGGCCTGGCCGGTGCAAGGGCTGATCCGGCATTTCCGGCCCGAGATGGAAGCGCGCATCAAGAATTACCGTGATGCGGCCCAGCGCCGCGTCGCGGCCTGACGGAGGAATCGATGCCGAAGCTGACGATCAACGGCAGCGAAGTCGAAGTCCCGGCCGGTGTGACCGTGCTCCAGGCCTGCCAGGCGGCGGGCGTGGAAGTGCCGCATTTCTGCTATCATGAGCGGCTGGCAATTGCCGGCAATTGCCGCATGTGCCTGGTCGAAATGGAAAAATCGCCAAAGCCGATCGCATCCTGCGCGATGCCGGTGGGCGAGGGCATGGTGATCCATACCAACAGCGAGAAGGCCAAGAAGGCGCGCAAGGGCGTCATGGAGTTCTTGTTGATCAATCATCCGCTCGATTGCCCGATCTGCGATCAGGGTGGCGAATGCGATCTTCAGGATGAAGCTGTGGCCTATGGCTTCGATCGCGGCCGCTTTCAGGAGAACAAGCGCGCGGTCAAGGACAAGAATCTGGGGCCGCTGGTCAAGACCAGCATGAATCGCTGCATCCATTGCACCCGCTGCATCCGCTTTGCGACCGAGATCGCCGGCGCCCCCGAATTGGGTGCCACCGGGCGCGGCGAGGATATGGAGGTCGGCACCTATATCGAGCATGCGCTGACCTCGGAATTGAGCGGCAACATCATTGATCTGTGTCCGGTCGGGGCGCTCACTTCGAAGCCCTATGCCTTTGTCACGCGGCCGTGGGAGTTGCGCAAGACCGAGTCGATCGATGTGCTGGATGCGGTCGGCGCCAATATCAGGGTCGATTCGCGTGGGCCACAGGTGCTGCGCATCCTGCCGCGGCTGAACGAGGATGTGAACGAGGAGTGGCTGGGCGATCGTGGCCGTTTCGCGGTCGATGGGTTGATGAAGCGCCGGCTCGATCGGCCCTATGTCCGGCGGAACGGCAAATTGCAGGAAGCCGGCTGGGGCGAGGCATTCGCCGCGATTGCGGCCCGGCTAAAGGGCGTTGCGGGCGACCGGATCGCCGCCATCGCTGGCGATCTGTGCGATGCCGAGGCGATGCTGGCGCTCAAGGATCTGATGACGGCGCTCGGCAGCCCGCATCTCGATTGCCGCCAGGACGGTGCCAAGCTGCCGACCGGTGAGCGTTCCGGTTATGTCTTCAACACGACGATCGCCGGGATCGAGCAGGCCGATGTCTGCCTGTTGATCGGCACCAACCCGCGCTGGGAAGCGCCTTTGATCAATGCGCGACTGCGCAAGCGCTATCTCCAGGGCGGCTTCAAGGTCTTCAATATCGGACCGAAGCTCGATCTGACCTTCCCGGTGACGCAACTCGGCCTCGGGCCGGAGGTGCTGACCGATCTGGCTGACGGCAATCATTCTTGGGTTCCGACGCTGAAGCAGGCAAAAAGCCCGATGCTGATCATCGGCCAGGGCGCGCTCGCGCGGCCGGATGGTGCTGAGATTCTCGGGCTGGCGCGGCAACTGGCCGACGAGGCCGGGCTGGTGCGCGAGGATTGGAACGGCTTCAACGTCCTGCATCTGGCGGCAGCGCGGGTCGGCGGCCTGGATCTGGGCTTCGTGCCGGGCGAGGGCGGCCGCGATGTCGCCGGCATTCTCGATGGGGCGGCAAGCGGTGCGATCGAGGTGGTTTATCTGCTCGGTGCCGACGAGATCGACATGGCGAAACTCGGTTCCGCCTTCGTGATCTATCAGGGCCATCATGGCGATGCCGGCGCGGCGCGGGCCGATGTCGTGCTGCCGGGTTCAGCCTATACCGAAAAGGACGGGACTTACGTCAATACCGAGGGACGCGTTCAGCTCGGCCGCAAGGCGGTGTTTCCGCCGGGCGATGCGCGCGAGGATTGGAAGATCTTGCGCGCCCTGTCCGATCCGCTCGGTCACAAGCTGCCTTATGACTCGCTGGGCCAGCTTCGCCAACGACTGATCGCGGTCAATCCGGTGTTCGCCCATATCGATGAGGTGGCACCGTCGGCCTGGGGTGACTTCGGCACGGTCGGCAAGGGCGCGGGTGAGGCATTCACCTACCCGATCGCGAATTATTACCAAACCGATACGATCAGCCGGGCCTCGCCGACCATGGCGGCCTGCACCGAATCCTACCGCGCCAACACCAGCCCGAAGACCGGCACCCATGGCTGATATCTGGAATCTTGCCACCGGCATCTGGCACGACTACGCCATTCTGCGCATTCTGGTCGGCATCGGCGTCGTCGTCGCCGGGCTGCTCGGCTCGATGGCCTATCTGACCTATGCCGAACGCAAAGTGCTTGCGCTGATTCAGCGCCGGATGGGGCCGAATGTCGTCGGCCCATTCGGCCTGTTGCAGCCAATGGCCGACGGGCTGAAGCTGCTGCTCAAGGAAACCGTGATCCCGACCGGTGCCAATTCGACCGTGTTCATGATCGCGCCGCTGATCACCTTCGTGCTGGCGCTGGTCGCCTGGGCGGTGATTCCGTTCAGCGAGGGCTGGGTCGTCGCCGACATCAATGTCGGCGTGCTCTACCTCTTTGCGATCAGTTCGCTCGGCGTCTATGGCATCATCATGGCCGGCTGGGCGTCGAATTCGAAATACGCGTTTCTCGGCGGCTTGCGCTCGGCCGCCCAGATGGTGTCCTACGAGGTCTCGATCGGCTTCGTCATCGTCACCGTCCTGCTCTGCGCCGGCTCGCTCAATTTGACCAAGATCGTGCTCGCGCAGCAGCATGTCTGGTTCGTCATTCCGCTGCTGCCGATGGCCGTGGTGTTCTTCGTGTCCGGTCTGGCCGAAACCAACCGCTCACCGTTCGATCTGCCGGAAGGCGAGTCGGAACTGGTCGGCGGCTTCTTCGTCGAATATTCCTCGATGGCGTTCGCCCTGTTCTATCTCGGCGAATATATGAACATGATCCTGATGAGTGCCATGACCGCCATCATGTTCCTGGGCGGCTGGCTCGCACCGTTCGCTGGTGTGCCGGTGCTGGGTGCCATCACCGCGATCGTGCCGGGCGGCATCTGGTTCATCTTGAAAATTTGCTTCGTGCTGTTCCTGTTCCTTTGGGTGCGCGGCACCTTCCCGCGCTTTCGCTATGACCAATTGATGCGGCTCGGCTGGAAGATCTTCCTGCCGCTGTCGCTGTTCTATCTCATCCTGGTGGCTGGTGTGCTGGTCTACACCGGCTGGTTACCGAAGGCCTGAGCCATGTATTTCGTTTTCCGCGCCTCGCCGTCGCGCCGCAGCCTCTAGGGAAGGGAGTTCAGCATGGCGTTCCTCGATCGCACCGTCGGCCGATTCCTGCTGTGGGAGTTGCTTAGCGGCATGAAGCTGACGCTCGGCTATATGTTCAAGAAGCCAGTGACGGTGAATTACCCGTTCGAAAAAGGGCCGCTCAGCCCGCGCTTTCGGGGCGAGCATGTGCTGCGCCGGTATCCCAACGGCGAAGAGCGTTGCATCGCCTGCAAATTGTGCGAGGCGGTCTGTCCGGCGCTCGCCATCACGATCGAGGCCGAGCCGCGCGAAGATGGCAGCCGGCGCACGACTCGTTACGATATCGATATGACGAAATGCATCTATTGCGGTCTGTGTCAGGAGGCCTGCCCGGTCGATGCCATCGTCGAAGGCCCGAACTTCGAATTCGCGACCGAGACCCGCGAGGAGCTGTTCTACAACAAGGAAAAATTGTTGGCGAATGGCGATCGTTGGGAAGCCGAGATCGCGGCGAACCTTCTTGCCGACGCGCCCTACCGGTGAGCGGAGATTAGCCAAACATGATTTTCCCCGCTTTGATCTTCTATCTCTTCTCCACCATCGCGATTTTGTCGGGCGTGATGGTCATCACCGCACGCAATCCGGTCCATTCGGTGCTGTTCCTGATCTTGGCATTCTTCAATGCGGCCGGGCTGTTCCTGCTGCTCGGGGCCGAGTTCCTGGCGATGATCCTGGTCGTCGTCTATGTCGGCGCGGTGGCGGTGCTGTTCCTGTTCGTCGTCATGATGCTCGATATCGATTTCGCCGTACTGCGCCGAAATATCCATCGCAATCTGGCGCTCGGATTGGCGGTCGGGCTGGTGCTGCTGAGCGAGTTGGTCATCGTCGTGCTGAACAGCCGCGGCCTCGGTCACAAGGTGGCGCTGGGCAATCCGGCGGCGGCCTGGTCCGACAATACCCAGGCGCTCGGGCTGCTGCTCTATACCAAATACCTCTATGCCTTCCAGTTGTCCGGGCTGATTCTGTTGGTTGCGATGATCGGGGCGATCGTGCTGACCTTGCGCGGGCGCAGCGATGTCCGGCGTCAGAATATCGGCACCCAGGTCGGGCGACTGCGCAGTCAATCGATCGAGATCGTCAAAGTCACCACCGGCAGCGGCGTCTGAGCGGAACGGGGGGAGAAGTACCATGTTCGAGATCGGTCTCACGCATTATCTGGTGGTGGCCGCCATCCTGTTCACGCTCGGGATTTTCGGGATTTTCCTCAATCGCCGGAACGTCATCATCATTCTGATGTCGATCGAACTGATGCTGCTGGCGGTCAACATCAATTTCGTGGCGTTTTCGAGCTTCATCCACGATCTGACCGGTCAGGTCTTCGCCATGTTCGTGCTGACCGTCGCCGCCGCCGAGGCGGCGATCGGGCTCGCTATCCTGGTCGTCTATTTCCGAAACCGCGGCTCGATCGCGGTCGAGGACATCAATCTGATGAGGGGCTGAGCGGAAATGGCTACTGCCATTGTTTTTTTGCCGCTGATCACGGCCATCATCGTCGGCCTGTTCGGCCGCGCGTTGGGCGATCGTGCTGCGCAACTGATCACCAGCGGCGGCGTGCTGATCGCCGCTATCCTGTCGATCCTGGTCTTCAAGAATGTGGCACTCGACCATCATCCGGCGACGATCGATCTGCTGCGCTGGATCGATACCGGTCCGCTCAGCGTCGATTGGGCGATCCGGCTCGATACGCTGTCGGCGGTGATGCTGTGCGTCGTGACCATTGTCTCGTCGATGGTCCATGTCTATTCGATCGGCTATATGTCGCATGATCATTCGATCCCGCGCTTCATGGCCTATCTGTCGTTCTTCACCTTCGCCATGCTGGCGCTGGTGACGGCCGATAATTTCGTTCAGATGTTCTTCGGCTGGGAAGGGGTCGGTACCGCTTCTTATCTGCTGATCGGTTTCTGGTACGACCGACCGAGCGCCAATGCGGCGGCGATCAAGGCGTTCGTCGTCAATCGGGTCGGCGATTTCGGTTTTGCGCTCGGCATCTTCGCCGTGTTCAAACTGTTCGGCACGGTCAGCTTTGACCCGGTCTTTCAGGCCGCCCCGCAGATCGCCACCCGGACGATGCATTTCCTCAACTGGGATGTGAATGCGCTGACCGTCACCTGCATTCTGCTGTTTATTGGTGCCATGGGTAAATCCGCGCAATTGGGCTTGCACACCTGGCTGCCCGACGCGATGGAAGGCCCGACGCCGGTTTCGGCGTTGATCCATGCTGCGACCATGGTGACCGCTGGCGTCTTCATGGTTTGCCGCCTGTCGCCGATGTTCGAATATTCCCAGATGGCGCTTGATGTCGTCGTGGTGGTCGGCGGCACGACCGCGATCTTTGCGGCCTCGATCGGCATGGCGCAGAACGATATCAAGCGGGTCATCGCCTATTCGACCTGCAGCCAGCTTGGCTACATGTTCTTTGCGGCTGGCGTCTCGGCCTATCCGGCGGCGATGTTCCATCTCGGTACCCACGCCTTCTTCAAGGCGTTGCTGTTTCTCGGTGCAGGCTCGGTCATCCACGCCATGTCGGGCGAGCAGGATATGCGCAAGATGGGCGGGCTGTGGCGCAAGATCAAAATCACCGCCCTGCTGATGTGGATCGGCAGCCTGTCGTTGGCCGGCATTCCGTTTTTCTCGGGCTATTATTCCAAGGACATGATCTTGAACGCGGCCTGGGCGTCGGGGACCGCGGTCGGGCATTACGCCTTCACCCTCGGCATTCTCGCGGCCTTTCTCACGGCATTTTATTCCTGGCGCCTGATCTTCCTGACCTTCAATGGCAAGAGCAGGGCCGATCATCACACCTTTGATCACGCCCATGAATCACCGCCGGTAATGCTGTGGCCGCTCTATGTGCTGGCGGTCGGTGCGCTATTTGCGGGCGTGCTCGGCGCAAAATATTTCATTGGCGAGGATCAGGCGGAATTTTGGGGCGAATCGATCAAGATCCTGCCGATCCATCACGCGCTGGCCGGGGCCGAAGACGTGCCGGCGTTGATCGAATATCTGCCGCTGCTGGTCGGCTTGGCTGGGATTGCGACCGCCTGGGTTGCCTATCTCGGCGTGCCGAGCATTCCCGGCCGGATCGCCAAGGCCTTTCGGCCAGTTTATCTCTTCCTGCTCAATAAATGGTATTTCGACGAGCTTTACGACCGACTTTTCGTCCGCCCCTTGATGTTCGGCGGCTGGGCGCTGTGGAAGGGTGGCGACGGGTTGCTGATCGACGGGCTCGGGCCGGATGGGATTGCCACCGTCACGCGCGGCCTGTCACGGCAGGCGAGCCGGATGCAGACCGGCTACGTCTATCACTATGCATTCGCGATGCTGATCGGTGTGGCCGCGATGGTCACCTATTATCTCTATCAGGCGCGGTGAGGGAATTTATGAGCAACTTGCCGCTTCTTTCGCTCGTCACCTTCCTGCCGCTGGTCGGCGCGGCCTTCATCGTACTGATGCGCGGCGATGAGGCCGCCGTTGCGCGCAATGCCAAATGGGCGGCTCTTCTGACCTCGCTCATCACCTTCGGCCTGTCGATCCTGCTCTGGACCGGCTTCGATGCCAATTCCGCCGATTTCCAATTCGTCGAAAAGCAGGCTTGGTTCCCCTCGCTCCACATCAATTACACCATGGGGATCGACGGGATTTCGCTGTTCTTCGTGCTGCTCTCGACGCTGCTGACGCCGATCTGCATCATCTCCTCGTGGGAGGCGATCCATCAGCGGGTCAAGGAATACATGCTGGCCTTCCTCGTGCTGGAAACGATGATGGTCGGCATGTTCTGCGCGCTTGACCTCGTGCTGTTCTATGTCTTCTTCGAGGCTGTGCTGATCCCGATGTATCTGATCATCGGGGTGTGGGGCGGGCAGCGCCGGGTCTATGCCGCGTTCAAATTTTTCCTCTACACACTGCTCGGTTCGGTATTGATGCTGCTGGCGATCCTCGCGATCTACTGGCAGCTTGGCACGACCGATGTGCAGACGGCGATCCATGCCGATCTGCCCAAGGCGATGCAATATTGGCTGTGGCTCGCCTTCTTCGCCTCCTTCGCGGTCAAGGTGCCGATGTGGCCGGTCCATACCTGGCTGCCGGATGCGCATGTCGAGGCGCCGACCGCGGGCTCGGTCATCCTGGCCGGCGTGCTGCTGAAGATGGGCGGTTACGGGTTCTTGCGGTTTTCGATCCCGCTCTTTCCGGATGCGACGGTCGTGCTGACGCCGCTGGTCTATACGCTCTCGGTCGTCGCGGTGATCTATACCTCGCTGGTCGCCTTGGCTCAGGAGGATATGAAGAAGCTGATCGCCTATTCCTCGATCGCCCATATGGGCTTCGTCACGATCGGCATCTTCACCCTGACGCAGCAGGGTGTGCAGGGCGCGATGTTCCAGATGCTGAGCCACGGCATCGTCTCGGCCGCCTTGTTCCTGTGCGTCGGCGTCGTCTATGACCGGCTGCACACCCGCGAGATTGCGCGCTATGGCGGGCTGGCCGGCAACATGCCGAAATATGCCTTGGTCTTCATGATCTTCATGCTGGCCTCGGTCGGTCTGCCCGGCACGTCCGGATTCATCGGCGAATTCCTCGTGCTGATGGGGGCGTTCGAGGTCAATAGTTGGGTGGCGTTCCTGGCGACGACCGGCCTGATCCTCGGGCCCTGCTATATGCTCTATCTCTATCGCCGGGTGATTTTCGGCACGATCACGCGCGAGGATGTCAAGGCGATGCTCGATCTGAGCTGGCGCGAGAAGCTGATCTTCGCGCCGTTGATCGCTTTGGTGTTCTGGATGGGTATCTATCCGTCCTCCTTCCTCGATCCGATGAAGCCCGCGATCTCGGCGATGATCGAGCGCGGCCACGTCGCCGCCCAGGCAGCACCGCGCCCGGTGCAGGCCGCAGAAGCTGTGGTGCAGTGATGATCCCGGTTCCGAATTTCACCCCGGCCGTGCCGGAAATTTTCCTGGCGGTTGCGGCGATGGCGCTGCTGCTGCTCGGCGTGTTGCGCGGCAACAATACCGGCGCGCGCGCCGTGTCGCTGCTGGCTGTCGCGGTGATCGCCGTCACAGTGTTTCTGGTGCTCGAACGGCCGAGCGGCCGGGTCATTACGTTTAACGGGTTGTTCGTCACCGACGATTTCGCCCGCTTCGTGAAGACGCTGATTCTGCTCGGTGCGGCCGGTTCGATCCTGCTGGCGATGCGCTACAATGTCAGCCACCATATCAACCGCTTCGAATTTCCGATTCTGATGCTGCTCGCCACGGTCGGCATGATGGCCATGGTGTCGGCGAACGATCTGATTTCGCTTTATGTCGGGCTGGAGCTGCAAAGCTTGGCGCTCTATGTCATGGCGGCGTTTCAGCGCGATACCGTGCGCAGCACCGAGGCGGGGTTGAAGTATTTCGTGCTGGGTGCGCTCAGCTCCGGCATGCTGCTGTTCGGCGCATCCTTCATTTATGGCTTTGCCGGCACGACCAATTTTGATCAATTGGCCTTCGGACTGGGCGGGATGGCGCCGGACCATTCGATCGGGCTGATTATTGGCGTGGTTTTTCTATCGGTCGGGATCGCCTTCAAATGTTCGGCCGTGCCGTTCCATATGTGGACGCCGGATGTCTATGAGGGGGCGCCGACTCCGGTCACCGCCTTCTTCGCCTCGGCGCCCAAGATCGCGGCCCTATCGCTTTTCCTGCGGGTCATGCTCGGGCCGTTCGGCCACCTTGCCCTGCAATGGACCCAGATCATCTGGGCGATTTCGCTGCTGTCGATGGTGCTCGGCGCCTATGCGGCGATCAGCCAGAGCAATATCAAGCGGCTGATGGCGTACAGCTCGATCGGCAATGTCGGCTATGCGCTGATCGGTCTTGCCGCCGGCACGCATCAAGGCGTGGTCGGCGTGCTGGTCTATCTGGCGATCTATGTGGTGATGACGCTGGGCACCTTCGGCGTGATCTTGTGCATGGAACGCAATGGCCAGATGGTCGAGGCGATCGACGATCTCACCGGCCTGTCGCGCAGTCGGCCGGTCCTGGCACTGGCGCTGGCGATCTTCATGTTCTCGATGGCCGGGATTCCGCCGCTGGCTGGATTCTTCTCCAAGATCGCCGTGTTCAAGGCGGCGATCCAGGTTGGCACCGGCATGATGACCTCGCTTGCGATCATCGGCGTGCTGACCAGCGTGATCGGCTGCTATTATTATATTCGCATCGTCAAGGTGATGTATTTCGATCAACCCAAGGACCATTTCGACGCACGATCAGGCGGCCGGGCGGTCAAGCTGGTGGTTGCGGTCGCGATGGCGACGATTGTGCTGTTCATTCTGTCGGGCGATTGGTTGTTCCAGGCCGCCGATGTGGCGGCCAAGTCGCTCATCCTTTGATGGCGCCGGCGGACGAGGCCATTCCGAGCCTGCCGCCGCCTTTTTCGCTGGTGGCTTACGACCGGCTGGGTTCGACCAGCGACGAAGCCAAGCGGCTCGCCGCGGCCGGCGCGGCTCACGGGACGCTGGTCTGGGCGCAAGAACAGACCGCAGGGCGCGGGCGGCTCGATCGACAGTGGATTTCGCCGCGCGGTAACCTCTTCGCTTCGGTCATCTTGCGGCCGGAGGCGATGCCCGCTCAGGCGGCCGAACTTAGCTTTGTGGCCGCGCTGGCAGTGGCCGATGCGGTCGAAAGCTTCCTGCCTACCGCGACCAAGGCTACGCTGAAATGGCCGAACGATGTGCTCGTCGATAACGCCAAGCTCGCGGGCATCCTGCTCGAAACCCGTTCCGGCCCGGCCGGCGCGGTCGATTGGGTGGTACTTGGCATCGGCATCAATATCGCGGCGGCACCGACCGATATCGCTTATCCGGCGGTTTGTCTGGGCGGGTTGGCGGGGACCTTCCCGCCGGTCGATGCGGTGCTGGAGCGGCTTGCCCAGGCTTTAACGTCCTGGCTCGATTGCTGGAGCCGGCGCGGTTTCGCTCCGATCCGGGTGGCTTGGCTCGACCGGGCTCAGGGCCTCGGCGACCGACTGGAGGTTCGCCAAGGCGGCGAACCGCTGATCGGCCGCTTTCTCGACCTCGATCTCGACGGCGCGCTCATTCTTGAGACGTCTGCGGGGGTGCGGCGGGTCACCGCCGGTGATGTTCATTTCCCCCCGGTTTGAGACATCGCGATGCCGCCAGCCACTGTGCCGGCATCGATCTGTCGCATCAGACATTGTTCAAGATGGCCGCGAAACGGGGATGGTTGATCGAGAGACTCGTGGCGCGCATTTGTGACGCGTATGATGCACGAGGCAGGTTCTGGGGACCGATCGGAGCGATACCGAGCTGACGCTGAACGGCTTACGACTGATCTATTTGAGAAATAACGGGTAATGACAGCAACTTCATTTGGGCCGACGCGTCTGCGACCGACTTTGAACCAAGCCGACGAACTGGTTTTCCTGGCCCTGGGCGGGGTCGGCGAAATCGGTATGAATCTGAGCCTGTACGGCTATAACGATTCCTGGCTGATGATCGATCTCGGTATTTCGTTCGGCGACGACACTATGCCGGGCGTCGAAATTTTCATGGCCGATCCAAGCTTCATCGTCGAGCGCCGCGACAAGTTGGTCGGATTGCTGATCACGCACGCGCATGAAGACCATATCGGTGCCATCCCGCATCTCTGGCCTCGCCTGCGCTGTCCGATCTATGCGACGCCCTTCACCGCCTCGGTACTGCGCCTGAAACTGGGCGAGGCCGGGCTGCTGAACGAGGCCAAGATTATCGAGGTGCCGCTGTCGGGCAACTTTACCCTCGGCCCGTTCGCGCTCGAACTGGTCACGCTGACCCATTCGATCCCGGAACCCAATGCCGTGGTGCTGCGCACGCCGGCCGCGACGGTGCTCCATACCGGCGACTGGAAGTTCGATCCGGAACCGCTGATCGGCCGCACCGCCGATATGGCGGCCCTGCATCGTTTGGGCGATGAAGGGATCGATGTCCTCATCGGCGATTCGACCAATGCGTTGAAGGCCGGCGAGGCCGGGTCCGAGGCCGATGTCCGCGCCTCGCTGATCGAACTGGTCGGCCGGTACGATAATCGCGTCGCGATCGGCTGCTTTGCCTCCAACGTCGCGCGGCTGCAGTCGGCAGCGCTGGCCGGCGAGGCGCATGGCCGTTCGGTGGCACTGGTCGGCCGTTCACTCTGGCGGATGGAACAGGCGGCGCGCGAGAACGGCTATCTCGACGGCATCCGCCCATTTTTGCGCGAGGATCAGGTGCGCGAGTTGTCGCGCGATCAGATCCTGATGATCTGCACCGGCAGCCAGGGTGAGCCGCGCTCCGCGCTCGCCCGCATCGCCGGGAACGATCATCCCCAGGTCACCTTCGATCCGGGCGATACGGTGATTTTCTCGTCACGCATGATCCCTGGCAATGAGCGTGCGATCGGCCGGATCCAGAATCTTCTATCGCGCCGTGGCATAGAGGTGGTGACCGAGGCCGAGCATTTCGTCCATGTCTCCGGCCATCCGGCGCGCGACGAACTGACCCGGATGTATCAGATCATCCGGCCGAAAGTGGCGATCCCGGTGCATGGCGAGGCCCGCCATCTGATCGCCCATGCCAAGCTGGCCGAGGATTGCCAGGTGCCGCAGAGCCTCGTCGCGGAAAATGGCGACATGGTCCGGCTCGGGCCTGGCTCGGTCAAGGTGATCGACCGCGTCGAGACTGGGCGGCTCGGGATCGACGGCAAGAATCTGGTGCCGCTGGAGAGCGACTCGTTCCGCACGCGGTTGCGCATGACCTATAGTGGCGCCGCAGTGGCGACGGTGGTGCTCGACCGAAACGGTCGGCTGTTGGCGCCACCGCAATTGACGATTCATGGCCTGCTGGATGCGGAATCCGATCTGGTCATGGGGGCGGTGGCCGAGGCGGTCGAGCGGGCGGTCAAGGCGTTGTCGGCGGAACAGCGGCGGGAGGATGAGATCGTGCGCGAGACCTCCCGTGTTGCGATCCGCCGGGCGATTTCGGCCAGCCACGGCAAAAAGCCGGTGATCGATATCCATGTCATCAGGATCTGAGGAGGCGACCGAATGATCGGCAGACTGAACCATGTGGCAATCGCCGTGCCGGATCTGGAAGCGGCGACGCGGCTTTATGCCGAAACGCTGGGTGCCACCGTTTCCGCCCCCAAGCCGCAGCCAGCCCATGGCGTGACCGTCGTCTTCGTCGAATTGCCCAACACCAAGATCGAGTTGCTGGAGCCGCTCGGCGAGAATTCACCGATCAAGGCCTTTCTCGACAAGAACCCGTCCGGCGGCATGCATCATGTCTGCTACGAGGTGGCTGACATCTATGCCGCGCGCGATCATTTGAAGGCGCAGGGCGCCCGCGTGCTGGGCGATGGCGAACCGAAATTCGGAGCCCACGACAAGCCGGTACTGTTCCTGCATCCGAAGGATTTCGCCGGCACGCTGGTCGAACTGGAACAGGTCTGAGGGCCGCGTCATGAACTGGATATCTGGCATCGTCGTCTATGTCGTGCTGTGGTGGCTGGCGATGTTTTGCGTCTTGCCGCTCGGCATCAGACCGGCCGGCGAATCTCATCTGGGCCACGATTCCGGTGCGCCGGCCAATCCGCGGCTGGGCTTCAAGGTGTTGCTGGCGACCGGTATCGCCGCAGCTTTGTTCGCAATCATCTATCTGATTGTCATTTCCGACTGGATCAGCTTCAGGCCGAGCTAGCATGAGCGAATCCTATTGCCGGGCAGCGCCTGGCCATGCCGTGCACGGGCCGTATCACGACACCGAATACGGCTTTCCGCAGCGCGACGATCATGTGCTGTTCGAGCGGCTGGTGCTGGAGATCAATCAGGCCGGCCTCTCCTGGCTGACGATCTTGAAGAAGCGTCCGGCCTTTCTCGCCGCCTATGACGGGTTCGCGATCGACACGGTGGCGGGCTATGGCTCCGATGCGGTGGCGCGGCTGATGGCCGATGCTGGTATCATTCGCAACCGCTTGAAGATCGACGCCGCGATCGAGAATGCCCGCCGGCTCCAGCGGATTCGCGACAGCCACGGCTCGTTCGCGGCCTGGCTCGATGCTCACCATCCGCGCGACAAGGTGGAGTGGGTCAAGCTGTTCGGCCGGACTTTCCGCTTTACGGGCGGCGAGATCGTCGGCGAGTTTCTGATGAGTCTCGGCTATCTGCCCGGCGCGCATGTCGAGGATTGCCCACGCTATGGCGAGGTCTTGGCACTGGCACCGCCCTGGGCGGCGGCTCGGCCGGTCGCAGTCGGATGAGAGGGGGGCGAGAACCCGCTGGATAGCGGGGTCTCGCGATTCTCGCCACCCTTATCTCGGTATGGATGGTTTTATTATCGTGTGATCGCGGTGTTTCCCGCGATTCCTCCCTAAACTCAGGTCGGTACATCAAACAACCTACGGGCAATCGGCACGCGCGTCATTAGTTTTTTCTGGGGTATCATTGTTTTTTTCGATGGCGGCGGCGCCCGTCGGGTTGGCGGAGGCTGCCCCATGGACACCGTTTCGTGCTTTGCCTAAAGTCCGCGCCGATCGGGGTGCTTTGCCGCGCGACCAGACCAGAAAGCCGCTCGTTCCAGATGACAGCACCAAAATCATCCAGGCTGCTCCCTGCGGCCCACCACTGTCCCGACGCTACTGCGGCGTAAGGCGATGATCTTCGGTGCCTTCGAGCGGATGGTGGCGCTGCGCTATTTGCGGGCGCGGCGCGAGGAAGGCTTTGTCTCAATGATCGCAATCTTCTCGCTGCTCGGCATCATGCTCGGCGTCGGGACGCTCATCGTCGTGATGTCGGTGATGAATGGCTTTCGAGGTGAGTTCCTCAAGCAGATTTTGGGCTTTCAGGGCGATATTTCGGTGCTGTCGCGTGCAGCACCGGCGCCGCTGCATGATTTTGACGCACTGACCGCGTCGATTCGCCGCGTGCCGGGCGTGCTCGAAGCGACGCCGATCATTGATGGCCAGGTCTTGCTGCAAACCGACGATAATTGGTCGGGTGTCCAGCTCCGCGGCAGCCGCATTGAAGATCTGAGGCGCAATCCCGATCTGGCCGGCCATGTAATCGACGGCTCGCTCGACGATCTGGATGACGAGTCCGTGATGCTCGGCTTCCAGATTGCCCAGCGGTTGGGTTTGCATGCCGGTGATTCGGTCACGCTTGTGTCGCCGGAGGCCGGCACGCCGACGCCGTTCGGCGTGCTGCCGCGCCAAAAATCCTATCGGTTGGCCGCGACCTTCGATACCGGCTTCTACCAATTCGACAGTGGGTACGCCTTTGTCACCCTGCCGGCGGCCCAGCGTTTCTTCGCTATGCCCGATGGTGCGACATCAATCCAGGTTTTCGTCCAGGACTCTGAAAATCTGGTGCGCTCCGGTGCCGCCATCGCGCAGGCAGCGGGCGATCAAGCGCAAATCATCAATTGGCAGGACCGGCCCTCGGCCTTTCTCACGGCACTCAAGACCGAGCGCATGGTGATGTTCTTCATCCTGACCCTGATCATTCTGGTCGCGGCCTTCAATGTGATTTCGAGCATGATAATGCTGGTGCGCTCCAAAGGGCGCGATATCGCGATCCTGCGCACCATGGGGGCGACGCGCGGCATGATCTTGCGGATTTTCTTCCTGACCGGCGCCAGCATCGGTGTGGTCGGCACGGTGCTCGGCCTCGCTGCCGGCTTGGCCTTCGCGTCGAACATTGATGCGATCCGCCAAATGCTGGAACGTCTGGGTGGCGCCACGCTGTTTCGTGCCGAGATCGTTTTCCTGACCCGGCTGCCGGCGAAAATCGATACTGCTGAGGTCGCGGCGATCGTCGCAATGGCCTTCACGCTGAGTTTTCTGGCGACGCTCTATCCGGCTTGGCGGGCTGCCCGGCTCGATCCGGTCGAGGCGCTGCGTTATGAGTGAGCCCACGGCATTCTTCGGTGCGTTCGAGCGCCTGGTGGCCTTCCGCTATTTGCGGGCGCGGCGCGAGGAAGGCTTTGTTTCGGTCATCGCGGTGTTTTCCCTGCTCGGCATCATGCTCGGTGTTGGCACGCTGATCGTCGTCATGTCGGTGTTCAACGGTTTCAGCGCCGAGTTTCTGACGCAGGTGCTGGCCTTTGAGGGCGATCTCTCCGTCCGCTCGCGCGAGGCGCCGGCCGTGACCGGCTTCGAGGCGCTGGCCGCGTCGCTTCGGCAGGTGCCGGGGGTGACCAGCGCCACGC
>JBAVTK010000124.1:0-7968 GCA_049696095.1 Aliidongia sp. | reverse complement strand
GCGATCCGCAGCTTGAATCCATCCTCGAAGGCCGCAAGCGAGACCTCGGCATCGGGATCGACTCGGGTCGCCGGCTCGGACTGGAACTCGCCTTCAGCCACGGCATCGACCTCGGCATAGGCCGGGGCATCGGACTGTAGAACTATCCTATTTTCCGCCGCCTCTACGCCACACTACTACGACCGCTAAATATATATTGCGCAACAATAAATCATCGTTCTGTCTGGTCTCTTCAATCGTCAGAAACACCCAGCAGGAGGCAGCGCAACCATGCTCGTACCAGACCGTATCGTCCGCATGAAAACCGTTCTCGCCCGCACCGGCCTGTCCCGTTCCACCATCTACCGCAAGATCACCGAAGGCACGTTCCCCGCCCAGGTGAGGATCAGCGTCAATGGTGCGGGCTGGCGGGAATCCGACATCGACCGCTGGATCGCCGATCCCGCTGGCTGGCGACCCACCAATGAACCGACAAATTGTCGGAAGGAGGGTGATAGAATGGACGCGAGCCGCACGTAGTTCAGAGATCGTCGTCCAGTTCGTCGTCGTGGACCTCGGCGGCGCGCTGCTTGGCGTCGGCGATCAGCTCTTTTGCGGATTCACCCTTCACCCAAGCGTCGAGCATATCGGCCCAGCACTGAAGCATGATCTTCCGCTCGGCGAGGTAGCGGTTCACGTTGTAGACGGCCGCAATCCGGTTCCGAGGCGCGTGGGCCAGGCTCATCTCGATCCAACGATCATCGAACTTGGCGCGATTTAAGCCGGTCGAGAACGTGCGCCGCAGGTCGTGAACGCCGAAGCTCTGAAAGTCAGGGTCATCCCTGCGGATACGCTCCACGACCGCGTCGATCACGCGGTTGAGCGTGGCGTTGCTGATCGGCATATCGCCGTCGTACCGGCCAGGGTGCAGGTATCGGCTGGTGCCGAACATGGTGCGGAACGCCGTCAGAATGTCGAGCGCCTGATCGCTCAGCGGGACGACATGCGCCTTGCCGGCCTTCATGCGCTCGCCAGGGATCGTCCAGCGCGCGGCGGCAAAGTCGATCTCCTTCCATGTGGCGTCGATGAACTCCGACTTACGAACGCCGGTCAGCAGGACAAACTTCACAGCCAACCGCAGCGTAGGCGCCGCCGTCACATGATCCAAAGCCGTCAGGACTGCGCGAACCTCTGATGGCGACAGGGCGCGCTCGCGCGGCTCGAAGGTGGCGATGGCGCTGGTGCGGATCGACTCTGCGGGGTTGCTCACGTCCAGCCCACTTCCTTGGGCGTGGCGGAACACCAGCAACACGATTTCGCGGACATGTACAGCGACGGCTGGCCCACGCTTTTCCTTAACCTCGTCGCACAGACGTTTGAGACGCTGCGGCGTCACCTCCGCCAGCTTGAGCTTCGACAACTCTCCCGCAACGGCGCGATCATAGGCCGATCGACGCATCGCCAAGGTGCTATCAGCCAGCCTCTCGGCTCCCGACTTGGGATCGGCTTTATGCTTGAAGTAGGCTTCCGCCCATCCGCCGAACGTCAGCGCCTCGGCTGATGCGGTGCGCTTCTCCACCTTGGCTTTCGACGGCGACTCGCCCTGCTCAACCTGCCGCCTGGCCCGCGTCAGCAGCGCCCTGGCTTCCGCAAGCGACACTTCCATTCCGTATTCCAGCGCCTCGGGAGCCCGTGTGAGTTTGCGCGCCGCCTCGACGCTATACCGGCCGATGGTCAAGACCTCCTGCCGCCCGTTCACCCGGTACTGATACCGGAACGAAATGACCCCGGTCGGCGTGACGGCCGCGTACATCCCGTCGCGGTCGGTCACCTTATAGAGCTTGGCCCTCGGCTTCAGATTTTTCAGTTCTTTATCAGTGAGATCGCCCATGATTCCGCATCCGGTCTGGGGGCGAACGGATACCAACAAGAGGGGTTGGTGGTACCGGAAGCCCGTTTCTTGACCATCCTGCGCCATACCAACATCGGTACCAACAAAGTGGCTCGGCTGGGGTGACACGCAGCGATACGGGGTGGGAAAAATAATCCTTGTCAGTCAACGAGTTCGTGCGATTTCCGGCACGGAGCGAGATGGTCTGAAACGACCTTAGATCACTCCCACTCAATCGTCCCCGGCGGCTTCGATGTCACATCATACACCACCCGGTTGATCCCCTTCACCTCATTCACGATCCGCGTCGCCACGCGCCCGAGAAAATCATGCGGGAACGGATAATAATCCGCCGTCATCCCGTCGGTCGAGGTCACCGCCCTGAGCGCGCAGACATGATCATAGGTCCGGTGATCGCCCATCACGCCCACGGTTTTCACCGGCAGCAGCACGGCGAACGCCTGCCAGATCGCGTCATAGAGGCCGGCGCGGCGGATTTCGTCGAGATAGACGGCGTCGGCCTGGCGCAGGATGCCCAGGCGCTCGGCGGTGATTTCGCCGGGGATGCGGATGGCGAGGCCGGGGCCGGGGAAGGGGTGGCGGCCGATCAGGCGGTCGGCCATGCCGAGTTCGCGGCCCAAGGCGCGCACCTCGTCCTTGAAGAGTTCGCGCAGCGGCTCGACCAGCTTCAGCTTCATCCGGGCCGGCAAGCCACCGACATTATGGTGCGATTTGATCGTGACACTCGGCCCGCCGGTGAAGGAGACCGATTCGATGACATCGGGGTAAAGCGTGCCCTGCGCCAGGAAATCGGCGCCGCCCAGCTTGGTCGCCTCGGCGTCGAACACGTCGATGAAGGTGGCGCCGATGATCTTGCGCTTCTGCTCCGGGTCGGTCACGCCGGCCAGCCGCTCCAGGAAAATCGTTCCGGCATCGACATGAACCAGCGGGATGTTGAAAAGATCGCGGAATGTGGCCACGACATCGCCGGCCTCGTCGCCGCGCAGCAACCCGGTATCGACGAAGATGCAGGTCAATTGATCGCCGATCGCCTCGTGCAGCAGCACGGCGGCGACCGCGGAATCGACACCGCCGGAGAGGCCGCAAATCACCTTGCCTTGGCCCACTTGGGCGCGGATCCGGCGGATCGCCTCGGCCCGGAACGCCGCCATGGTCCAATCGCCCCGGCAGCCGGCGATGTTGTGGGTGAAATTCTTCAGCAGCCGCGCACCCTGCGGCGTGTGCACCACTTCAGGATGGAACATCACGCCGTAGAAATGCCGCGCCTCGTCGGCGATGATTGCGAAGGGCGCGTTCTCGCTCGACGCCGCGACCTGGAAGCCGGGCGGCATGGCGTCGATCCGGTCGCCATGGCTCATCCACACCTGCTCGCGCGCACCCAGCCCATCCAGCAGCGGGCTCGGTTGCTTGAGATCGATGAAGGCGCGGCCGAATTCGCGGTGCAGGCCGCCGACCACGCTGCCGCCCAGTTGCGCGCAGAGCGTCATCTGGCCATAGCAGATGCCGAGCACCGGCACGCCCAGTTCGAACACCTTCTGCGGCGCGCGCGGACTGGCTTCGGCAGTCACGGAATCCGGGCCGCCGCTCAGGATGATCGCCTTGGGCTGGAACGCCACCAGCCGGTCTTCGGGCATCGAGAACGGATGGATTTCGCAATAGACGCCGCTTTCGCGCACCCGGCGCGCGATCAACTGCGTCACCTGGCTGCCGAAATCGAGGATCAGGACGCGGTCATGCAGGGCGGTCGTGTCGGACATGGCAAGCGCTCTCAGAGTCTGAAAATCAATCGAGTTCGTCGGCCAATTCGGCGGCCGTGAGGTCGGAGGCCGGCGCATTGCGCACCAGCACGGCGACGAAGAAGCCGTCCGTGCTGTGGCGGGCCGGGGTCAGGTGCAGCATGTCGCCCGGTTCCGGGCACGGCTTGCCGAAGACGTCGCGCCAGACCTCGCCGATCGGCACCAGGGCGAAATCCGGATGGCTCGCCAGGAAGGCTTCGATCTGTCGATCGTTCTCTTCCGGCAACAGCGAGCAGGTCGCATAGATCACCCGCCCGCCCGGCTTGGCGAGGCGGGCGGCACTGTCGAGGATGCGCGCCTGAAGCTCGACCAGTTCGGCCAGATCCTTGGGCTCCAGCCGCCATTTGGCGTCCGGGTTGCGCCGCCACGTGCCGGTGCCGGTGCAGGGCGCATCGACGAAGACGCGGTCGAAGCTCTGGGCGTGGCGCTTCACCCATTTGTCGCGCTCGGTGCTGAGTTCCCGCCGCTCGACATTGGAGATCCCGGCCCGGCGCAGCCGCGTGGCCGAGCGTTCGAGGCGCTTGGCCGAAATATCGCAGGCGACCAGATGGCCCTTGTTGCGCATCTGCGCGGCGATCGCCAGCGTCTTGCCGCCGGCCCCGGCGCAGAAATCGACGACCCGCATGCCGGGCTTGGCCTCGGCCAGAAGTGCGGCCAGTTGCGAGCCTTCGTCCTGCACCTCGATCCGGCCGCTCTTGAACACCTCAAGGGTCGAGAGCGGAATGCGCTCATAGACGCGCAAACCGGTCGGCGCGAACTCGGTCGGCACCGCGTCGATGCCTTCCTCGGCCAGCGCCTTGCGCGCGTCCGCCCGGTTGGATTTCAGCTGGTTGACGCGCAGATCGAGCGGGGCGGCACCGTTCATCGCCGCCATTTCCTCGGTCAGGCGATCGCCGAACAGGCTGTTGAGCGCGCCGTCGAGCCAGAGTGGATAGTTGCAGCGCACCGGCTGCGGCATCTCGGGATGATCCAGCATCTTGCCGGCCAGCCCCTCGATCAGGCCGCGCTCGACCCGGTCGAGCGGGGTCGGACGAAACACGTCGCCGTCGCACGCCCGGTCGATCACCTCGGGCCGCCAGCCCTCGACCAGCGCCAAGGCCGCCAGCACGCGCTTGCGCGGCGAAGGCGGCAGTCCCGGCACAATGCGCGCGATGTACCAGTCGATCGCGGCGCGGCGGCGCAGCACGGCATAGATATGCTCGGAAATCGCCGCGCGATCCTTCGAGCCGGCGAAGCGATGCCGGCGGAAATAGCCGCCGACGATATCGTCGGCCGCCGCCCGGCCCGTCTCGATCTCGCCGATCAGTTCGATCGCCGCCTGGACCCTGGCACCCGGCGTCATGCGCCCCTCGCCGGATTGAATTTACATATCCTGGCGGTAATTCGGCGCCTCCCGCGTAATCGAGACATCATGAACATGGCTTTCAGCGAGGCCGGCGCCGCTGATCCGCACGAAACTGCAATTGCGCTGCATCGCCGCGATATCGGGCGCCCCGGTATAGCCCATCGCGGCCCTGAGGCCGCCGACCAATTGATGGATCACTTGGCCGACCGGCCCTTTATGCGGCACGCGTCCCTCGATGCCTTCCGGCACCAGCTTCAGCGTGTTCGAGACTTCCTGCTGGAAATAACGATCGGCCGAGCCGCGCGCCATGGCACCGACCGAGCCCATGCCGCGATAGGATTTGTAGGTGCGGCCCTGATAGAGAAACACCTCGCCCGGCGCCTCGTCGGTGCCGGCAAACAGCGAGCCCAGCATCGCCGCATCGGCCCCAGCGGCGATCGCCTTGGCCAGATCGCCGGAATATTTGATGCCGCCATCGGCGATCACCGGTATGTCGGATTTGCGGCATTCCTCGACGCAATCCATGATCGCGGTCAATTGCGGCACGCCGACGCCCGAGACGATGCGCGTGGTGCAGATCGAACCCGGCCCGATGCCGACCTTGACCGCGTCCGCCCCGGCATCGATCAGTGCGCGGGCACCGCCCGCCGTCGCGACATTGCCGGCGATCACCTGAGTATAGTTCGAGAGTTTGCGGATGCGGGCGACCGAGTCGATGACGCCGGCCGAATGGCCGTGCGCGGTATCGATCACCAGCACATCGACGCCGGCATCGAACAAGGCTGCCGCCCGCTCGATTCCGCTCGCGCCGACGCCGGTCGCCGCGGCGACGCGCAGCCGGCCTTGGTCATCCTTCGAGGCGTTCGGGAAATTCTGCGCCTTTTCGATATCCTTGACCGTGATCAACCCGACGCAGCGATAATCGCCATCGACCACCAGCAGCTTTTCGATGCGGTATTGATGCAAAAGGCGCATCGCCTCGTCGCGCGAAACCGTATCGCGCACGGTGATCAGCCGGTCCTTGGTCATGAGATCGGCGACCGGGGTCGATTGATCGCTGGCGAAGCGGACATCGCGGTTGGTCAGAATGCCAAGCAGCCGCTTGGTGCCGCGCTCGACCACGGGAATCCCGGAAATCCGCCAGGCGGCGCGCAGCGCCAGCGCATCGGCCAGCGTCTGATCGGGATGGATCGTCACCGGATCGACCACCATGCCGGCTTCGAATTTCTTGACCTTGCGGACCTCGCTGGCCTGCGCTTCGATCGTCATGTTCTTGTGGATCGTGCCGAGCCCGCCGGCCTGGGCCATGGCAATCGCCAGCGGCGCCTCGGTCACGGTGTCCATGGCGGCGGAAATCAGCGGGATTCCCAACTCGATGCTGCGGGTCAACCGCGTCTTGGTGCTGACCTCGGTCGGCACGACGTCGGACGCGCCCGGCACCAGCAGGACGTCATCGAAAGTATAGGCTTCTCGGAATAGCATGCCGCCTCCGGCGATTGGGAGTGGCAGCGCATAATACACAAGATGTGGACCGAAGGAAGGGCCGATACGGCAATTTGCAGCGCAGCAGCTACCTGCTTTCCGCGGGGCCGAGGCTCAGCCGCGAAACCCGGTCGCGACGACATAAACCTCGGCGGAATCCTGCCGGCTGGCCGGCGGCTTGGCGTGACGGACTGCCGTGAAATCCTGCTTCAGCCGATCGAGCAACGTGCGTTCGGTGCCGCCCTGAAACACCTTGGCGACGAAGGTGCCGCCAGGCGACAACACCTCCGCGGCGAAGTCATAGGCGGTTTCGGCCAAGGCCATGACGCGCAGATGGTCGGTCGGGCCATGACCGGTGGTCGGCGCCGCCATATCGGACAGCACGACATCGGCCGGCCCGTCGAGTGCCGCCTTGAGCCGTTCCGGGGCGCTCGGATCGAGGAAATCGAGTTGCATGATCTCGGCCCCGGTCACCGGATCCATCGCCAGATAATCGATGCCGACGATCCGGCCCTGCCGGCCGACCCGCTCGGCCGCGATCTGGCACCAGCCGCCCGGTGCGCAGCCGAGATCGATGATGCGTTTGCCAGGCGTCAGAAAATGAAATTTCTCGTCGAGCTGGATCAGCTTGAAGGCCGCGCGCGAGCGATAGCCCTGCCGCTTGGCCTCGGCGACATAGGGGTCGTTGAGTTGGCGCTGAAGCCACTGAGTCGAGGAATGTGAGCGCTGACGTGCGGTCTTGACGCGCACATTCACCATGCGGCCACCCGACGCCGGGGGTTTGGAGGTCATGCCGGTGATATAGGCAGCACCGGGGCGGGCGGGCAAGCGTGCGGATCCGACGGCCGCTCTGCGCGTCGGGCCTGCTCGATCAACCCGGACAGAATGCCTTCCCGCACGCCGCGATCGGCGACGCGCAGCTTGCCGACCGACCAGACCGAACAGATCGCCTCAAGGATGACGCAGCCGGCCAGCATGAGATCGGCGCGGCCCGGCCCGATACAGGGTTCGGCGGCCCGGCCGTCGGCATCCATCGCCACCAATTGCCGGGTGAGCCGGGCGATTTCGGCGAATTTCAGCACGGCGCCATCGACCCGCGAGCGATCATAGCGCGCCAGCCCGAGCCGCATCCCGGCCAAGGTGGTCACCGTTCCGGAACTGCCCAACATTTGGACACCGCCGCGGCCAATTTGTTGGGCAATCCGCCATTGCGCATCAAAGGCGGCAAAACCGGGGCGGATCTCGGCGACCATCTCATCGAAGCTCAACACCCGATCGCCGCCGAGAAACCGTTCGGTCAGCGACACGACACCAATCGGCAGCGACAGGACCGCGCGGATTTCCGTGCGCAGCCGGCCCGAGCGGCGGCGCCGGATGCCGACCCATAGAACCTCGGTCGAGCCGCCGCCGATATCGAATACCAGCGCATGCGGCAACAGCGGGTCGAGCAGCGG
>JBAVTK010000123.1:0-33288 GCA_049696095.1 Aliidongia sp. | reverse complement strand
CCGCTACGCCCAT
Source organism: Aliidongia sp. (assembly GCA_049696095.1). Taxonomy (GTDB): domain Bacteria; phylum Pseudomonadota; class Alphaproteobacteria; order ATCC43930; family CGMCC-115725; genus JAXDMU01. The sequence continues at coordinate 33,275 of JBAVTK010000123.1, read as the reverse complement.
GACCTGATTGCGTAGTCCGACCTTGCCGTCATGGAGAATCCAGATCGGCTCGGTCACGTGATTGGCCGATATGGCGGCATGCTCATGCCACTGGCTTGGATGCCGGGTCTTGCGCCCTGTTCGGATTTTGTAAGATAATTGCCGAAATAACAGGAGAAGTTGTTTTGGCGCGCCGCATTAAACTCGACCGGATCGACAGACGCATTTTGCGTGATTTGCAGGATGACGGGCGCATGACCAATGTGGATCTGGCACAGCGTGCCGGAATTTCGGCGCCGCCCTGCCTGCGCCGCGTGCGCGCGCTGGAGGAGGCCGGCTTTATCAAGGGCTATCATGCCTACATCAATCCCGAAGCGATGGGCTATGGCGTTACCGTCTTCGCCCAGGTCGGGCTGGTGCGGCAGGCCGAGGCCGACCTGACCGCGTTCGAAGATCTGGTCGTCGCCTGGCCGGAGGTACGCGAGGCGCATATGTTGACGGGGGAGGCGGATTTTCTGCTCAAGATCGTCGCGGCGGATTGGGATAGCTATCACAAATTCCTGACCACGCGGCTGACGACCGCACCTAATGTCAGTCATGTCAAATCCGCATTGGCGATTCGCCGCTCGAAATTCGAGCCGGGCGTGCCGATCGAAATCGATGTGTCGGAGACGCCGGACGAGGATTGAAGTCCGGAGATGTCGGTCAGCATCCTTGTCTGTAAGTCACGCTTCGACCGGGTGTGCCGTAAGCGTTATCGCGGGTACCGGACGGCTCTGACCGAGTGACAATGGAGACGCTATCGCCACGGTCCGACCGACCTGGCGCCAAGTCCGGCGTGCGCCCGGAGAAGCTGCCCTTGGCCGTAATCGGCGGCGGCTTCTCCGGGACCATGGCAGCAATCCATCTGGCTCGCGCCCTTCCGGGTGATCAGCCCGTCCTGCTGTTCGAGCGGGGCGTGTTCTGGGAATGTGTCGCCGTGCCGGATATTCGCCAGCAGGCCGAGCATATCGGTCGGGTCGTCGCAAAGACCGAGGAATCGGCCTGAGCCGAGCGGGTATAGTTTACCAGAAAACCTCGATCGTCTGATTCGCGCTCAAAATTATTGAATGAGGGCAACATGCTTTCGGGCGATCCACCCGAAAGCATGTTGCCCTGAGAAGGATGTGTCTTTTCAGACCGCTCAGAACGGAATTTCGTCGTCGAGATCCGTCATCGGGCCCGGCCCACCGCTGCTGGGACGGCCGCCGCCGCTTGATGACGGGGCGCGGCCGCCGCCGCCATAGCCACCACCACCACCACCACCATAGGAACCATCGTCCTGGTCGCGCTCGCCGCCGCCCTGGCGACCATCAAGCATGGTCAGCTCGCCGCGGAACTTCTGGAGCACCACTTCGGTCGTATAGCGCTCCTGCCCGGAATTATCGGTCCATTTCCGGGTCTGCAACGCGCCTTCGAGATAGATCTTGCTGCCCTTCTTGACGAAGCGCTCGACGACATCGACCAGGCGATCATTGAAGATCACGACCCGATGCCACTCGGTCCGCTCCTTGCGCTCGCCGGTATTGCGATCCTTCCAATTCTCCGAGGTCGCGAGCGTGAAGCTCGCCACCTTCGTGCCGTCGCCGGTCGTCCGAATCTCCGGATCCTTGCCCAGATTTCCAATCAAAATCACCTTATTCACCGAACCGGCCACGATACCCTCCTGGAAACGAATTTTCCGCGCTCAGCCGAACGCGCGCGCTGTAGCGTCGTCGCGAACGATACTCCCGATCAGGATCGCGCAATCACCAAATATGTACGCGGTCCTGTGGCGGCACATATAGCTTGCTATCGGGCGTAATGCCGAACGCCTCGTACCAGGCGTCGAGATTGCGCACGATGCCATTGACGCGGAACTGGCGCGGACTGTGCGGGTCGCTGACCACCTGGCGCTTGACGAAATCATCCGTCACTTTGCCGCGCCACGCCTGCGCCCAGCCGAGGAATACGCGCTGCTCGCCGGTCAAGCCGTCGATCACCGGTGCCGGCTGGCCGTTCAGCGAGGTCCGGTAGGCATCGAGCGCCAGCGTCAGGCCGCCCAGATCAGCAATGTTCTCGCCCATGGTCAGATCGCCGTTGACCGAAACGCCGGGCAGCGGGTTGAACTGGGAATATTGTTTGCCGAGCCGGGCGGCGCGTGCCTCGAATTGCTGGGCATCGGCCGGCGCCCACCAATCATGCAAAGCGCCGGTCGCATCGATCTTGCGCCCCTGATCGTCGAAGCCATGGGTCAATTCATGGCCGATCACGCCGCCGATTGCGCCATAATTGATCGCGGCATCGGCGGCCGGGTCGAACATCGGTGCTTGCAGAATCGCGGCCGGAAACACGATGTCGCGGAGCGAGCCGTTATAGGCATCGTTGGTCTGCGGCGTCATGGTCCAGTCTTCGCGATCGACCGGACCGTCGAGCCGACCTGCGTAAAACGCCCAGTCGGCGGCAGCCGCCCGGCGAACATCGCCCACCAGATCGTCGTCGCGAATCACCACGCCGGCATAATCCCGCTGATGCGCCGGGTAACCCAGCTTGATATTGTAGGTGTCGAGTTTCTTCAGCGCTTCCGCCTTGGTCGGGGCGCTCATCCAATCGAGCCGTTCGAGGCGCGTGCGGTAGGCCGCTTTGACATGCGCGACGAGGTCTTCGACCTTGGCTTTGGCTTCCGGCGGGAAATAGCGGTCGGTATAAAGCTGTCCGACCGCCCAATTGAGCGTGCCGAAGCAATCGCCCGGCGCCGCGCCGCAATCGCCGCCGCTGACCGCCGACACGGCGCGCTTCCAGCGCGCACGCTGTTCGCGTTGGCCGGCCAAGGTCTTGTTGTGCAGGTCGAAATACGCGTCGGCAAAATCCTTCGACAGATAGGGTGCCGCACTGTCGGCAATATGAAAGGCCTGCCAGGCGCGCAGCGTCTCGACCGGGGTATGTGCGTAGATCGCCGCGATTTTCGGAAAGGCGGTCTTTTCCGCGACGATCACGCGGGCTTGATGGCCGAGCGAGGCGTTTTCCAAATAGCCTCTCCAGGCGAAGCCCGGCGTCAGCTTTTGCAACTCGGCGATCGACATCGGATTATAGGTCGCATTGACGTCACGATCTTGCGCCTTGGTCCAGTTCGCCGCGGCGATCTTGGTCTCGAACGCGACGATGTTGCGGGCCGCGGCATCGGCGTCGGGCCACGCGATCAGATGCAGCAGTCGGGCGACATAGCCGGCATAAGCTGTCTTGGCCGCCGCGAACCCCTTGGTCAGGTAATAATCGCGATCGGGCAATCCCAAGCCGCTCTGGCCGAGATAGACGGCATAGCGGCTCGGATCCTTGAGATCGACGTCGGTTTGGATCGCAAACAGCGTCGGCTCGAAATCGACAATGCTGCGGCCCATCAGCGCCGCCAATGCGTCGCGTGATGCGGCGGCGCGGACGGCGGCCAGTTCCGGTGCGATCGGTTCGGTGCCGAGTCGATCGAGCAGCACCTCATCCATGAATGCCTTGTAGAAGGCGCCGATCTTGCCCTCGATGTCGGTCGGCTCGGCGCCGCCCTTGGCCGCCGCCCCCTCCATCAGGCCATGCAGGCGGCCCTCGACCGTGTCGGTCATGGCGAGCCGCAGCGAGACCGCGGGTTTGTCGCCTGGAATCGGCGTATGGTCGAGCCAGGTGCCATTGGCATAATGGAAAAAATCATCCCCGGGCTTCGCCGAGAAATCGGCGCCGGCACTATCGAAGCCCCAACTGCCATAGGTTGCCTTGGCATCGTCGGCCGCCGCCGCATGGCTAAAGGCGGCGGCAACCAGAGCCGCGCCGACATACCGCATCGCATTCTTTCGAATCGTCATCAGCATCGACTCCCGCCATCCCTCCGGACGACCGATCCGCCCGCGCCTGGAGAGTAGTAGCCACAGTTTCCGCGCGTGAAAAGCGGAGTTCCCAACCCGAAGGTCGCCGCGCACGCAACGCGCCCATGACGAGGATTTCGATAGGCGATGATCGACATTTGTTCTCATTATCCCTTATAGTGCCGTCCCCGATCAGCGTTGGATTCTCATGCAGCAGATCAGCGTCCGCGGCGCCCGCGAACATAATCTCAAGAATGTCGATGTCGATATTCCGCGCGACCGGCTGGTGGTCATCACCGGCCTCAGCGGTTCCGGCAAATCGTCGCTCGCCTTCGACACGATCTATGCCGAGGGGCAGCGCCGCTATGTCGAGAGCCTCTCGGCCTATGCAAGGCAATTTCTCGAGCTGATGCAGAAGCCCGATGTCGATTCGATCGAGGGCCTGTCCCCTGCCATCTCGATCGAGCAGAAGACGACCTCGAAGAATCCGCGTTCGACCGTCGGGACCGTGACCGAGATTTATGATTATCTGCGTCTGCTCTATGCCCGGATCGGTGTGCCTTATTCGCCGACCACCGGCTTGCCGATCGAAAGCCAGACAGTCAGCCAGATGGTCGATCGCATCATGACGATGCCGGCTGGAACAAGGCTGCTGCTGCTGGCCCCGGTCGTGCGCGGGCGCAAGGGCGAATATAAAAAGGAACTGCTCGAACTCCAGAAGCGCGGCTTTCAGCGGGTCAAGATCGACGGCAAGCTCTGCGATATCGACGAGGCGCCGGCCCTCAACAAAAAGCTCAAGCACGATATTGAGGTGGTGGTCGATCGGCTGGTGGTCGGGCCGGAACTGGGCAACCGCCTGGCCGATTCGCTGGAGACGGCGCTGCAACTGGCCGATGGGCTGGTCTTCGCCGAGAATGCCGATGATGGCGAGCGGACCACTTTTTCGGCCAAATTCGCTTGCCCGGTCAGTGGCTTCACCATCGACGAGATCGAGCCGCGGCTGTTCTCGTTCAACAATCCGTTCGGCGCCTGCCCGGCCTGTGATGGGCTCGGCAGCAAGCTTTATTTCGATCCCGATATGATCGTGCCGGACGGCAGTAAGACCTTACGGACCGGCGCGATCGCGCCCTGGGCCAATTCGACCTCGCACTATTACGCCCAGAGCCTGGAGAGCATCGCCAAGCATTACCAGGTCAGCCAAGCGACGCCGTGGGACGAGTTGCCCGAGAAGGTGCGCAACGCCATTCTCTACGGCTCCGGCACGGAGGTGGTGCCGATGACCTTTGAGGATGGCTTGCGACACTACACGACGGCCAAGCCGTTCGAAGGCATCATCACCAATATGGAGCGGCGCTATAAGGAAACCGACAGCGCCTGGGTGCGCGAGGAACTGTCGCGCTATCAAAACAACCAGATGTGCGAGACATGCCTCGGTGCGCGCCTGAAGCCGGAAGCGCTGGCGGTCAAGATCGGCGGCCGCAATGTCTCGGAAGTGACCGAACTCTCGATCGCCGAGGCCGGCGTCTGGTTTTCCGGCCTGACCGAGGGGCTGAACGCCAAGCAGCGCGAGATTTCCTATCGCATCCTCAAGGAAATCAACGAAAGGCTGGGCTTCCTCAACAATGTCGGACTGGATTATCTAACCTTGTCGCGCGCCTCGGCGACGCTTTCGGGTGGCGAGAGCCAGCGCATCCGGCTGGCTTCGCAGATCGGCTCGGGCCTGACCGGCGTGCTCTATGTGCTGGACGAGCCGTCGATCGGGCTGCATCAGCGCGACAATGACCGGCTGCTGGAGACGCTGAAACGGCTGCGCGACATCGGCAATACCGTGCTGGTGGTCGAGCATGACGAGGATGCGATTCGGTCGGCCGATTATCTGATCGATATGGGGCCGGCCGCCGGCCGCCATGGCGGCGAGATCGTCGCCCGCGGCACACCGGAGGAGGTCATGGCCAATCCGGCGAGCCTGACCGGCGAATATCTCAGCGGTGCGCGCACCGTGCCGATCCCGGCCCAGCGCCGCACGCTCGATCCCAAGCGCAAGCTTTCTATCGTCGGCGCGCGCGGCAATAATTTGAAGAATGTCACGGTCGATCTGCCGCTCGGCAGCTTCACCTGCGTCACCGGTGTCTCGGGCGGCGGCAAATCGACGCTGATCATCGAAACCCTGTACAAGGCGTTGGCCAAGAGGCTGAACGGCGCGCGCGAGCACCCGCTCGACCATGACCGGATCGAGGGGCTGGAGTTTCTCGACAAGATCGTCGATATCGACCAGTCGCCGATCGGGCGGACGCCGCGCTCGAATCCGGCGACCTATACCGGCTGCTTCACGCCGATCCGCGATTGGTTTGCCGGCTTGCCCGAGGCCAAAGCGCGCGGCTATGCCCCCGGCCGTTTCAGCTTCAACGTCAAGGGCGGGCGCTGCGAGGCGTGTCAGGGCGATGGCATGCTGAAGATCGAGATGCACTTCCTGCCCGATGTCTATGTGCAATGCGACGTTTGCAAGGGCCGGCGCTATAATCGCGAGACGCTGGAAGTGCTGTTCAAGGGCAAATCGATCGCTGATGTGCTCGATCTCACGGTCGAGGCCGGTGCCGAATTGTTCAAGGCGGTGCCGCCGATTCGCGATAAGCTGCTGACGCTCCAGCATGTCGGATTGGGCTATATCCATATCGGCCAGGCCGCGACGACCTTGTCGGGCGGCGAGGCGCAGCGGGTTAAGCTCGCCAAGGAGTTATCACGCCGCGCCACCGGCCAGACGCTCTATATCCTGGACGAGCCGACCACCGGCCTGCATTTCGAGGATGTCCGCAAGCTGCTCGAAGTGCTGCATCAATTGGTCGATCAGGGCAACACAGTGTTGGTGATCGAGCATAATCTTGAAGTCATCAAGACGGCCGATTGGGTCGTCGATCTCGGCCCCGAAGGCGGCGCGCGCGGCGGCGAACTGGTCGCCGAAGGCCGCCCCGAACAGGTGGCTCGGGCCGCCGCCAGCTATACTGGCCGCTACCTTGCGCCCTATCTAGAACGTGCCGCCGAAAGCCGCGCGCGGCAGGCGGTCGGCGCGGCGCATCGTATGCGGGGATAGCGGCAACGCCCCGGTAAAACCATCGTTTCTTCACCCTCCCGCCCGAGAAGGTTAGCGCCTATGACCGACTCCGACAGCCCGGATCTCACCGCATGGATCGGCCGCACCCGAGAGACCGCGGACATCGCGTCCGCCGCACCGGTCCGGGCCTTGGCCGCGACCCTGGATCTGCCGGTGCCGGCGGCACGCGACGGCGAACCGATCCCGCCGTCCTGGCATTGGCTCTATTTTCTGGCGACGGCCGCACAGGCCGAATTGGGGCCGGACGGTGCGGAAGCGCGCGGTGAGTTCCTGCCGCCGGTCGCATTGCCGCGCCGCATGTGGGCCGGGGGCAGTTTCGTCTTTCATCGGCCGCTGCGAGTCGGCAACACGCTGCATCGGCGCTCGACGATTCGATCGCTCGCGGAGAAGACAGGCCGGCACGGCAAGCTGATCTTCGTCACGGTCGGTCACGAGATTTCCGGGCCGGACGGGCTGGCCGTGACCGAGGAACAGATCATCGTCTATCGTCCAGCGGCCGGGCCGGGCGAAGCGACGACACCGGTGGCAGCGCCGGAAGATGGCCTCTGGCAGCGTTGCGTCCCGGCCGACCCGGTCCTGCTGTTCCGCTTTTCCGCGCTCACCTTCAACGGCCATCGCATCCACTACGATCGGCCCTATGCGACCGGCACCGAGGGCTATCCCGGTTTGGTCGTCCATGGACCGCTTCAGGCCATGCTGCTGCTCGAATTGGCGCGTGCGGCGGCCCCGGATCGGCCGGTCCGGCGCTTCGAGTATCGCGCGTTGGCGCCGATCTTCGACACGGCACCCTTTAGCGTGAATGGCCGCCCAGACGGCGACGGTGTTCGGCTCTGGACCGCCGATGGCGGCGGCCATCTGGCGATGAGCGGCCGGGCGGAGTTTTGATCACAGCCGGTGCAGATACCGGCGGAGCACAAAATCGAACAGCGCTCCGGCGGCGAAGACCACGATGAAGACGATCGGCGGCTTGCGATTCGGGATGAGCCACAGCGCCACCATGCTGATCAACGCCACGATGGCCTCATCGAGTAATCTATGCACCGGCATCGTTCACCTCTATGGCGGGGGAGTCGGTGGCCACCTTGCCTCGTGCGGAAGGTCCACGCAACTCGAACGGCGATCTTCTTGTTTACCTTGAGCGGCTTGCACACTTTATCGGCGTCAAATTGCGTAAAGTGCGGATATATCGATGCATCGTGGCAAATTGGGGTGGCAACGGCGGCGCGGCGCGCTACGGTGTTGAAGATTGTCATAGCGATAGGGTGATCGGGGAGTGGCTTGGTTCCAACGGGGATCTGGCGAACTGCATCGACGCGGCGGCGTCACGCTGCTTTTGGCCATCCTGACAGGTTGCGCGGCAACCGGGTCGCCAGGACCGGGGCCTGCAATTCATGCGGCGCCGACGGTCGCTGCGCCGATCGCGGCCGTGCTGGCGGCCGGCGATTCGTCGATCCCGGCCTTCGACAATGCCATCGATTATCTGCGCGACCTGCTTCAGGAACGGAAGGTCGTCGGCGATTCGACCCGGCTTCTGTCGGCGCAGCGGCTGCGGCCGGCCGATGAGGAGCTTTCCGCCCTGCCGACTTTGGCCGCACGCCTGCAAGCGACCAAGCCGATGGCCGGCGGAAGCTGCCTCGTCTATCTGACCTCGCATGGCGGACGCGATCAGGGTCTCTGGCTATCGGCCAGCAAATCCAGCCTGACGCCGACCGATCTCGACCGGGCGCTTGAACTCGGCTGCGGGTCGGCGCCGACGGTGGTTGTCGTCTCGGCCTGCTTTTCCGGTCAGTTCGCGGCCCCGCCGATGACCCGCCCGAATCGCATCATCCTGACGGCGGCGCGCTCCGATCGTTCCTCGTTCGGCTGCGGCGCCGGCTTCACGTATACCTATTTCGACGAATGCCTGATCGGTGCACTGCCGAATGCCGCCGATTGGCATGAAATTTATGCGCGCGCCCAAGGTTGCGTCGCCCAGCGCGAGCGCAACGTCAACGCCGCAGCCTCGGAACCGCAAGCCTATTTCGGCGAGGCGGTGCGGGATCTGGCGGCCCCCCTGCTTCCGCGCGGTGACACCGGGAAGATTCAATTCAGCCCGGCGCCGACGCCGTTTCGACCCAATCTGGTGCCGATCGACCGCGCGGCTCGCCAGCGCGAAGCCGAGACGTTGAACGCCTATCTCGAAGCCCCGCCGCCCAAGGCGTTGGCGCTTACGCCGGCCGGTTTGCTGGCGGTCGGTGTCCAGGATCAGTCGGGCCTGGCCGGCAGTGGCGACGTCGCTCGGCTGGCGCTCCAGCGCTGCGAGTTGATCAGCGGCGGCGCCTGCATTCTGTTCGCCCGCGATGGGGCGATGACCGATCTGCTGCCCTCCGGACAGGCACCGTTCCATCCGCTATTGCTGACTCGCGGCGGCGCGCTCGACCCTCGGCTGACCCCGTTCATCCGTGACGATCAACGGCCGCAGATTGCGGAATATCTGGCGAGCCCGGATCCCAAAGCCCTGGCGCTCAGTCCGGGTCATGCCGAACTCGGCATCGGCACCGGTGCCACGATCGAGGCGGCCCGGCGGGATGCGCTCGATCGCTGCCAAGCGGGCGTGCGCGATTGCCTGATCTATGCAGAAGGAGGGCGGATCGTGCTAGGGTGGCCGCAGTAGTGTTTTGCCCAGTCTTCGGAGACCCTTGATGCGCCTCGCCTTCTCGCTCCTGCCGTTCGCCTTATTTGTGGCCGGATGCTCCAGCGAATCCGAGATTGCGGCCACGCCGAGCGCCGCGATCACGCTCGAATATAGCGCGCGCGACCCGGCGGCGGCGGCGGCCGAGGCGCAAAGACAATGCGCCGTCTATAGCCGAACTGCCCAGCGTCGTCCCGATGACGAAGGCGGCAAACCCAACGTCATAACGTTCGATTGCCAGTAATCCTTTCCCTTGGTGGTGCAGCGGAATCGAGCGGGTGGCGATGTTATTTCGACTTTGCCGGCCCCGATACTGCGATCTTTGCTAAAATTTAACTGAAACTGCGTTTTAATGTTGTGGCTTGGGCCTGACAATCGGCGGGCAGTGGCAAAATTGTCGTCCGCGCCACTCAAGGGGATAAAATGCGGAAGTTCGATGACCTCGCCATCCGGATCAAGGTGCCGCTCAGCTTTGTCGTGATGCTGATCATCATTGTCTCGCTCGGCGTCTTGTCGCTCGATCGTCTAAATGCGGTCGATCGCGGCGCCGAAGAGATGAGGAACAACTTCTTGCCGAGCACCGCGCAAATCGGCACGCTGGTCATCTCGATCTACACGTTTCGCGTGCGCGAGGGCCGCTATCTGGTGATGGCGGCCGACGGCGCCCCCGACCTCGCCGAATTCAAGACCGATATGGACAATGCCCTGAAGGAGGTCGCTGCGGCGCGTGCGGCCTATAGTCAGTTCATCGTCCATGACAGCCCGAACGAGCCACTGATTCGGCAGTTCGATCAGGAATGGGAGCGCTATCTCGCCGTATCGGCCAAGATGATCGGGCTGGCCAGTAATCACGACACCAAAGGCGCAACCTTGATCTACAACGTTGAATCGAAAGACCAATTCGGCCGCGCGCGCGCGGCGCTGGTGCAAGATGCCGATCTGAACGTCAAGGAAGGCAAGGAGGCGGCCGACCGCGGCGCCGCGATTTACATGTCGACCAAGTGGCAGATTTATAGCGCCTTGAGCGCGGCCGCGGCCTTGTGTGCGCTTTTGGGCTGGCTGATGGTCAGGGGGATGGCGACGCCGATCCAGCATCTCACCGCGGCGATGGAGCGCTTGGCCCGGCACGATTTGACGACCGAGATCGTAGGGATCGGCCGCAAGGATGAGATCGGCGCGATCGCCGGTGCCGTCCAAGTATTCAAGGACAATATGGTGGAAGTGGACCGACTGGCCGAGATGCAGCGCGTCCAGCAGGCCGGGGCCGTACAGCGGGCCGCCCGGATCGAAACGCTCAATGCCGAATTCGACAGCGATGCCGGCCGCGCGCTCGATGTGCTGGCGACCGCGGCAACCGAGTTGCGCGAGACCTCTGGCGGCATGTCGAACAACGCCGATCTCGCCTCCAAACAGGCCGGCGCCGTCACCGCCGCGGCTGACGATGCGTCGGAAAATGTCCAGACCGTCGCGGCAGCGGCCGAGGAACTGTCAGCCTCGATTCAGGAAATCACCCGCCAGGTCGCGCAATCCTCGGCGATCGCCGGCCAAGCGGTGGCCGAAGCCGGCGAGACCATGGACACGATGCGCAACCTGTCGGCCGCCGCGCAAAAGATCGGCGAAGTGGTTCGGTTGATCAAAGACATCGCTGCCCGGACCAATTTGCTGGCGCTGAATGCGACGATCGAGGCGGCACGCGCCGGCGAGGCCGGCAAGGGCTTCACCGTGGTCGCTTCCGAAGTCAAGAATCTGGCGACGCAGACAGCGCGTGCTACCGAGGAAATCGCCGCTCAGGTCGCCGCGATGCAGGATACGACCGGCAATGCCGCCGGGGCGATCGACCGAATCGACAAGACGATTGGCCGGATGAATGAAATTTCGACCTCGATCGCTGCGGCAATGGAGGAGCAGGGGGCCGCAACACAGGAAATCGCCCGCAACGTCCATCAGGCGGCGCGCGGCACCTCGGAAGTATCCAGCAACATCACCGGTCTGAACCAAGTGGTCGAGGATACCGGCGTCGCCGCGGTTGCCGTGCTGACTGCGTCCGACCGGCTGACCGAACAGGCTGACTTGCTGCGCGTGCGGGTCGGCGCCTTCTTGAGCGAGGTCAGGCAGGCGTGATCAGCCCGCTGGTTTCAGTGTTCATTTAGAAACCCCGGTTCGTTATCACGGCGCGCGGTGTCGGTCGTGCCGCTCGCCAAATTGTGAATGCCCCGACTATGTTGGCCCCTCTAGCGCCGCGTTCAACCTTCCGGCATGGTTCGCTCCGGGCACGTTCGCCCATAGATGAGGGCGTCTGATGCAGTTGAGAGTTTCTCTATTCGCCATGGCCGGCGCATATGCCGCTTTGTCGGGGATCGGCGCATTTGCGGCACAGGCGCTGCCGCAGCCGGCCGCGCCCGCGCCGGCCATCGCGCCACCGGTCGATATCCCCTATCCGGGCGTTCTCCAGGTCGCGGTCGATGCGACCGATCTGCCGCACGGCATTTTCGCGGTGCATGAGACGATTCCGGTCGCGGCCGGGCCGCTTACCTTGCTCTATCCGAAATGGCTGCCGGGCACGCATTCGCCGAGCGGGCCGATCGATAAATTCGCCGGACTGATGCTCAAGGCCGGTGGCAAGCGGATCGAGTGGCAGCGCGACCCGGTCGATGTCTATGCCTTCCATGTCGATGTGCCGGCCGGCGTGACCTCGCTCGATGTCGATTTTCAGTTCCTGTCGGCGGTTTCGACGCGTGAGGGGCGGGTGATGATGACGCCCGACATGCTGAGCCTGCAATGGATCGACCTCGTGCTTTATCCGTCGGGCTATTTCACCCGTCAGATTCAGGTGGCGCCGAGCGTCACCCTGCCGGCCGATTTCAAGTTCGCCACCGCACTGGAAACGGCTTCGACCAAGGGGGCGGTGACTGAGTTCAAGCCGACCAGCTTCGAGACGCTGGCCGATTCGCCGATGATCGCCGGCCGCAATTTCCGCAGCTTCGATCTCGATCCCGGCGGGCCGGCGCGGGTCACGCTCGATGTGATCGCCGATCGACCGGACGAGCTTGCCGCGACGCCCGCCGAGATCGACGCGCACAAGGCGCTGGTCCAGCAAGCCTACAAGCTGTTCGGCGCGCATCATTACGATCATTATGATTTTCTGTTGTCGCTTAGCGACAAGATGGGCGGGAACGGACTGGAGCATCATCAGTCGAGCGAGGACGGCACCACACCGAAATATTTCACTGGGTGGGACAAGACGGCGGCCGGGCGCGATCTGCTGTCGCATGAATATACCCATTCCTGGGACGGCAAATTCCGCCGCCCGGCCGATTTGTGGACACCCAATTTCAACGTGCCGATGCGCGACAGCCTGCTCTGGGTCTATGAGGGGCAGACGCAATATTGGGGCGTTGTGCTGGCCGCGCGCTCCGGGCTGTGGACCAAGCAGGAAGGGCTCGACGCGATCGCCGCCACGGCCGCGATTTATGATCATCGGGTCGGCCGCACCTGGCGCCCGCTCGAAGACACCACCAACGATCCGATCATCGCCCAGCGCCGCCCCTTATCCTGGCTCTCTTGGCAGCGCAGCGAGGATTACTATTCCGAAAGCCAGTTGGTCTGGTTCGACGTCGATACGCTAATCCGCGAACTCTCGGGCGGCAAGCAATCGCTCGACGATTTCGCCAAGGCGTTTTACGGCATCGAGAATGGCAGTTTCATCCCGGCGACCTATAATTTCGACGATGTGGTGAAGACGCTGAATGCGGTGCAGCCCCATGATTGGGCCGCGTTCCTGCGGCAACGGCTCGACGGTTTCGCCACCGGCGCCCCGCTCGACGGTCTGGCCCGCGGCGGCTATCGGTTGATCTATAACGACACCCCGACGAAATTTCTGGAAAGCGCAGAAAAGCGGCGGAAGACCGTCGATCTCGCTTTCTCGATCGGTGTCGTGATCGGCAAGGACGGTATGCTGAACGAAGTGATGTGGGACGGGCCGGCCTTCAAGGCCGGGCTGACCGACGGCTCGCAGATCGTCGCGGTCAATGGCGACGCCTATGACGAAGACGGGCTGAAAGATGCGATCAAATTCGCCAAGACCGGCACGGCGTCGATCGACTTGCTGGTGAAGGCAAAAGATCAGTACCGCACGGTGCGGATCGATTATCATGACGGGCTGCGCTACCCGCATCTGGAGCGAATTGATGCGACACCAGCACGGCTCGACGACATTCTCGCGGCCCGGAAATAGCCGAATGAGGCCATCGGCGCGCCGTCCGGTCAGGGCACTGATCGGCGCGGCCGCTGGCATCCTGTGCTGGTCGGGCTCGTTCGCCGCGGCACTGGCCGGCGAACCGATTCCGACCTACACCTACGAGGTGGTTCACGCCTATCCCCACGACCCCAAGGCGTTTACCGAGGGTTTGTTCTACAAGGACGGCTTTCTTTATGAGAGCACTGGCCTCGAAGGGCAGTCCTCGGTGCGCAAAGTGGTGCCCGAAACCGGTCAGGTCGTGCAGGCGCGCAATCTGGTTGGCGGCGATTTTGGCGAGGGCATCGTCGATTGGGGCGATCGGCTGATCGGCCTCACCTGGAAATCGCAGCGGGGCTTCGTCGCCGATCTGGGCCATTTCGAGATCGAGCGGCATTTCAGCTATCCGGGCGAGGGCTGGGCACTGACCCATAACGACACCGCGCTGTTCATGAGCGACGGCACCGCCGATTTGCGCGTGCTCGATCCCGAAACCCTACGCGAGACGCGCCGGATTCGGGTCACGGCGCGCGGTGCGCCGATCGATCAGTTGAACGAACTGGAATGGGTCAAGGGCGAGATTTTCGCCAATATCTGGATGACCGACCGCATCGCCCGCATCGATCCCGACAGCGGCCGGGTCACAGGTTGGATCGATCTGGCCGGCCTGCTGCAATCGCAAGGACCGGTGATCCGCGTGGTCGATGTGCTGAACGGCATCGCCTATGACCGCGACCATGATCGCCTGTTCGTGACTGGCAAACTGTGGCCGCTGTTGTTCGAGATCCGGCTTCGGCCCAAGGGCGAGTAAGGCGGGCACGACGGCCCAAGTTTATTCGGCCGGTTCAGGCGGCTCGATTGGGCCGAGAGAGGATGGTCGGCTTTGCAGGCCGAAATCGCCGAACGTTGCAATAGGCATAGCGGTAGCGATGCGAGCATATATTGATTGCTTCGTTCCTCTGAATTTACTGCATTGTTACCGAAGTCGGATGGCCGAGCAGGCGCAATGCCTCGCAGAGGCCGAGATGGGCATCCGGCATATCGGCATCCAGCGCCAGCGCGGCGCGGAAGCTCACGACCGCTTCGTCGAGACGGCCAAGACCGGATAGGATGAAACCGAGCTGGCAATGGGCGCCGATATGTCCCGGATCGAGCTGCAGCGCCTCTCGCGTCCATAATTCCGCTTCGTCCAGCCGTCCGGCCGCCCGCAGAATAATGCCGAGCGTGCCACGCACGAGCGCATAGGCCGGATCGAGCGGCAGCGCGCGCCGGCACGTCGCCTCGGCCTCCTCCAGGCGCCCGAGCGATAAATAGGCGAGCGCCGCGTTGTTGTAATAACGCACATAATCGCCGCGCAATTCGATCGCTTTGGTGATGTGGGGAATCGCCTCTTCCGAGCGTTGTTGGTGATAGAGCACCAAGCCCAGCAAATGCTGCGCATCGGCCTCGTATTCTTCGGCGCCCAGTGTCAGGAAATGGCGATAGGCGGCCTCGGCCGCCGCCAACTCGCCGACACGATGGCGTTCGCGGCCATAGTCGAAAATTTCGGTCTTGGACCGCCCGGTCCAGGCTGGATCAAACCCGTGAGACAAGATGGCGTTCCATTCTGCAAGCCTTGACGCGGCCACTCTGTCGCAACGGCGATGCCGGAGCAATCTTCATGGGTAGGCGGGGAAACCAGGGCAAACCGGCATCATGAAGGTTGCCGCGGCCGGCGACCGCGATCGGACTGGCGAGGATGACGGTGACCCGGAGGGACGTCTGTCGGATTTACTGCCGCGCTGTGCCGATGCGTCGGTTGGTAGCTTTGCACAGGGGGTTTGAGCGGTTGAATGATGAGGCGCATTCAATCCCAAGCAGTCATTCCGCCCTGGCGACTCGCTCCCGCAGATCCATCGAATAAGCTTGGCTTCCTGCTTCAGCCCGATTCTTGAACCGAGGAATCGCCAACGCAGCAAGCCCCAAACTGCAACCCTGCGATTCCATCAAACTTCATCCCGCTCTAAATCCCTGCGTCGGAGCGGAGGGAGGAGCGCTCGCTCATTGTATTCCCGCACCCGAAACACGCCGCTCCGCTCGCGGCTCCATCCAAGCCGATCGACGAATGTCCGCGAATCCGAATCGGTGCCCGACAGCAGACCGTCGCAAATCCCCCAACCCGGCCATTCGGCGGTACCCAAACCCACTGAAGCCTAGGCCACGCCAGCCAAGCCGCGCTCAACCCGTCAAAACCGCTGATCAGCGACCCTACCGCCCGGCCGCGAAGCGGACTGCTTCTTCGGCGGCGCGGACCAGGGCTTTGGCTTTGTTCAGCGACTCCTGATATTCCGCCTCGTGATCACTATCGGCGACGACACCGCCGCCGGCTTGCAGCACCAACCGGCCATTCTTGAGCACGGCGGTGCGCAGCGCGATGCAGGTGTCCATGGCGCCGGAGCCGCCGAAATAACCGACGGCACCGCCATAGATGTTGCGCCGTTCGGGCTCCAACTCGTCGATGATTTCCATCGCGCGAATCTTGGGAGCCCCGGAGACGGTGCCGGCGGGAAACCCGGCCATCAGCGCATCGACCATGTCGCGGCTGGGATCGAGCACGCCCACGACGGTCGAGCAGATATGCATGACGTGGCTGTAGCGTTCGACGATCATCTCTTCGGCCACGCTCACCGTGCCGATCTTTGCTACCCGGCCGACATCGTTGCGCGCCAGATCGAGCAGCATCAAATGCTCGGCCAACTCCTTGGGGTCGGCCAGCAGATCGGCGGCCAAGGCCTGGTCTTCCTCGGGCGTAGCGCCGCGTCGGCGCGTCCCGGCGATCGGGCGGATCGTCACCTTGTCGTCGCGCAGCCGGACCAGTATTTCCGGGCTGGAGCCGATTACGCTGAACTCGCCGAAATCGAGCAGGAACAAAAAGGGCGACGGGTTGAGACGCCGCAGCGCCCGATAGAAGGCCAGGGCCGGCAGCCGGAACGGCACGATGAAACGCTGCGACGGCACGACCTGAAATATATCGCCGGCCCGGACGTAATCCTTCGCCCGCTCGACCATGGCGTGATAGTCGGCTTGGCTCATATTGGCGACCGGCTCCGGCGCCGGCACATCGTCGCTTCGCTCGGCGCGATGGGGCAGGCCGCGGTCGAAATCCTGGACGATCTCGGCCAACCGGGTGCGCGCGTCGTCATAGGCGGCGCGCGCACTGAGGCCGGGCTTCGGCCAGCAGGGCGTGACGATGGTCACGCGGTCGAGCACATTGTCGAAAATCGCCACCACGCTCGGTCGGATCAGCAGCGCGTCCGGCACGCCGAGCGTATCGGGGTTGGTATCGGGCAGGTGCTCGATCTGGCCGATCATGCCGTAGCCCAGATAGCCGAACAGGCCGCTGGCCATCGGCGGCAGCGGCGCCGGAATCTCGATGCGGCTTTCAGCGAGGAGCGCGCGCAGGCTGGCAATCGGCGTGGCCTCGACCGGCTCGAAACCGTCGCGATCAAACCGGGCAGTGCGGTTGATTTCGGCCGTGCCGCCACGGCAACGCCAGATGATGTCGGGTTTCAGGCCGATCACGGAATAGCGGCCGCGCACGGCGCCGCCTTCGACCGATTCGAAGAGGAAGCTCATCGGCCGGCCATCGGCCAGCTTCATCATGGTCGAGACCGGGGTCTCCAGATCGGCGACGAGCGTGGTCCAGACCAGGACGGGAGCGCCGGAGTCGAAGCGCGCCGCGAAGTCGGCAAAACCGGGCAGGGTGGTCACTGGTTGGCACCCCCGCCCAGCAGCCGGTCGATGGCCGGCTGGTCGATCTCGACGGTGTAGCGATCACGCAAGGCAAACTGCAAGCCTTCGAGCGTCTCCAGCCCGAGCTGTTGATCGAGCTGCTTTTTCATCTGCGCCGTGCCGTTGATATCGGTACTGGGCGAAGCCGGCTGAATCTCCTTCAACTGGGCGACATATTCGCCATCGGCGGCCGTTCCGGTCGCGACCGCGCCGATCTCGCCTTTGAACAGATCGGCGATGACGTCGGAGGGCAGCAGAGCGGCGCGTCGTTCGTTGCCGCGCGTGAAGGCCGGCGTGGTCTTCAGATCGAGCTTGCGGCTCGCCGCCAGCTTGGCCAGCGTCATGTCCGGCTTAACCGCATCGGCCAGTTCCTTGGCTTGCGCCGCCACTTTCGCGGTGCGCTGATCGGCGGTCCAACCTTCCTTGACCTTGTCCTTGACCTCGTCGAACGGCCGCAGCGTCGGCGGCGTGACGCTATCGACCCGGACGACATAGAATGCGGCACCATCAAGGCTTTCCTCGATATTGCTGGTCGAGCCGACACTGGTTTCGAACACCGTCTTGAGGACCGGGGCGGCGGGGATCGGCAGGGCCGACAGCAAAGCTCCGGCAGGATCTTTGGCGGTGTCGTCAACCGCGGCCACGGTGATCGGTTTTAAATTGAATTGCTGGGCGATGGCGGCCAGATCGGCACCGCCCGACATCGCGTTCTCGACTTGGGTCGAGAGCTTGTCGAGCGCGTCATGCTCCGCATCGGCGCGCAATTCCGCCTCAAGCTCGGTCTTGACCTGATCGTAGGTTTTGATCGATTCCGGTTCGATTCCGACGATCTTCAGCACATGCCAACCCAGCGCACTATGAAGCGGCTGGGTGACTTCATCCTGTTTCGCGTCGAACACTGCACCGGCGATTTCGGTCGGCAGATCCCGCTTGGCGACAAAACCCAGATCGACGGTCGAAGGATCCTGCTTGGCGATGGTTTTGGCGACGTCGTTGAATTCCTTGCCGGCCGTCAGCGCGGTTTCGGCTTCAGAGGCGGTCGCTTCATCCGGCAGCAGCATTTGCAGCACATGGCGCATCTCGGACTTGGCGTAGTCGCCGGGATGTTCCGGATCGCCGACCCGCTCCTGATAGGCGGCCTTGACCTTGTCTTCGTCGATCGTGACGCCGGATGCGACATCGGCGGTTTGCAGCACCAGCGCGGTAAAGCCGCGATATTCAGGTGCTGTGAACACGTCGTGATGCTGATCGTAATAGCCGTGCAGTCCGGCATCATCCGGCGCCGGCAGATCCTTTACCGCGCTGGTCGGCAGGAACACATAGTCGGCGATGCGATGTTCGTTGCGGATGCCATAGAGCAGGTCGACCAGGGCATTCGGCGCGTTGGTTGTGGCAGTGGCGGAACTCTCGATCATTCTGCGGCGCAGATCGTCGCGCATCATGCCGATATATTGCTGCTCACCAATCCGGGCCTGGGCCAGACCGCTCAGAAAGGCGGCACGGTCGATCGTGCCGTCAGGCCGCTTCAGTCCGGGCAGAGCGGCGATCTCGGCCGCAATCTGCTTGTCGCCGATCACGACATGCAGCCGGTTGGCTTCCTGTTCAAAGAGCGCGTTCGCCACGAGGCCGTCCACCGTGCGATCGGCCAGACCGAAGGCGCGGGCCTGATCGATATCGAGCGAGCCACCGACCATCTGGCGCATGCGCTCGAAATTCCGCTGGAAATCGGCCTGCACCCGATCGCCTTGGAAGCTCGCATTGCCGACGGAAATGACGGTGGCATCGCGCGGCGTCTGCCGCAGGAAATCGCCGACGCCCCAGATGCCGAAGCTGCCGATCAGCAGCACGAAGAGGAGCTTGACGACGAAGGATCCGGCCTTGGAGCGGATAAATTGCAGCATCGAACTTCAAACCATTATGATAAAGCCGAACGAGGAGCGGCCGGATGGCCTGTCTCTGCCGGGCGCGGCCGACCATAAAGCCGGGGTGGCGCGTGCTGCAACGGGGAAATGCACAGCGTTGGCGGGCACGGCGCGATATGGCACATTTTTTTTGGGGAAGGGAGCGGACCGGATGGCTTTGCGCGAACGAGCTCTGATCGCGGGTAACTGGAAGATGCATGGCTTGCGAAGCGAGGCATTGGCGTTGGCGGGTGGCATCGCCGCGCACGCCGCCGTCGGCACGCCGGCCGAGATTCTGATTTGCCCACCGGCGACCTTGCTGGTGCCGCTGGCCGATCTGCTGGCCGGCAGCGCGGTGGCGCTGGGTGCGCAGGATTGCCATGCCAAGCCGAGCGGTGCATTCACCGGCGATCTGTCGGCTCCGATGCTCAAGGATGCCGGATGCAGCCATGTCATTGTCGGCCACTCCGAACGCCGCACCGGCCACGGTGAGACGGACGCGACGGTGCGCGACAAAGCGGCCGCGGCATTGGAATCCGGGCTGGTCGCGATTCTGTGCGTGGGCGAGACCGAGGCGCAAAACCAGGCCGGCCGGGGTGCCGAGGTGGTGGCCGCCCAACTCCGCGGGTCGATTCCCACCGCCGCGACCCCTTCCACGCTCATCGTCGCCTATGAACCGATCTGGGCGATCGGCACTGGCCGCACGCCCGGTCTGGACGATATCGATCGCATGCATCGTCATATCCGCACGGTGTTGGCGGCGGCGTTGACCGGTGGCGAGCAGGTACGTTTGCTTTACGGCGGCTCGGTCAAGCCGACCAATGCCGCGGAAATTCTGGCCCGACCCGATGTCGATGGCGCCCTGGTCGGCGGCGCCAGCCTAAAGATCGAGGAATTCTGGGCGATTGCAGAAGCGGCCGATCGAGGCTCGGCTTGATAGGAACAATGACCCAGCGGAGCGGTGACGATGTCCGACAAAGATGCTATGGAGGTGAGCGCGGTCGCTGATCCGGTCGTGATCCTCGATCAGGCGCGTCGGCGCCATGGTGATGGCGATGCGGCGGGTGCCGTGCCGCTGCTTCGTGCAGTCGTACCTCATGCTGTGCCAGGCGCGCCGCGTGCCCTGGTTCTGCTCTGGCTTGCCACGGCGTTGAGCGATGCTGGCTGGCCGGAAGATGCCGTCACCGCGTGCCGCGAGGCGATCGACAGCGATCGCGAAAACGCGGTCCCATACGCGACTCTGGCCGGCTTGCTGTTGGACCTCGGACGGTTAGACGAGGCCGCGGCGACGGTTGCGGACGCGCTCGAACGCGGCCCGACCGACATCGGCACACTCAATCTCGCCACGGGCATTGCGTTGGCGCGCGGCCAGGCAGCGGAGGCCAGGGAATTGGCCGGCGCCGTGCTTGCGGTCGATTCGACTGACCAGAGAGCGCTCTCTCACCTGGTGCTGGCACTGACCGAGTTGGGCGAGAACGCGGCGGCGGAAACCTTGCTGGATTTCGGTCGACTCCTGCGCGTGCAGGAAATGCCGCTGGCGCCGGGTAGTGACGATCGCGCTTCGTTCGATCAGGCCATTGCTGAGTCCATCGCTGCCCGCACCGACCTCGACCGAGAGCCGCTTCGGCGCACTCTGGTCGGCGGCGCGCGATTGCACGATACGTTCTTGCTCGAGCCACCTCTTGCCGCGGCGTTGCGGCAGGGATTTGCCGAGGCGATAGCGGGCTATCGGGCGGGCTTGACCGTGGCGGCGGAGCATCCAGTGCGCCGGGGCGATCCTGGCCCCTGCCGCATCGAAAGCTGGGCCAATCTGATGGTTGCAGCGAATTACGAATCCGCCCACATCCATGACGGATCGTGGCTGAGCGGTGTCTATTATCCGGAACTTCCGGCCGTTGCCGCGGACGATGAACCCGATGCCGGCGCCATTGAGTTCGGCGGGCATGATTTCGGTACGGCGCTACGGAAAAAAGGTGCGGTGCACCGTATCCAGCCGGTCCCTGGGTTGCTCGTGTTATTTCCGTCCTATTTCTATCATCGAACCCTGCCGTTCCGGGCTGGCGGCCGGCGGATCAGCGTCGCCTTTGTCGCCAAACGGATCCGAGTCTAAGCGGCAAGATAAGCCTTGAGCGCGGCGCGCGTTTCGGCGCGGATGATCGGGGGGGCGAACCGGTCCAGAATAAGGTTGATTTGGCGGATGGTCTCGACATCCTCCGGAGCCTCCAGGAAATTGGCGACTTCGATTTCGATCAACTGCGCCAATTCGTCGGGTGTTATCGTAATCTGCGTATTTTGGTGCCGGTCCTCAAGCACGTAATCCTGCATGAGAGCGGCTTTCAGCAGCGCGATCGGCCGATCGATCACGCAGAAAAGATAGGCCAGACGCTCGGCCACCGGGCCGATCGCCGCGCGAAGACGGTCCCGATCGCCGAGGCTGGCCGACTGAAGTGTGAAGATGTTTGTGCCATAGATGCTGTGAAACAGCCCAGCCCGGCAGACGTCTGGCGGATTGCCCCACTGCGCCAACAAATCGTGAGTCGCGATCAGATGATCGATTAGATGGCGGCCGGAATGCGGTGTTTCGTCGGCGTGATAAGACCGAAGCAGATCAAGATAAGGCCGCACTGTCGGAAGAGCCGGCCAAGCACTGTCCGTTGCCACCATGTCCTGGGCCTCGTCGCTGGAGAGTGAGCCGGATTGCCCGTTCGACGCCGCTTGATTCGGTCTGTTGTCGATCCTTGACGCATAAACCACAAGTGCCGGTTGGTTTCAATTGGAAAGCCGGTGTGTCATGCGGCGGATGACGGCGAAACGGATATGCAGGCGCAGCATTGCCCGCCCGATTTCGTCGGGCTGGCATTGCGTCCGCAAAGCGACTAGAAAACGTCCTTTGCGGGTTCGGCGTACCAGCCGGGCGCCGGGGTTGCCTTGCGATCGGGGCCGTTTTCCGGTTTCGTTCACGCGTGGCCTATGGGATTGAAATTACTGCCATGATGATCGTCGTTCTGGTCGTTCACGTCATGATCGCGGCTACCATGATTGGGGTCGTGTTGATTCAGAAGAGCGAGGGCGGCGGCCTTGGCATCGGCGGGGGCGGCGGCATGTCGGGCTTCATGACCGGGCGCTCGACCGCGAACCTCCTGACTCGCACGACAGCGATCCTGTTCGCTTGCTTTATGGGGACGAGCATTTTGCTGGCAGTGCTGCATGCGCGCGAGCATGCCGCGAACGGTTCGATCTTCGATGCGATCCCCGTGGCGCCCGCCGAACCGGCGCCGGCGCCGCTACAGCCCGACCCGGCCGTTCCGTTGGCAAAATGAGCTTTCGGTACCGGCAGCGCGCGAGCGCTGGGTTTGCCGCCGTGTTTGGTGTAAGGTAGTTGTCCATGACGCGGTTTATTTTCATCACCGGCGGCGTGGTCTCGTCTTTGGGCAAGGGCTTGTCGTCGGCGGCGCTGGGTGCGTTGCTGCAGGCGCGCGGCTTCAAGGTTCGTTTGCGCAAGCTCGACCCCTATCTCAATGTCGATCCCGGCACGATGAGCCCGTATCAGCATGGCGAGGTCTATGTCACCGATGACGGGGCCGAGACCGATCTCGATCTGGGGCATTACGAGCGCTATACCGGCGTGCCGGCGCGGCGCAGCGACAGTGTCACGACCGGCCGAATCTATGCGTCGGTGATCGGGCGCGAACGGCGCGGCGAATATCTGGGCGCCACCGTTCAGGTGATTCCGCACATCACCGACGCGATCAAGGAATTCATCCAGGCCGACGTCACCGACGAGGATTTCGTGCTGTGTGAAATCGGCGGCACGGTCGGCGATATCGAAAGCTTGCCCTTTCTGGAGGCGATCCGTCAGCTTGGCTATGAGCTGGGCCGTCACCGCACCATGTTCGTCCATCTGACTTTGGTGCCCTACATTCCCGCGGCGGGCGAGTTGAAGACGAAGCCGACCCAGCATTCGGTCAAGGAATTGCTGAGTCTGGGCATCCAGCCCGATCTGCTGCTCTGCCGCTGCGACCGTGAGATTCCGCCGGGTGCCCGGCGCAAGATCGCGCTATTCTGCAATATCCGCGAGGACCGAGTCATCCCGGCGATCGATGTCGATACGATCTATGCCGTGCCGCTGGAATACCACGCCGCGGGGCTCGACGAGCAGGTCTGTCGCTATTTCCAAATCGATTGCGGCGAGCCCGATCTTGACCGATGGACACGGATCGTCCAGTCCGTGCGCAAGCCGGAGGGCGAGGTCTCGATCGCCGTCGTCGGAAAATATGTCAATTTGCTCGACAGCTATAAATCGCTGGCCGAGGCCTTGGTCCATGGCGGCATCGCCAACAACGTCCAGGTCAATCTACTGTGGCTCGATTCCGAGATTTTCGAGCGCGAGGATGCGGTTCAGCATCTCGAAGGCGTGAACGGCATTTTGGTGCCGGGCGGCTTCGGCGAGCGCGGCACCGAAGGCAAGGTGCATGCGGTTCGCTTTGCCCGCCAGCACGAGGTGCCGTTCTTCGGCATCTGCTTTGGCATGCAGATGGCGGTGATCGAGGCGGCGCGCGATCTGGCGGGCCTCCCGCAAGCCGGTTCGACCGAGTTCGGCGATTGTGCCGAGCCGGTGATCGGCCTGATGACGGAGTGGATCAAGGGCAATCAATTGGAACAGCGCCAGGCCGGTGGCGATCTGGGAGGCACGATGCGGCTTGGGGCCTATGAGGCGATTCTCGCGCCGGACAGCCGAGTCAGCGGAATTTATGGCGGCGCCACCCAGATTTTCGAGCGGCACCGCCATCGCTACGAGGTCAATATCGAGTACAAGAACCGGCTGGAGCGGGCGGGTTTGCGCTTTTCCGGCATGTCGCCCGACGGGATCTTGCCGGAGATCGTCGAGATTCCAAACCATCCCTGGTTCATCGGCGTGCAGTTCCATCCAGAACTGAAGTCCAAGCCGTTCGAGCCGCATCCGCTCTTCACCTCGTTCATCCGCGCGGCGCTCGATCAATCCCGCCTGGTCTAACGCCGGAGCTTCCCGATGCCCCACCCGCCGCGCCCCGTCACGATCGGCCCGCTGACGCTCGGCAATGATCTGCCGCTGGTGTTGATCAGTGGCCCATGCCAATTGGAATCGCGTGACCACGCGTTCGAATGTGCCGCGGCCTTGGTTGAGATGACGCGGAAGGCCGGGATCGGCTTGATCTACAAGACCTCATTCGACAAGGCCAACCGCACTTCGGTCAAGGCGGCGCGCGGCATCGGCCTTGCGGCCGGGCTGCCCATTCTGGCGGAACTGCGCGCGCATTTCGGCATCCCGGTCTTAACCGACGTTCATCTGCCCGAGCAATGCGCGCCGACCGCCGAGGCAGTCGATGTGCTGCAAATCCCCGCTTTCCTGTCGCGCCAGACCGATCTGCTGCTGGCTGCCGGCGCTACCGGCGCGGCGATCAACGTCAAGAAGGGTCAGTTTCTGGCGCCGTGGGACATGGCGAATGTCGCGGCCAAGATCGCCAGCACCGGCAATGAACGGATTCTGCTGTGCGAGCGTGGCACCAGCTTTGGCTATAACACGCTGGTGTCCGACATGCGCAGCCTGCCGACCATGGCCGCGACCGGCTATCCGGTCGTGTTCGACGCGACCCATTCCGTGCAGCAGCCGGGCGGGCAGGGCACGTCATCGGGCGGTGACCGGCGCTTTGTGCCGGTGCTGGCGCGCGCAGCGGTTGCGATCGGCGTGGCGGCGGTCTTTGCCGAGGCCCATCCGGACCCGGACGCCGCACCGTCGGACGGGCCGAACATGGTGCCGTTGAAAAGCATGCCCGACCTGATCGAAACCTTGCTCGCATTCGACCGGTTGGCCAAGGCGCGACCGGTCGTAGCGATCGGCTGATCCAACACGTTCCTCAAAGGAGCACACCCCATGTCCGCCATTCTCGATATTCAGGCGCGTGAAATTCTCGATAGCCGCGGCAATCCGACCGTCGAGGTCGACGTCACGCTGGAGAGCGGCAGCATCGGCCGCGCCGCCGTACCGTCGGGTGCTTCGACCGGCGCGCATGAAGCGGTCGAACTGCGCGACGGCGATGAGGATCGCTATGGTGGCAAGGGCGTGCTGACGGCGATCGATGCCGTTGGCGGCGAGATTTTTGATGCGCTGTCCGGCCAGGATGGCGACGATCAGATCGGCATCGATCAGACGATGATCGATCTCGACGGTACCCCCAACAAGTCCCGACTCGGCGCCAATGCGATTCTCGGCGTCAGCCTGGCCTGCGCCAAGGCGGCGGCCGACGAGGTCGGCATGCCGCTGTTCCGCTATGTCGGCGGCGTCTATGCCCGCACGCTGCCGGTACCGCAGATGAATGTGATCAATGGCGGTGCGCATGCCGATAACCCGATCGATATTCAGGAATTCATGATTCTGCCGATCGCGGCCGAGAGTATGGCAGACGCGATTCGCATGGGCTCGGAGGTCTTTCACGCCCTGAAGAAGCAGTTGAAAGATGCCGGACACAGCACGAATGTCGGTGACGAAGGCGGTTTCGCCCCGAATCTCGCCTCGGCCGACGCAGCGCTGGGGCTGCTGATGAAGGCGATCGAAAGTGCCGGTTATGAGCCGGGCGAGGATGTGGCACTTGCCCTTGACGTCGCCGCGACCGAATTCTTCAAACAGGGCCGCTACCACCTCGATGGCGAGGGCAAGATTCTCGATGCTGACGGTATGGTGGGCTATCTCGACGAATTGGTCGGGCGCTATCCCATCGTCTCGATCGAGGATGGCATGGCCGAGGATGATTTCGAGGGCTGGGCGGCATTGACCGCGGCATTGGGCAAGCGTGTCCAACTGGTCGGCGACGATCTGTTCGTCACCAATCCGAAGCGCCTCGCCCAAGGCATTCAGCGCGGCCTGGCCAATTCGATCCTGATCAAGGTCAATCAGATCGGCACCTTGTCCGAAACGTTGGAAGCGGTCGAGCGCGCCCATCGCGCCGGTTATACCGCGGTCATGTCACACCGCTCGGGCGAGACCGAGGATTCGACGATCGCCGATCTTGCGGTTGCGACCAACTGCGGCCAGATCAAGACCGGCTCACTCTCCCGTTCGGAGCGTCTTGCCAAGTATAATCAACTCATCCGCATCGAGGAAATCCTGGGCGATGGCGGTCGTTACGCCGGTCGGGGGATCTTGCGGGTGTAACGCGCATTGCTCTCTGGGGTTTGAGCATCGGGTCGCGAGGTCACCCGACCCGATGAAATTTTTCTCTTTGCGCGAAGTCATGATTGACCGAGCGGGCGTTCGGTGATTGACTCTGGGTCATGGATATTGCCCGCTTCCTGCGCCGACAGCTGAAATCTATTGTCGCTCCGACGATCGGCTTCAGTTTGTCGTTGTATTTCGGCTATCACCTGATCGAGGGGGAGCGCGGGCTGGTCTCGTGGGTCCGGCTCACCGAGCAAATCCGTGCGGCAAAACAGAATGCCGAGCAGATCCGTACGGAGCGCGAGGCCCAGGATCGGCGCGTGTCGCTGATGCGTTCGGAGCATCTCGATCTAGATCTACTCGATGAACAGGCGCGGGCGGCGCTAAATCTGGTCGGGCCGGGCGAGATTGTGATTCTCCGGGACGAGCCGAAATAAAGGATCGGGTTCCAGGCGACCGAAGGCGCACCGCGCTCAGGGCAACGGGCCGCCCAGCGGATTATTCGCAGGAAACGCGGCGGCACGGGCCGGCGTATCGATATTATAGCTGATCATGCCGGTTCTGGTGTCGTAGGTCGCGTTGCCGGTCCATGTAACATTGAGATTTTGGCACTGATCACCCACGGCGACGTTTTGCGAGAATGGCGGGGTGGTGGCGCTGTTTGTCGTCGTCGCGTTATTATTGGTCCAGATATTGTTCGACGACGAATCATCCGGCTGGCTCGCTGAGACGACGACCGGACACAAGGTGCCCACATCGTTACCGGCACCGGTATTCGACATCTCGCCGCGCTGTTCCGTGGTCGGGTTGGCGGTATCAAAATTGTTCCCGTAAACTTCATTGGCGTCGACGGTGACATTCTGACTCGAAAACAAATGGATGCCTTTTCCGCCGTTTCCATAGACCGTATTGTGTTGCACCAAGGTTGGGCTTGGGTAGATCGTGCCATTATCGACGTTGGGATTGGTGCCCTGCGAATTGTCAAAATCATCAAGAATTATTCCGTTGCCATCGGTGTGGCTGCCGGGGACATATTGCTCCCAGTTATTGTAAACAACATTATTTTGAATGATGATCTGATACATTGCGTTGATATCGGCACTAGTAGCGGTATATGTCGTGATATTTGGTTCAAATATCGAAATGCCAGAAGTTTGGTTTGTGTTAAAGAACGAGTTATTGTAAACGGTATTGTTGTCAAATGTGTACCACTCGCCAAAGATTCCTGAAATGCCCGACGCACCACAATCATGCAAAATGCTGTTGAGAACCATGACGTGGTGAGAATTGACCGAGCTTATGCAGTTTCCAATAGTCAATACGGCATTTGGATCGGCAATTCCTTCATTACCACCGTCGACCTCAAAGCCGTCAAAGATTACATAGGACGAGGCGTTGTGAATGATGTCGTCGTTGATCGAGCCGAGCGGCATGGTCGTAAGGAATTTTGCTTGTCCCTGGTCAAGCGCTCGATATGTCACATATCCGGTCGGCATATTGGTGCTGCCGCCTGCGCCGATGATCGCTTCCTCGGTGATGGCGTAGGTGCCGTCTTCGAAATTGACGCAATCTCCCGCCGTCACGCCGGCCGAGCCGCTTCCGGCCCACGCCAGCGTCTGCCATGGCGCCGAGATCGAACCGTCATTCGTATCAAGTCCGGTCGGGGAAACATAGAAATTGCGCAAACAAGAATAGAGCGATGATATATAAGAAAATTTATCCGATATTGATGCCGGATTGATACCATACTTTGTTGAAACGCTGACATCGACAGATATTTCAGTATCGCTAATCGGCGAAACCGCGGTTATTGAATTTGTATTGTTCACGGTGAAACTTTGGGCGGGGTTTGAGCCGAAACTCACGCCCTTGACCCCGACGAAATTCAAGCCGCTGATGGTCACGGTTGCTCCGCCTGTCGTGGCGCCGTTGGCTGGGGTCAGTCCTGTTATGACGGGCGAGACACGCACCGGGAATGGCGGCAGAGGGGGGAACACAGGAAAAGAGGTGAAAGTGAGCAAAAAAGGAGACGCCAGCAGGAAGGTCCACAAGTGCATTCTGGTTTCTCCATGTCCAACGGAACGTTTACACGACGCCAGGGCACCAAATCGGCCGGCGATGTGTGCCATATGGCGAATGAACAAAGCACAAGCCGAAATATATTCGGCTTGCCAGCAAATTAATTGGTTGGGGTTTTTTTTGAACGAAGCCCTTACGACGTCAAACGCCGGTATTCGACATTTGATCCAAGAAAATTTTGTATTTGTAAAAAGTTCAATTTATTGGCGCTCATTATACCGTGATACGACAAAAGCCAGATGAGTGCTGGCATCTTCCGGCGACATTGTGTCGAAGGGCACCGGAAACCCTTCCCGCAGAAGGCCGTCGACCCGACGAAGCTTGTCCTCCATGAGGATTTTGAAGCCTGCTGCGGCATGAAGTTTCAGATGCTCGGCATGCGGGACACGATTGATCAGATAATGGCGTCGGCCGCGTGTGATCGCCCAGCTGAGGTCCGAGGCGGCCCAGTGGCCATTCCATTCGGAGGCGATGCCATGAGAACTGTAGTCGATGAGATGGCTCATGATCGTGCCGGGGGCGCTCCAGCGCTGGAAAGCCCGATAAGCATGGTCGAGATCATCGACGTGCTCCATGACCGAATTCGACACGATCCAATCCGGTAACCGATCGACCGCTCGCTCATATTTGGTCCAGGGCGTGAAGGACCGGACCATATCGCCCGTCCCGATGTTGGCGAGGCTTGAACGAATCTCCAGAATTCGGCGATCCGAGAGTGTGTCGTCGAGGTTCGGGAAGAGGTCCGTCGGGAACTCGTTGCTGGGTACGAATGGAAAGATTCGCGCATTCCAACCGGTCGCCGGGAGTGGCGCCCGTGCCTTCAAGCGTCCGACCAATTCATCCAGAATGGTCAGGTTCCGGTTTGATGTCGCTTGGTCGATCACATCCAGCGCGTAATAGCGGTCGGCGCCGGCCAGCAACGAGCAGATCCCGAAAGCGAATGAGCTGCCGGGCCCGATTTCGGCGACGACCTTGGGAAAACGCGTCCAAGACTGTGCCCGCGCGGTCAAAATGACGAAGCGCAGGAATTGCGAATAGGCGAAATCCGCATCCGCGGTGCCGCGTTCGACATGCGGATTTCTGAATTGCGGGATGACGTAGGAAAGCGCCCCCTTGACGAAGGGTCCGACTGAAATATTGGCAATCGACATCGCGACTCTCCAAAAAATCTATTCAGAATGCATCGATTTGTGCGGTTGGATGGGCGCTTCGGTCGCCCGATCTACGGTGAAACTCGGCGCCTGATCGGCCGCACTGGCAGATCCGAAATTATCGCGGTATCAATCCATCCGGTCGACCGCGCTGGTTCAGGTGGGCAGGACAAAACGCTCGGGCGGTGACATCTCGAATCGAACGGTTCCCACCTTCATTTACAAGGACGCTTTTCGGTTCAAATCGTTCCGTTGCGCGCTGTTGAATGCCGTGGGTCCGTCGAGTTTGGCAACGATGCGTCAGCCGACCGTTTTGGCGCCGCGCATGGCTGGTACCCAATGCCGTCTGACCAAACTGCCAATTCGCTATCGAACCAGAGGCTTAACTGAAAATAGGTTAATCGCCGTTTTTTGAGGTAAAACAAATATCTAGCGCTAGATCGATTGGCTTTTTGCGGTGAACCCGGTAGGGTCACTCAAACTTACCGGGTCTGCGGCGCTGCCGGGCTCCGGGCTTTCCTCTAGGATCGTGGCGTGTGGGAGCGGTCGATGGCCCTGAAACAGCGAAAAGCGAAACCACCGGCCGAAACGGCGTCCTCCCCGGACGCGTTGCTGGCCTTCTATCGGCAGATGCTGCTGATCCGACGGTTCGAGGAAAAAGCCGGCCAGATGTACGGCATGGGGCTGATCGGCGGCTTCTGTCACCTTTATATCGGGCAGGAGGCCGTGGTCGTCGGCATGCAGGCCGCGATCGGCAAGGGCGACAGCGTCATCACCAGCTATCGCGATCATGGTCACATGCTGGCCTGCGGCATGGACCCCAAGGGTGTAATGGCCGAACTGACCGGGCGCAGCGGTGGCTACAGCCATGGCAAGGGCGGCTCGATGCATATGTTTTCGAAGTCCGAGAATTTCTATGGCGGCCACGGCATCGTCGGCGCCCAAACGCCGCTTGGCACCGGCATCGCATTCGCCAATAAATACCGCGGCACCGACCGGGTCTGCCTGACCTATCTGGGCGATGGTGCCATCAATCAGGGCCAGGTCTACGAATCCTTCAACATGGCGGCGCTGTGGAAGCTGCCGGTCATTTATGTCATTGAGAACAACAAATACGGCATGGGCACGTCGGTCGCCCGCGCCTCGGCCAATGCCGATCTCCATGTTCGCGGCGAGGCTTATGGCATTCCCGGACAGCAGGTCGATGGCATGGATGTCGTGGCAGTGCATCAGGCCGGAATCGATGCGGTCGCTCACGCGCGCTCGGGCGCGGGGCCGATCATCCTCGAAATGCTGACCTATCGCTATCGCGGCCATTCCATGTCGGATCCGGCGAAATACCGGACCAAGGAAGAAGTGACGAAGATGCGCACCGAGCACGATCCGATCGATCTGGTGCGCAAGCGGCTTGTCGATTCCGGACAGGCAGATGAGGCCGTGCTGAAACAGCTCGACAAGGAGGTCAAGGACACCGTGACCGCCGCCGCCGAATTTGCCCAGCAGAGCCCGGAGCCGGATCCGTCCGAACTCTGGACCGATGTCCTGATCGACGCCTGACCCATAGCGCCAAGGGGAACCCAGCCCGTGCCGATCGAGATCAAGATGCCTGCCCTGTCGCCGACCATGACTGAGGGCAAACTCGCCAAATGGCTGAAGGCCGAAGGCGACAGCGTGAAAGCGGGCGACGTGCTCGCCGAAATCGAAACCGACAAGGCGACGATGGAAGTCGAAGCGGTCGATGAGGGCAAGCTCGGCAAGATTCTGGTGCCCGAGGGCACCGAGAACGTCGCGGTAAACACGCCGATCGCGCTACTGTTGGAAGAAGGCGAGGCGGCAGGCGCCGCTGTGCCGATGTCGGCACCGCCGCCGGCCGAGCTGCCCAAGCAAGCGGCCCCCGCGACCGTGCCAGCCATCCCGGTTTCCGCACCGCCACCGGTCGAACCGGAATGGTCTGGCAAATCGGTCAAGCAGACCGTGCGCGAAGCGCTGCGCGATGCGATGGCCGAGGAAATGCGCCGCGACGACAGTGTGTTCCTGATGGGCGAAGAGGTTGCGGAATATCAGGGCGCCTATAAGGTCAGCCAAGGCTTGCTTGATGAATTCGGCGCGCGGCGCGTTATCGACACGCCGATCACCGAGCATGGCTTTGCCGGTCTCGGCGTCGGTGCCGCCTTCACCGGGCTCAGGCCGATCGTCGAGTTCATGACCTTCAATTTCGCCATGCAGGCGATGGATCATCTGATCAATTCAGCGGCCAAGACGCTTTATATGTCGGGCGGTCAGATGGGGGCTCCGATCGTGTTCCGGGGCCCGAACGGCATCGCCTCGCGCGTGGCCGCCCAGCATTCGCAATGCTACGCCAGTTGGTACGCGCATTGTCCGGGCCTCAAGGTCGTTGCACCCTATTACGCCAGCGATTGCAAGGGCCTGCTCAAGGCCGCGATCCGCGACCCGAATCCGGTGATTTTCCTCGAGCATGAGCTGGTATACGGCCAGACCCATGACGTGCCGGATCATCCCGATTGGGTCGTGCCGATCGGCAAGGCGCGGATCGTGCGGCCGGGTGACGGCGTGACGATCATCGCCTTCTCGCGCATGGTGCAATTCGCCGTCGAGGCGGCCGAGGCGCTGGCCGGGGAGGGGATTTCGGCCGAGGTGATCGATCTGCGCACGATCCGGCCGCTCGATATCGAGACGGTGGTGAATTCGATCAAGAAAACCAACCGGGTGGTGGCGGTCGAGGAAGGCTGGCCTTTTGCCGGGATCGGTGCCGAAATCGCAGCGCTGACCATGGAACACGCGTTCGACTGGCTTGATGCGCCGCTGAAACGCGTGCATGGGGCGGATGTGCCGCTGCCCTACGCCGCCAATCTCGAGCGTCTGGCCGTGCCGCACACGGCCGACATCGTCGCCGCCGCCAAAGAAGTTTGTTACCGCTGAGGCGGTTCGCGATAAGGGGAAGAAGATGCCCATTGAGATCACGATGCCGGCTCTGTCGCCGACCATGACCGAGGGGAATCTGGCCAAGTGGCTGAAGCACGAGGGCGATGCGGTCAAGGCCGGCGACGTTCTGGCGGAAATCGAAACCGACAAGGCGACCATGGAGGTCGAGGCGGTCGATGAAGGCACGCTGGGCAAGATCATCGTCGGTGACGGCACCGAAGGCGTGAAGGTCGGCGCGGTCATCGCATTGCTGCTGGAGGAGGGCGAGGATTCGGCCGCTCTGGCCGCACCGGCCGCCAAACCCGCGCCGACACCGGCGGCGCCGGCCGCCGCTCCGGCGAGTGCTACGGCCCCGGCCAGTGTCGCGGCACCTCCGCCA
>JBAVTK010000122.1:0-6465 GCA_049696095.1 Aliidongia sp. | reverse complement strand
CCATCCAAGAGCACGGCACCCAAGCAGGACGAGGTACCGAAGACGGCCGACGAACTGGCCGCCGCCGGCACGCTCGCGCCGCCGCCACCGCCGCCCAAACCGGCCCCGCCGACCGATACACCGACTGCGAAGCCCGTGCCGAAGCCGTCCACGGTCCACATCGTTCCCCAGCCGGGCGGTGCCCGCAAACCGACGCCCGACCCGGATGCGGAAGATCATGGCGAGGGTCACAAGGGCACGATCCCCGGCCCGGATGCGACCCGCGACGAATATCTGGCCTATATCATTTCGTTGGTGCGCCCGCATGAGGGGCTATTGTCCCCCTCCTTTATCGGCAGCCGACGCGGCACCTTGGCACTTGATGTCCGCATCAGCCCGACCGGTCATATTCTTCAGGTTTTCGTGCTGAAATCCTCGGGCTTTCCCGATATCGACGAGCGCGCCAAGGAGATGATCTACGCCATCGGCACACTCTCGCCACCGCCGCCCGACCGGTTGCTGCAACAGGGCGTGCTGCGCGGCACGTTTTCCCTGGGCTTCCCCTTGGCGCCGCCGTAACCCGTCAAACACCAAATTTTAGGGATTTGGTGGTACGAATTTCGCCCGAGCATGGGTCACGCAACCGGGAGGTCGCAGCCTTGACCAGAATCGAGCCGGCCTTCGAAACCGTCACCCTCACCGATCAGTTCGAGGCGGTTTCGCGCACGCCCGGCGCCCCCGCCGCCCCGGAATTCACCGCGCTTTTGGCTCAGGTCGTCGGCGAAACCGCGTTCAAACAGAACTCGGTCAACAAGCAGACCGGTGCCGCTGGCCCGTTTCAGTTCGTGAAGCAAACTTGGCTGTCGATGGTGAAGACCCACGGCGCCGAATTAGGCGTCAAGCCGGACTTGATTGCTCAGATCACGACCGACGCCCAGGGCCATCTCAAGGTCGCCGATCCCGGCGCGCTGAAAGACATATTGGAGCTGCGCCACGATGTGGCGCTCTCCTCGAAGATGGCGACCAAATTGATGGCCGAGAACGCCGCGCAACTCCGCCATATCTTGCATCGCCACCCGAGCGAGGCAGAGGTCCATTTGGCTTTCCTGCTCGGTGCCGCGGGCGCAGGCCGTTTGATTACGGCAGCCGCGACCACACCGAACATCGCGGCGAACGAGGTCGTGGCACCGGCCGCAGCGGCCAATCCAAGCTTGTTCCACGACAAAACCGGCAAGGTACGCAGCGCCGCCGAGGCCGTGATTTTCCTTACCGCGAAATACCGCTCCGACAAGGCCAAGGTCGCGGCCTATGCACAGCTGAAACCGGTAGCGCCGAAGGGCAGCGTCGATGCATAAGCCGGATGACACCTGAATCGATGGCTCGTCGCCGTCAGATGAAACAGTGTGAATTCAGCTCGCGGCGGTATCGGCCATGACACCGGCCCCGCTCTCGCGATCCCCACCAAGCCAATGCTCGACGGTACCTAGAAATGCCTCTATGTCGAACGGTTTTGAGATGTAGTCGTCCATGCCGGCGGCGATGCAGGCTTCCTGATCGCCGCGCATCGCGCCGGCGGTCATCGCGATAATCGGAATATGCCGCTTGCCGGCTTCGAGCGCCCTTATCTCACGCGTCGCATGCAGCCCGTCCAGAATAGGCATCTGCACATCCATCAGAATTGCGTCATAGGCGCGCTTCTGCCAGGCCTCGATCGCCTGCCGACCGTCTGATGCCAGATCGACCTCATGGCCGGCGTCGGCCAGCAGCGTCAGCGCGATTTGCTGATTGATGAGATTGTCGTCGACGATCAGAAACCGGCCCTTGTGCGTCACTGGCGTCATCGTGCCGCGACGAGGCGCAGCAACGCCGGTCTGCCCAACCTCGGCGCCCACGATCCGCAGGAGGCAATCCACCAAGGCTTTTTGGCGCACCGGTTTCTCCAGACGCGCATCGAAGGTCACCACTGTCGTCTTGTCGTCGCGCAACAGCACACCGGCCGATGAAGCCAAAACGATTTTAGGCTGCGGCCATTCCGTGGCGGCGCGGATCATCCCGGCCAGATCGTCACCCGAATACTGAGGCATCATGTGATCCGTCAGCACGATGTCGATGGGCTCGCCGGCTTTCTGGGCAGCACGGAGCACCGCGAGTGCCGCCATGCAACTTGGTGCTTCAGCGACGATCATGCCGTGCGCGATAAGCTCTCGGCTGAAGATGGTCCGGTTCGTCGCCACATCATCGACCACGAGCACCCGCAGACCGGTGAGTTGCTTCGGTCTGGTCGGCACCGAACGCGCGGAAATCGCCGCTTTCGGCAGTGCCAATTCGACCCAGAATATGCTGCCCCCGCCGAGTCGGTCTTCGACCCCGATCCGACCGCCCATAAGCTCGACCAATTGCTTGCAGATCGCCAAGCCGAGCCCAGTCCCGCCGAACCGGCGGGTGATCGATACGTCGGCCTGTTCGAACTTCTGAAAGAGCGTCGCCTTGGACGCTTGGTTCATACCGATCCCGGTATCCCGTACTTCGATCCGGACACCGCCGTCAGGAAAGCCGCGCGCCTCGACCGCAATGAAGCCGTGTTCGGTGAATTTGATGGCGTTGGAAATGAGGTTGAGGGCAATTTGGCCGAAACGAGTCGGATCGCCATGAACCGGCTGCTGCGCGGCCTCGTCGATCCAGACCGTCAGATCCAACCCTTTCTCGCGAGCCTTGGAACCCATGAGTTCGACCGCATCCTCAATGACGGTTTTGAAGCTGAAGTCAATTTCCTCAAGCACGAATTTCCCCGCCCCCAGCTTCGAAATATCGAGAATGTCATTGATGATCGCGAGCAGGGAATCAGCCGACGAGCGCACGGCCTCGGCGAATTTGCGTTGATCGGGCGCGAGCGGTGTGCGCATGAGAAGACCGTTCATGCCGATAATGCCATTCATCGGCGTCCGGATCTCGTGGCTCATATTCGCCAGAAAGTCGGATTTGGCCCGATTGGCGCCTTCCGCCGCGTCTTTCGCCCGTTCCGCCTCGTCCCGTGCCGCGGCGAGGCGGTTCATCAACTCTTCCTGGCTGAAGACCGTCGAGAAGGAGCGCGTCGAGAAGAAAGCCTGGACGACACCGTAGCTGAGCAGAAAAAAGCCCCCGGCAAAGATGGCGTGGG
Organism: Aliidongia sp.; assembly: GCA_049696095.1. GTDB lineage: Bacteria > Pseudomonadota > Alphaproteobacteria > ATCC43930 > CGMCC-115725 > JAXDMU01. The sequence continues at coordinate 3,329 of JBAVTK010000122.1, read as the reverse complement.
CGAGCCACCATAGATGATTCCACGGCCGCCCCAAAATGAAGGCGAGCGAGGATAGCGCGAACCAAGTGACCGAAATGCCGAAGATCATCATGAGCGGCGAGCGAATCCGCCGCGACAGCAAGATTGCGACATTCAGAACCGAAATCGCCAGCGCACCGCCCTCCATCGACAGGCGCACCGCCAGGTCACCCGCAATGGCCGAAGTGGCGATCCCGGCGACGGCTAGATCCACCAGCACGAACAGCGCGATCCAGGCGAGCCAAAGCTTGGCGCTCGAACGCTTCGCCGGTTCGTCGGCCGGACGGCGGTACGACAGCATCCCGAGAAAAAGCAGGACCGCCATGGTCAGGCGCGAGGCCGGTCCATAGAGCAGGAACAGCCAGATATTGTGGTGAGCGAGCCCGGTAAAAGCGCCGTGCGGCGTGTAGATTATGGCGAAACCGAGAAAGCCCAGCGTCAACCAACCCAACAGGGGCTCGCCGGAAGACTGGTAGCATCGCCACGTGACATAGGTGACGAACAGCCCTTCGAGCGTGGCGGCGGCGATCGCGATTTCATGGAACAGGTGGTCTTCGAAAATCAGCGTCGGATCTTGGAAGACGAATAGATAGGAGATGAGGTAAGCCGGGATCAGCGCAAAGGCTGCCAATAGACAACCAGCGTAGATTTTCGTAACCAGCCGAGTGGCGGCGAGCGACTGATATCCAGCACTATCAACGCTCATCTGCACGTCTCCATGCCCGTTACGCGTTTCCCCCTTTTATCACAGTTAGACCGAAATGATTTCGAAATCCTTACGTCATCAACTTTTACCAACCCTCGCTTCGGCATGCCCCTCCCATATCTATCGGCGAGGTTCACCGAATTCACTCGCATTTGCCTGACATTTCAAGTGAATAGAATTACGCCTTCAGTTCCGATATGAAAGACTGAGCTTTTTTGATCGGCGAATTTGCCGAATCGCGGGCGCAGGAGAGGAATTTGGGGATTCCGTTAAGCATGGCAATCGTAATATTCGGCGCATGACCGACGCATCGCTGACCGTTTCCGTGACCTCCCGCATCCGGCCGACCGCTGCCGCATTAGGTTGGCTGGTCGTCGGCACCATCATCGTCGTCGATCTGATCGGGTTGCCGCTGGCCGGCATCTCGGTCAATTGGTCCTCAATGAAGGATCCGGCATTGTTCGTCGGGCTGCTTCTGCTCTATGGATTGGCGCTCGGACAATTAAGGCGACGCGTTGAACGGTTCCGCCGGCTCCGATCGGTCATTGTCTTTATCGACGATTTCTGTCTCTCGGCCGCCCAGCTCAGCGCCTTCTCGATTGCCTCGGCCCCGCTGACCTATATTCTTGCCCGCGCCGGCCTGCCTTTGATCGACCGGCAACTCGGCATGGTGGATCATTTCCTTCAGTTCGATTGGTCCGTCACGCGTGATTGGGTCGTGCAACACCCCGCGATCCATGAATTGCTGCGCTGGGCCTATCTCACCCATATCAACCAATGCTGGATACTCATCATCTTGGGCAGCCTGTGGTTTCCGGGGCGCCGCAATGCCGAGCTGATCTGGGGCTTCATGCTGATCCTGTTAATCTGCTGCGCGGTTTCGGCCGTTTTGCCGGCCTTGTCGTTGGGCGGTGATGCGAGCGCCTATTTGCCGATCCTCAAAAGCCTGCGCGCGGGCGAACCGATGGTCCTTGACTGGAACCGTCTCGAAGGCATCGTCTCGTTCCCGAGCTTCCATGCGGCGCTCGCCATCCTCTACATCTACGCGGCACGCCACCGCCTGTGGGCGCTGATCCCTTTCGCCGCCCTCGACACGCTGATGCTGATCTCGACACCACCGATCGGCGGGCATTACCTGACCGACGTGCTGGGCGGCATCGCGGTCGCCCTGATCGCGATCGGCGTGACGCGGTGGGTTCAGCCCCCCTCACCCTCGGCCAGCGACAGCAGGCTCGCATTTCCTCCCGCCGCCGTGGTGTCGGTTGAAATCACGCGTTCCACGGCAAAGCGCGCCAGATAGCGCGGGCCGCCGGCTTTGGGGCCGGTGCCGGACAAGCCCTCGCCGCCGAAGGGCTGCACGCCGACCACGGCGCCCACCATGTTGCGGTTGACATAGATATTGCCGACCCGGACGCCCCCAATGACTTGACGCACGGTCTCATCGATCCGGCTGTGAACGCCGAGCGTCAAGCCGAAGCCTGTGTTGTTGATCGCCTCGATCGTCTCGGCGAGTTGGTCGCTCTTCCATCGGATGACATGCAGGATCGGGCCGAACACCTCGCCGTCAAGCTGGTTGAGGCCATCGATCCCATAGATGCGCGGCGCGAAGAAGCTGCCCTGCTCGGTGCCGGGCGGCAAATCGAGTTGGCCGATCGGCCGGGCGGTGCCGCCGATCCGGGCGCAATGCCGCTCCAGCGCATGGCGTGCGGCATCGTCGATCACCGGGCCGATATCGGTCGAAATCAGCCCCGGATCGCCCAGCCGCAACTCGGCCATCGCACCGGCCAACATGGTTTCGACCTTGTCGGCAATGTCGGCCTGAAGGAACAGGATGCGCAAGGCCGAGCAACGCTGACCGGCCGAGTCGAAGGCCGAGCGCAATACGTCGCCGACCAGTTGCTCGGGCAAGGCCGAGCTATCGGCGATCAGCGCGTTCATCCCGCCGGTCTCGGCGATGAACGGTACGATCGGCCCGTTGCGCTCGGCCAGGCTCTTGTTGATCAAGCGCGCGACCTCGGTCGAGCCGGTGAAGGCGACGCCGGCAATGCGCGGATCCGCGATCAGTGCCGCCCCGATCCGACCGTCGCCCGGCAACAGATGCACGACATCGCCCGGCACGCCCGCCTCGTGCAGCAGCCGGATCGCGGCGGCACCGATCAGGGGGGTCTGTTCGGCCGGCTTCGCCACTACCGCATTGCCGGCGGCAAGTGCTGCGGCGACTTGGCCGAGGAAAATCGCCAGCGGGAAGTTCCACGGGCTGATGCAGATGAACACGCCGCGCCCATGCAGTTGATAGAGGTTGCGCTCGCCGGTCGGTCCCGGCAGGGGCAGTGCAGCGAACTGGCTACGGGCCTGAGCGGCGTAATACCGGCAGAAATCGACCGCCTCGCGCAGTTCATCAAGCGCGTTGGGCACGGTGCGCCCGCCCTCGCGCACGATCAGCGCCAGGAAATCGGCGAGCCGCGCTTCGAGCAGATCGGCTGCCCGGTCCAGACAGGCGGCGCGGGCTTCGGCGCCCGCCTTGTCCCAACCGGGCTGGGCACGCACGGCGCGGGCGATCGCCTCGTCGATATCGGCCGCCGTGGCGTTGACCACGGTGCCGATG
>JBAVTK010000121.1:0-2030 GCA_049696095.1 Aliidongia sp. | reverse complement strand
TTCCGGGGCCGGCCAGACGCTCGGCCATCGGGGAATTCGCCTGCGCCTCGGCACTGCACCCGACGAGTTTTGTCGATGGCATGACGAGGCGAGGCTGGAAATCCCCGCGACTTGGCGCTGGCACGAGGCGGAAGCGGCGGCCAATGCGCGGGGGCGGAGCATTCCGGTCTTGACCGACAATCTCGATACGACGGTCGGCGGCACGCTTTCCGTGGGCGGCATCGGCACACGATCCGTCGTCTATGGGCGTCAAGTGGATTGGGTCGATGCACTGACGCTGGTCCGTCCGGATGGGACGATTGCGCAATGTTCGCCGAGCATGGAGCCTGAGCTGTTCTCCGCGGCTTTGGCCGGAATGGGGCAGGTCGGGATCATCGGCCGGGTAGTCATCGAGACGATTCCACTGAAGCCCTGGGTCGCCAGCCTAGTCTATCAGATATCCCGCCTGTCCGACGCCGCCGACCTGATTGCCGGCGGGCTGGATTGGTCCGGCATACGGCCGACGCATTTCGAAGTTGTCGGCCCTCAGATCGGGTCGCGCTATATCCACCTCAGGATCGGCTGCGAGACGGCGTCGCGCGACGAGGCCGCTCGTCTTCTGCCTCAATTGCGACGTCATGTCCTCGAAATTCCCGGCACCCTGCTCAAGGCGCGAATCTCATCCACCGAAGACTATGGACAGGTCAATGTCCGGCACGTTCAGAGCTTCGTCGCGTCACTCAATGGCGCATCGCATCTGTGGAACGATTGGTTCTTCCCGGATATGGCGGGTTACCGGCGCTACGTCGCTTGGTGCGAGGAAGTCCTGCTGCCGCAACTCGGAACTCATGATCTCGTCGCTGGTTTCATGCTGCGTCTTGCCCGGCGTCCCGGTCGGCCGCATCTGCCGCTGTCTTATGCCGACGGCACCGGCGACGCGGTCGGGCATATCGGCCTGTATTATTCCGTCGCCGCGCGCGATGCGGCGCGTCTGGATGCCGTGTGCCGCGGCCTCGCCCAAGCCCAAGCCGTCGCGCGGGATTGTGGCGGCCGCCTCTATCTCTATGGCTGGCATGATTGGACTGAGGCGGATTGGCGCGCGGAATTCGGTGCCGATTATTGTGAAGTACTGGCTCTGAAGCGCCACCTCGACCCCAATTTTCTTCTTAACCCACAAGTTATGGCTAAATCATGATGCAACGGGACTTGACCAAGCCGGGCGTGACCGATCTCGGCCGCCGCATCGTTGCCCCGGACATCGTGAACCAGCGGCTACGCGATTATCGCGGCCTCTCGGATAATGTGGCGGATGATCATCTGGCCGACCGCCGTACCGCATACATGAAAATCGTCAATGATTACTTCGATCTGGTGACGGATTTTTACGAATATGGTTGGGATCAGTCGTTTCATTTCGCCCCCCGTTTCAAAGGCGAGACATTTCGCGAGTCATTGCGGCGGCATGAATATTATTTGGCATTGCGTTTGAATCTACAGCCGGGCGAGACGGTGCTTGATGTCGGCTGCGGCATTGGTGGGCCAATGCGCAGCATCGCCCGGTTCGCCGGCGCCGATATCGTCGGCGTCAATAACAATGATTACCAGATCCGCCGGGGCGAGGCCCTCAACATGGCGGCCGGTCTGAACCGGCGATGCCGCTACGTCTAGGCGGATTTCATGACGATTCCGCTGGCTGACGGCAGCGTTGACAAGGCCTATGCGATCGAAGCGACGGTCCACGCTCCCTCCCTTGAGCGGGTTTATCGGGAAATCGGCCGGATCATCCGGCCAGGCGGGCTCTTTGCGACCTATGAATGGTGCATGACCGAGCGCTACGACCCGGCCGACCCTACGCATCGGGCGCTGAAGGATGGGATCGTCGTCGGCGGCGGCCTGCCGGATATGGGCACCAGCCGCGACGTTCTGGCCGCCATGGCGGCGGCCGGCTTTGAGGTTCTGGGCCATGAGGATTGCGGCGATGCCGGTGAAATCCCCTGGTACGAGCCGCTGGCGCCGCGCCGGGTGACCCTTGCCACCTTCCGGTCGTCGCC
>JBAVTK010000120.1:0-5827 GCA_049696095.1 Aliidongia sp. | reverse complement strand
CAGAACTTCCACATCCACGATCGTACCGTCCTTTGCACCGGTGCTAACATCGGTGTTTGCACCACCGCCTAATCACACCAGATCAGACAAGCCAGCGGAAGGCGGCCTCGGCCGGACGGGTACGTCGAACTTTGCGCTGACATTCGGGCGATCGACGTTGTCTGGGACATGAAAACTGCGTTGGAAGGCGCCATAGCTGCGTTCGAAGATATGAACCGCCTGGGTTTTCTCGGCCGTTTCTTCCTTCTTTTCACCCTTGATGGTCAGGGTCTCGCCGGACAGCGACAGTTGGACATCATCGATCGCGACGCCCGGCAGTTCGATCGCGACCCGCAGTGCTTTGTCATCCTCGGTCATATCGACGGCCGGGATCGGGAAACCCCAATCGTACCAGGCGGAATGGGCTGTCCCGGCCGATGCGGGGAGTGGCGATCCGGCGAGGAACCGCCTGAACAGGTGATTTACATCATTATGCAAGGCCGAAAGCGCGTGGGCCAGACGCGGTGTGTGGACAGCGGGATTGCCGCGATCGGCGGCGGGCTTGGTGGGTTGATCGGACATATCGGTCTCCAAGACTGGGAAATGACTTCCCCCACAGTGAGCGACGATGCCCGGCGCGATGCTTTGACCTGGATCAACCGCGCTCACCGCGCCGATCGAGTTGTCTCGCGGCAAGCCGTTGATCCGGTGCCGAGCGGGAACACCTAGGGTCGCGGCAGCGTTGAGAGCAGTCCGGATGAGGCTTGGACCCTACTGCGGAACGACGATCGGACGATGGCGCATCAGACACCGAAGACTGCCGTGTTGCCGGTTGACTCAAATCAAGGCGCAGTTGCCCGACCTCCGCATTAATCGGTCAACTCGCTTTTCTGTACCAGGTCGAGGACGATGTCACCCCACCCGAACTTTGGCGGAAGGCGACATGATTGTGGCGAACATGCAAAGGAAACGATCGGATGGCAATTCGCGATATGCTTGTCACGATTGACGAAACGAGAGCGGCCGCGATCCGGCTCGATCTCGCCGGATGGCTGGCGAATCGGTTTCGGGCGCATCTGACGGCACTTCATCCGATGCCGGTGTGTCCGGTCGAATTTACGTATGACAACTATGAGAACGGCCTGGCGTTGCGGCATTCGGACGGAGAATCCGCGGGAACCAGACGTCAGCTGGAAATGCCGCAAACGCTTGCGGCATTCGAAACCGCGCGTGCCGGCTTCGAGCGGTGCCTCGTCAAACATGGCCGCGCGGGCGATTGGCGTAGCATCGTTGATTGGGGCGGCGGCGAAATCGCCTTGCGCGCGCGGTACGTCGATCTAGCGGTGGTCGGGCAACTGGATCCGGCCGATGATCGTCCGATCGTTCCCGACCCGGCCGAGATTGCCCTCGGCTCCAGTTGCCCCGTTCTCGTCGTGCCCTATGACGGCCGCCACGAGACGATCGAACGCCACGCCCTGATCGCCTGGGACGGCAGCCGCGAAGCGCGGCGCGCAGTCCATGACGCATTGCCGCTGCTGAAACTGGTACGCGAGGTGACGATCCTCTCGACGACGGTCGAGCGCGGCCGCACCGAACGCAACGGCGGCGAGGAAATCGCCGTTCATCTTGCCCGCCACGGCCTGAATCTCACTGTCGAGCAATGGCCGACCGACAGCGCGGACCCGGCCGATCTGTTGCTGTCGCGCGCGATCGATCTGGATGCAGACCTGATCGTTCTGGGCGCGCACGGCCATAACAGAACGCGCGACATGGTCGCGGGCGGTATGACGCGCTCTATGCTGAAGCACATGACAGTGCCACTGCTGATCTCGCACTGACGGAAGCCGGCCCGGCACCGGTGGGCCGCTCCCACCTAGCCGGGAGATGGCGAATGATGGGCAATGGAATGGCTCGACCATGGATCAAGCCATATCCAACCAGATCCAGATCAAGCGTCAGTTCATGTATTGCCCGCCATTGATCGACAGCGTGGCCCCGGTCATGAAGCCGGTTTGGTCGGCCGCCAGGAACAGCACGGCGCGGGCGATCTCGTCGGGCTGACCTAGCCGGCCGGCCGGGATTTGGGCGAGGATTCGCGTCATTACGTCGTCGGGGACGCTCTTGACCATATCGGTCGCAACATAGCCGGGCGCGACCGCATTGACCGTGACGCCCTTCACCGCCGATTCAAGGGCCAACGCCTTGGTGAATCCCAAGATCCCAGCCTTGGCCGCGGCGTAATTGGTCTGGCCGATCTGACCGGCCTGGGCATTGACCGAGGCGATATTGACGATCCGGCCGAAGCCCCGCTCGCGCATCCCGCCGATGAGCGCGCGGCACATGTTGAAGCATGAGGTGAGGTTGGTCGCGATCACCTCATGCCATTGCGCCTCGGTCATCTTGTGGAGCATCGAATCGCGGACGATGCCGGCATTGTTGACCAGGATATCGATCGGCCCCAGGTCGCGCTCGATGCCGCGAACCGCGTCGGTACAGGCACCGAAATCGCCGACATCGAATTTCTCGACCCGTATCCCGGTTTCGGCGATCAATGCGCGGGCCGGCTCGTCATGGCCGACATATGTGGCGACGACGCGATAGCCGGCGCGATGAAAAGCAAGGCTGACTGCACGGCCGATACCGCGTGTGCCGCCGGTGATCAAAGCGAGCCTGGACATGAGTGAACTCCGTTTGGGGGCGATCGGGCGATCGCCGCTGCGTGGCAGTAACGCCCGACCGGCGCAGAGGTGCCCTGATCTGTGTCAATCCCCGTTCATCGCCCCGGTCTCGCGCGCCGGGCATGGCGATACGCCGCCCAAGCGGGATGCAAGCCGCGCCGGAGCGGCGTATTCTCACCATGATGAAAACGCCCAAAGGCAGGTCCAGCACCCCATGTCCGTGATCGTCCGCTTCGCGCCCTCGCCGACCGGCTATCTCCATATCGGCGGTGCCCGTACCGCGCTCTTCAATTGGCTGTTCGCCCGGCATCATGGCGGCAAATTCCTGCTGCGCATCGAGGATACCGATCGGCAGCGCTCGATCCCGGCCGCGATCACGGCGATCATCGAGGGGCTGAAGTGGTTCGGCCTGGATTGGGATGGCGAGATCGTCATGCAATCCGAGCGGCTCGCGCGCCATGCCGCGGTCGCCGCGGAAATGCTGGCGCGCGGCACGGCCTATCGCTGCTATTGCTCGCCGGCCGAACTCGACGCCATGCGCGAGCGTCAGCGGGCCGAAGGCCGACCACTGCGCTATGAGGGGATCTGGCGCGACCGCGATCCGGCCGACGCACCGGCCGGGGTCAAACCGGTGATCCGGCTGCGCGCGCCGCAGACCGGCACGACGGTGATCCAGGATGGCGTTCAGGGCGAGGTCGAGGTCGCCAACGATCAGCTCGACGACCTGATCCTGCTGCGCGCCGACGGCACGCCGACCTATATGCTGTCGGTCGTGGTCGATGATCATGATATGGGCATCACCCATGTCATCCGCGGCGACGATCATCTGACCAATGCGTTCCGCCAGACCCAGATCTATCGCGGCCTCGATTGGGCCGTGCCGCATTTCAGCCATCTGTCGCTGATTCATGGCCCCGACGGCGCCAAACTGTCCAAACGGCACGGGGCACTCGGCATCGAGGAATATCGCGCGATGGGCTATCTGCCCGAGGCGCTGCGCAATTATCTGCTGCGACTCGGCTGGGCGCATGGCGATGACGAGATCATCTCGACCGCCCAGGCGATCGAGTGGTTCGACCTGCCCGGCATCGGCCGTTCGCCCGCGCGGCTCGATTTCGCCAAGCTCGACAATCTGAATGGCCATTATCTACGCGCGGCCGATGCGGCCCGGCTGGTTGCTCTGATCGCGCCCCGGCTCAAGTCCGAAAGCGCGCTATCGGAGGTTCAAAATGCCCGCCTGTTGGCCGGCATGGATGGGCTGAAAGCACGAGCGAAGACGCTGGAGGAACTGGCGCGGAACGCCGCGTTTTATGTTGCGGTGCGGCCGTTGGCGCTCGACGACAAGGCGCTCGCCCTGGCGACTCCCGATGCACGCCGGCTGGTCGCGCAATTGGCAGAATCGCTCGCGGCCCTCGACGAATGGAATGAGACGACCCTCGAAGCCGAAATCCGGAAATTCGCGGAAACGCAGAGTGTTAAGCTGGGCGCCGTGGCTCAGCCGCTGCGCTCAGCCCTCACTGGCGCGACGACCTCGCCCGGCATCTTCGAAGTCATGCGCATTTTGGGGCACGACGAATCGATCGGGCGACTGCACGATTTCGGATCGGTCACGGTGGATTGAACGCAGTGCAGCACGGCATGTTTGCCAGGCCGCCGCGGGCGGCCTATGGTACGACGATTCTGGCGCTGCCGCATTTTCCTCTCGGGAAGGAGCAATATAATGGGTAGCAATTCCGATTCGACGCGACCAGCGTCGGAGAGCGTCACGCTGATCGACAATAGTACCGGCAAGCAGGTGGTTTTGCCGCTGATCGGCGGCTCGGTCGGTCCCAAGGTGATCGATATTCGCAAGCTCTATGCCGAGACCGGGTATTTCACCTTCGATCCAGGCTATACCTCGACCGGTTCGTGCGAATCCGCGATCACCTATATCGATGGCGATGCCGGCATCCTGCTCTATCGCGGCTACCCGATCGAGCAACTGGCCGAACATAGCGACTATATGGAAGTCTGCTATCTGCTGCTCAACGGCGAATTGCCGAAGCCGGCCGAGAAGACCAAGTTCGAGCGCGACATCACGCTTCATACCATGGTGCATGAGCAGCTCAGCACCTTCTATCGCGGCTTTCGCCGCGACGCCCACCCGATGGCGGTGATGTGCGGCGTGGTCGGCGCGCTCAGTGCGTTTTACCATGATTCGACTGATGTTCATGATCCGCGCCAGCGGGTGATCGCCTCGTATCGGCTGATCGCCAAGATGCCGACGATCGCCGCGATGGCGTTCAAATACACGCTCGGCCAGCCCTTTATCTATCCCAAGAACTCGCTGACCTTCCCGGAAAATTTCCTGCATATGTGCTTTGCCGTGCCGTGCGAGGATTATGTGGTGAATCCGGTCTTGGCCAAGGCGATGGACCGCATCCTGATGCTCCAGGCCGATCACGAGCAGAATGCCTCGACCTCGACGGTGCGGCTGGCCAGTTCGTCGGGCGCCAATCCGTTCGCCTGCATCGCCGCCGGCATCGCGTCGCTCTGGGGGCCGGCGCATGGCGGCGCCAACGAGGCCGTGCTGAAGCAATTGCTCGAAATCGGCCACAAGGACCGCATTCCCGAATTCATCCGCCGGGCCAAGGACAAGAACGACTCGTTCCGCCTGATGGGCTTCGGTCATCGCGTCTACAAGAATTTCGATCCGCGCGCCAACGTCATGCGCCAGACCTGTCACGAGGTGCTGGGCGAATTGGGCATCAATGACGATCTGCTCGAACTCGCCATGGAACTCGAACATATCGCGCTCAACGACGATTATTTTGTCGAGAAAAAGCTTTACCCGAATGTCGATTTCTATTCGGGCATCGTCATGAAGGCGCTGGGTTTCCCGGTGTCGATGTTCACGGCACTCTTCGCCGTGGCCCGCACGATCGGCTGGGTCACGCAGTGGAACGAGATGATCGAGGATGAAAACCAGAAGATCGGCCGGCCGCGCCAGCTCTATACCGGCTCGTCGCGGCGGGATTACATCCCGCTGACCAAGCGTGGATAACGGTATCCATCGATTGAGCGGCACGACACGCCGCGGCGAGGGAACGGCCCCATCGTTCGGCCGTTCCCCGTTCGCGGTTCATTGGTCGCGCCCGGCCCCGGCCAACGACAATGCCGCGCCGCTGGCC
>JBAVTK010000119.1:0-6029 GCA_049696095.1 Aliidongia sp. | reverse complement strand
ACCGTCGGGACCGTCAGCGGGCAGTGGCTTTCCGTTTGGTTTCATCTCGTCTGCGCAAGCGCAGGAGGTGCCTGAGACTGAGGTGGACCCTGCCGTTGAGGAAGAAGCGGCAAAAAATGAAGCGGTGCTCCAAGCAAGAGAAATAGCTTTGGAGCGGGAGGCCCTGGCGCAGCGAGCCGACTTGGCGACGGTCAAGGGAAATGCCGAGATTAAGGCGGCGGCGGCAAAGCAGCCGAACCCCTTGGAGCCATTTCTCACCCTGCGAAATCCGGCCTTGGATGCGTCGGCGGAACGTCTCCGAGGGACACGCACTAATCAGGAGAAAACTTCGTTGCCAACGGTTGGGCTTCCCGCGGAGGGAGAAGATGCCGCAAACACCGGTGGGTTTGGGAATGAGGCACAGTTTTTAGACCATTACGCGCGACACGGTAGCGATTTTAGGGCCCTGACGCCCAATGAATATGCACAGCAGGCAGGCAGGCTCTTGAACGGCCCAGCGGGGCCTACTACGCTAGAAATGGTTCGACGCAACGGTGATATTGTTCGGTACGACCCAACAACAGATGAATTCGGCGTCGTAAAGCCAGATGGAACTATAAGGACATTTTATAAGCCTGACCCCGCGGTTCACGGATATCCCACAAATCTGGATTACTTCAATGCACAATAAGACATTTACCTGTCCCGTATGTGGTTACAAAGATCTCAAAGAACCTGCTTATGATGAGCATGGTTGCTCATCATTTGAAATTTGTCCGTCTTGTGGAACAGAGTTCGGAAACGATGACGCAAGGCGAACCCACGAGGAACTTCGGCACTTATGGCTTGCTGCTGGTGCTCCATGGAAAAGTAAATCAGTAAGCGTTCCCGCAGGTTGGACGGCTTTAGGACAGCTTCGAGAAAGCGGGCTCGGAGTTACCTCCATAACGTCCCAGGGTAATATATAGCGAAGGATGTGGCCGCGGGCGATGCCGGAACACTTTCCGCGGAACTCACTCGGTCAAACTGGACCTCCCATTAGCCTCTGCGCCGAGCGCCGGAGCGATCGAACGACCAGAGCAGACGGCGGCCACGGTCGAATCACCGGGAACCAGCCCCAATGGCGGCCCTGGCCTCGTCGAAGATGATCCAGCCCTGGCCGGCACGAATTCCAGGGCGGGCGATATTGCCATCGAACCGGCTGAACCAGTCATCGTGTCGTCCGAAGGGCCGGCGCTCCTCACGCGCTTTGGTCCGGGCAACCAGACAATGACCGATACGGCGCCCAATGACGGCAGCCCGGAACAGATCATCGTGACCGCGCCAAGACCCGCGGCACCGGAAGAGCGTCCTGTCACGGCACCGTCGGGATCCGATGCCGCGATACCCAGATGGCTACTTCAGATACTATAATGACTATGGGCAGCCGATAAACCCAGCTACGGGGCAGCCGGGTCCACAGGCGCTGACGCATATTAATCCCAACTACAACGGCCCTTTGATCGGTTAGCCTGGAGGAAAATAGATTATGCATGTTGAATATAGAGAGGACGGTTGGCGTGTGTCGTTAGACGCCGGTTTAGTTCAGATGATCCAAATAGATTTTCGGCTTGGCTTAATCATGTCCGGTGACGACGATATGTTGATACTGCATATAGAGACTCCATTCTGTTTTAAGAGAAATGGACAAAATACGATTCTGAATCCAAGTGAATCGGAAAATCTTGCACCTATTCTATCTCTTTTTAACAAATCGATTTCCCATATAGAAGTTAAAAGAACTGGTCATATAGAATTGTTTTTTGCCGACACGTATTCTATAGAGTGTGATTCAAATATGAATTATGAAGCGTGGCAATTTAGCTGCGTTGGAAAATTTTTATTAGTTTGTTTACCGGGCGGGGCAGTTTCTTTTTTTCCCCAGGATGGAATGGATCTGGACCACGGTAACACAGTGGGTTTCGTGACCATGCCGCCTGACTAGCCGGCGATCCCGATCGAGAGGGTAAGTACTCTGATTGCGGCCGCCATCGCTGGTAATGCTTCGCCTGGCTGCATATGCCCGTTGCAGTATCCGCAATCAGCGCCTTTTTCGTCGCCGCGCGCTTGTGCTTGCATAACCCGGCGCCATCGCAGTCGCGCCTACCCACAGGCAGCGAGCCTGACCACGCTTTCACTTCCTTCATAGGAATTCCCATGCTTCGAACTCTCTTTCTGTCGCCCGAGGGCGGCGAGGGGGGCGCGACTGCGCCTGACCCGGACAATGCCGGCGGCAAGCTGTTCGAGCGGCTGGTCGGCCAGCTCGACAAGCGCGATGCCCAGCTGCTGGAGACGCTGCGTACCGAGATCGTCGCGTCGATCGACCAACGGCTGAAGAGCGGCGGCGAAATCGGCGCTGTCGCGAACAAGCGCGCGATCTCGGCGGCGCTGCGGGCCGCGGCCGAGGAAACCGGCGCCCATGATTTCGAACTCGTCGATCGGTTGATCGCCCGCGATGCGATCACGATGGACGAGGCGGGAAGCATTTCCGGCGTCGATGAAGCCGTCGCCGCGCTGAAAAAGGCCAAGCCCTTTCTGTTTGCGGCAACCCGCTCGACCGGCGGCACGGCGAAGACCCCCCGGCCGGCGGCGTCCAGATCCAAATCCGCCAAGGATCTGACCCCGGCGGAATGGCAGGCCGAGAAGAAGCGGCTCGGCGTGCGCGGCTGAAACGCCCCTGCGGACACGAAACACCTCTCGAATGCCCCGATCATGGCCTTGGGCAAGCCTTATGCCGCGCTCGCGTGACGCAGGCACCCTCAAAAGGAGAGCCCCATGGGTATCGACGCCTTTCCGGCGGCACTACAGCCGATTATTCAGCAGAACTATTTGGAACGTGCGTTCGACGAGGCGCTGCATTCCGAACTGGGCTATCGCGACGTCGCCGACCGCGAACCCTTCGCCGCGCGGATCGGCGAGACCCTGACCAAAACCCGCCGCGGCCTCAAGGCGCCGGTCACGACGCCGCTTGCCGCCAATACCAACACCAATCTCGATAACGGTCTGACGCCGACGACCTGGACGGTCGAGCAATACACCATCACACTCGGCCTCTACAGCGACACGATCGACCTCAACATGGTGACCGATCGGGTCGGCATCGTCGGGCAGTTCATCGAGAACGCCAAGGTGAACGGTGTCCAGGCCGCGCAATCGCTCGACCGTCTGGCGCGCAATGCGCTCTTCACCGGCTATTTCGGCGGCAATACGCGGGTTCGCGTCACCCTGTCCTCGGCCGGTGCTACCCTCGCGGTCGATGATATCCGGGGCTTTCAGTTCGCCCCGATCAACGGGCTGATGATTCCGGTCAGCTCGTCGAACACGCTGGCTGTGACCGTCGGCGCCGACATCTATGTCTTGCAGGCGGCAGCAGCTGATGCGGTCAATGTCTCGACCGCGCCCAACGGCGTTTCCGGCACGCTCACCTTCAGCGGCCCGGTCGCGGTATCGGACGGCACCGCCGGCAATACCGTCCAGGCGGCCAATGCCAGTGCCATCGTCCGGCCGAACGGGCGGGCCAATACGGCACTGCTTCAGGGCACCGATCTACTGACCATGTCGAACGTGCTCGACGCGGTGGCGACCCTGCGCTCGAACAATGTGCCGACGATCGACGGCGCCTATAATTGCTATGTCGATCCGGTCTCGGGCCGGCAGCTCTTCGCCGATCCGGATTTCAAGACCCTGTTCCAGGGTGCCAGGGATTCGAGTGAGGTGTTCCGCAAGGCGATGGTCAACGACTTCCTGGGCGTGCGGTTCATTCCGACGACGGAAGCGTTTCTCCAGCCGCATCCGAGCCTGGCCGGCCTCAGAGTCCGGCGCCCGATCGTCTGCGGCAAGGGGGCACTGATCGAAGGCGATTTCGAGGGCATCGCCGCCGAAGACATCATGCCGGCCGACTGCCTGATTCAGCTGATCGACGGTGTCGCCATGGTGACGCGCGAGCCGCTCGACCGGTTGCAGCAGATCATCGCCCAGAGTTGGTACTGGATCGGCGGCTTCACCGTGCCGACCGACGTCACCACCAACCCGACCATCATCCCGACCGCGACCAACTCCGCCTATAAGCGCGCGGTCATCATCGAGCATGTCGGCTAAGGGGACCAATCCATGACCGATTCAGTAGGCACGGTGACGACGCCGATCACCGGCAGCGTCACCGATGGCGGCGGCTCCGTCACGGCGATCGGCGACGGCGCCAACCCCACGCTCAAGGCGAGCGTGGTGCAGAATCATTTGGCCGACGCCCAGACGCTCGGCGTCGCGGTGCAGGCGCTTCAGACCAATGACATGCAATCCTTGTTCAATGGCACGACCTTCGACCGGCAGCGCGGCAATGTCGATCTGGGTGCGGTATTGACCCTCGCCGCCGCGACCAGTGCGCAGAATAGTGCCGATCTGACCAACTATAATGGCCGCGGCCTCCAACTCGGCGTCAATGTCACGGGCCTGACCGGTACCTCCTGCACCGTCAGCGTGCAGGGTAAGGATGTCGCGTCCGGCCAGTATTACACGCTGCTGACCTCGCCGGCGATCACCGCGCCGGGCTTCACGCTGCTGACCCTCTACCCGGGGGCGCCCTCGACACCGAATCTGTCGAGCCCGCAGGTGCTGCCGCGCACCTTTCGCGTGCTGTTCACCCCGACCAGCGCCACGGTGACGGCCACCATCGGGGCCTCAATCATCGTCTGACCGACCGGCCCCCTTCCGCGGTGCGGAAGGGGGATCGCCCAACCCCGCTTTCGTGAGGATTTCCACCATGTCGGTTACTCAGGCATTCCAGGAAGAATACACCGTCACGATCGCGGCCGGCACCGCTGCGGCCAGTGCCGCCCTGCCGGCGGGGGCGGCGCTGTCCTCGCCGCTCACCGCTTATGCCGGCGATGCGCTGCTCGTGTTCAACGCCAGCGCGGCGGTCGCCCATCTCTCGCTCAACGGCTCGGCGACGGTGGCCAACCTGCCGATCCCACCCGGTGGCTCGCGTCTGCTGACCATCGGGCCGATGGCGCTCAATGCTTCGGTCATTCTCGATAGCGGCGCCGGCACGGTCTATCTCAGCCGGGGTACTGGGTACACTTACTGAGCGAGGCGGAATGATGGCAACGATCTCCGATCTGCGGGCCGGTATCGCACAGTTCGTGGGCGGCATTCTCTACCCAGCCGGCATTCCCGCGAGTCCTAATGCGGCGTCGCCGGTCTCGGGGTGCCCGGTACGGATCTTTCAGGGTTGGCCCGAGCGTGAGGCGATCGATGCCGATATGGTCGCTGGAATCGCCGATGTTTCGGTCTATGTCTTGCCTGGAACGACCAACACCACGCGGTATCCGGTCGTCGATGTTCCGATCAAGGTCTCGGTCCCGACACTTTCCTGGACCATTGTCGGCACGACAGCCGCGATCGGTGGTATCGTCTGCGCGCCGCAGAATGTCGGTCTGTTGGTCGATCGGCGGGCATTCCTCTACGCGGTCCAACCGGCCGACACGCTTGCTTCGATTGCGACGGGGCTTGCCGAATTGGTTAACGCAGCCCAGCCGGCAAGTGCCGCTGGCTCGGTTGTGACCATTCCGAACAGTCATTCGATCGTCGGTCGGGTCGGTGGTTTCGGGACCACGTTGCGTGAAGTCGGGCGTCAGAAGGTCATGGTACAGATTGAGGTCTGGGCCGCCTCGGAGGCGCTGCGCAATGCGGTCGGCGGCGCGATCGAGTCATGTGTACGGGATTTGCGGCGACTGCCCCTTGCCGACTGTTCCGTCGCAATGATCTGGTTCGGCCAAGTTGCTGACAGTGACGAGCTAACAAAGTCAGGGATTTACCGGCGAACCATCACGATAAATGCCGAATACGCGTCTATCACTACATCGATGCTGGCCCAAGTTCTAAATTTCGATCTCACCAATCCCCTCATATTATACAACTGAAAACAGCCCACTGAATGCATGACACTCGGAAATTGTGTCGGCGAAGCGCGCCATGAGCGGCGCTAGCCTGATTTCCGGCATTGTCGGGATGAG
>JBAVTK010000118.1:0-4243 GCA_049696095.1 Aliidongia sp. | reverse complement strand
GCAAGAAGGAGGCATGACCCGCCCCGATCTGGACGCTTGGCTGGGCGACAGCGTAGCTGTGGTTCCGGTGGAGACTCGGCAGATGGTACTCGACCATATGCTGGCAATGGGCATCCTCACCGAGGATGGCGGCGTGATCGGACTCGGGGCGAGAGGCGAGCGGGAATTCGGAAGGCGACATTTTGGCGACCTTGTCGCCGCCTTTAGTAGCCCGATGCTGCTCACGGTCTGGCATGGCCGATCGGAGCTTGGGACAGTGCATCCGACCAGTTTGGCCCGCCGCCCAGGCGGCGGGCCGACCGTGCTGCTGTTGGCCGGCCGGAATTGGCAAGTTTCCGAAGTCGATTGGCCACGGCGCCGCGTCTTCGTCACTGCGGCTGAAGTCGGCGGACGCTCACGCTGGCTCGGAACTGGACGCAGCCTGTCCTATGCGATCTGCCATGCGGAAGAGCAGATCGTGACCGGACTCGAACCGGGATGCCGCCTGTCTCGGCGCGCCACCGATAGGTTGGCAGAAATCCGCGAGCGCATGGCGTTCATCGATGGCGATACACTGCCCGTGGTGTCGGATGGATCTGGACGAGTAGTCTTATGGCTGTTCGCCGGAAAGCTCGCCTCGGCATCCATCGCGAATGCTTTGGACACCAACGGCATCGTCGTCTCGGGATGGGATGATGTTTCGGTCACGGTACGGGTATCGAGCGCGGCGGCACTTGCTGAGGCGCTGGACAAGATCCAGCCGATAACGGCCGTTCCCGCCTTGCCTGAGGAGATGGAAACGTCCTTAAAGTTTGGTCTCTGCCTGCCTGGCCCTGTGGCTCGAGCTGTTCTTGCCGCACGCGCATCTGCGCCAGTTGCCCTTGCCCACGTTCTGTCACGGAAGCGGCGGTTTGTCGTACAGCCAATGTCTGCTGCGTGAGGTGCGAGCCGGACATCGAACTTGATCTTGAGATCGTCGGCGACAGGCTCGGTAGAGATTCTTACCAATCGATCGTACCGATTCGCCCGAACGTCACGCTGCCGCGAGCGCTTGGTCAGCACCGTGTCCCGGTACGAACACTGTGCGTCGGCATGGTGGTTGGCCACCGCAAAGCGTCGCAAATCGGATTTCCGGTGGTAGCTATGTGGTAGCTTTTGGGATTTCCGGGGTTTGTTTCGGGCATGAAAAAAACCTCTGAAACGTGTTATATTTCAGAGGCTTAATCTGGTTGCGGGGGCAGGATTTGAACCTGCGGCCTTCAGGTTATGAGCTTGGTGTCTCGTCTGTCGACGCTCCCTGCAATCGCATAGCTACTGCGATCTTCGTGCTCGTACGCTCCGCTACCATATGCAGAGGATCGTCGGCTAGATGAGCATAGCCTTCGGTCGTACGCGATTGCCTATGTCCCAATACCTTGCCGACTAGAAAGAGACTGTCACCACCAGCAACGGCAACGCTGGCGAAGCTGTGCCGTAGGTCATGGATTCTGACGCCGGGGAGGTTCGCGTTCGTCCTCACCCCAGCCCAGATTTTTTGCAAGCCGACGATGTGGCCGTCGCCCCTTGTTGCCGGGAATACCCAAGCGGCATCTCCTTCACGTTCGTTCCATAGATGAGAAAGGATGTCCGCGGCAGGCGCCCCCAACGGAACATTTTTTGCCCCTGTTTTGGAGACCGGCAATGATAGGCGCCTACGCTCCAAATCCACCCAATCCCAACGAAGCCCGAGGATCTCCTCCTTTCGGCATCCTGTCAGCAGTAGGAGTCGGATCGCCGCGATCATTCGACCGTTCACCGCCACGCGCTCAGCCTCGCGCAAGGCGTCTCCGAGGCGCTCCAACTCGGCGATTGATAGAAACCGCTCCATCTTCCGTGGCTTGAACAGCTTGACACCGAGGCAGGGATTTACCTCCACCAGCTTTTGCGCAATAGCGAACGAGTACATCGCCGAAATCACCCGGACACAACGCGCCGCGATTCCTTGGCCGCCTTCCACGATCGCTCGGCCGCGCGCTTTAGTCTTCTCATCCTTGTGCGTCTTCCCGTCGGCAACGTCCTGCTGAAAGCGGGAGATATCGGTGGCAGTCAATACCTTCGCCAGCTTCTTGCCGAGCAGCGGACGGATATGCGCCCGCAAATTCGAAGTGTCCGTATCCCAACTCCGCTTCGCCTTAGTCGCCTTCATCGCCGGCCCCTCGGCCAGGTACAAGTCAGCAAGTTGGTTGACGGTGAGAATTTCTCGTTCCGTCTCACGCTCCGCCGCCGGATCGGCTCCATCCACGATGCGACCGAGCATGCTGATCGCTTTGGCACGCGCCCGCTCCACGGTAAGGGGGCCAAATCGGCCGAGGGTCAGTCTCCGGCGCTGTCCGGCCCGGGTGCGGTAGTCGAGAACGAACGACGTCGCGCCGCCCGGCGTCACCCGCAGGCCAAAGCCGCTCACCTCATCATCCCAGAAAAATTGCTGGCGTTCAGGATCGACCTCGACGGCGTCAACGAATCTCTTGGTGATTTTCGGCATCTCTTCCTCCGACCGAAAATGCGAGGGTCGCGTTTCGTGTCACCATGGTGTCACCACGCGGAATGAAATTTGGGCGTAAGACCGCGAAAATGAGACGTGACCATATCACAATTTATCTATTTATTACAATACTATAGCGTATTTCGTCGTATTTCAGAAAACGGCAGAAACCCTATCACCCTAACATTCGTAATGCGAGGGTCAGGTGTTCGAGTCACCTAGGCGGCACCATATATTCGGGCATCAATCATTCCGTTGCGGAGTTCAGCTCTTAGCCATAGCTTGCTTCTGGGTCGGATCGCGCGAGATGGAAACAAGCCCATAGTCGACGAAATCATTCAGCTGTACCAATAAGTTCGTCGGGCAGAGATTCCCCACACTATAAAGCCCGATCATGAAAATCTGGTGCCGTCCATCCCATCACCGCCACCATACCTGCGCATTCCCCAGGGAATGCGGCGAGGAAGTTGCCCGCCGCAGCAGGCAGTTAGCTAAACCGCGCACCGATGGCTTCTCCATACCCGGCGAGATTGAAGCCTTGGTAGGGCAGGCTTGCCGTAGCCCAGAGAGATGCGCCCTTCGATTGCCATGCCCCCATCTGCCGGCTCACTTCGGCCGGTGTGCAATTAGGCTCGGCCGTCGTATCGCAGGAAAAGATCGGCCAGATGAAGGCGGCAGGGTCGTTGATGCCGGTACGGGCGGCGCTCGCGACCGCTTCGGTCCAGCGCGCCGGGTCGTTGCCGGTGCCGCCGGCATAAATCTGTAGGTTGAACCCGACGACCGGCTGAATCCCGAGCTTGGCATAGACCAGCTGCAATGCCTCGATCCAGGGTGACGACGAGGGATGAAGTTCCGATAGGGCTTGGAACGGACAGAACGCCACAGGACACCGAAGTGCCTCGTAAAGGGCAACGGTCACGTCCGCCACGATGGCAGCTAGGTCGCCTACACTCTCCTCATAGTCCATATCCAGTCCGACCGCCTCAACTCCCGCAATCTGACGGAGCATCCGAACAATCGCGCCGAAATTGGCAAGCAAGGTCGATCTCAGCGCGCCGCCGGCGGTCAGGATGGCTTGGATGTTCTTGAATGTGGGAGAGTTTGCACTGCCAACCGAAAGCCAGACCCGCCGGCACTTGCCCTTTCCGACGCCGGCCTTGACGACGCTGGCAAGGAGGTTTTCGGTCGCCGCGATGGCTTGGCCACCCTGTGCCAGGAAGGGGCCGCTCAGCCCGAACTGGATGTCGGCGCTGGTGCCGCTCGGCACGTTCAGACTGAACAGGATGTAGTCTGTGGTGACGCTTCCCGGGATCTGGGCAAGCGCGGTCTGTAGGCCGCTTTGGTCCAGGCCGTTGAAGTAAGCGCCGTTCATTATGATGGTCATGGTATTCGCCTCTGGTGGTTGGAAATACTTAAAACTTATGCGCGCCTTGCTATGTTCGAAGACTCATGCACCATAACCCCAGGGCCTCTGGGGTTATGGTCCTACGCCCGCATTCGAGATCGGCAAGATAGTTCTGCTGGTTAACTGCCACTAAAAAGCAACCTATTAACAACAGCCTGAACACCGCGATCTTTCGGCATTGCGCCATGTGCGACGCTACCTACCGGGAACCTCTCCACTTTATTAACACTACCTTTAAACATTGCGCTATTGGTGGGTACAGTTCCATCACCGCCTTTTTTTGTAAAAATTGGTGATAATTTTTGCCCGTCATATTCGAACCCAGTGACCGTATCGAC
>JBAVTK010000117.1:0-22257 GCA_049696095.1 Aliidongia sp. | reverse complement strand
GGAATGGAATGCGGCTCAGCGTGCTGTCCGCACTGGCGCGACTGGAAGTAGATCCTTGGCAGGAGGCTGCCAAATTAGCCCGGTTGCCAGGGGCAACCGCGACCGAGCGATTGGCCTCGTTGATTGCCTCGCTGCCGAATGAGCCATCGATACATCGAGATCCCGATACGATCGCTGTTCGCTTGGTCGCACTCCTGCCGCGCCGCGCCAACTCCAATACCGCTCCGCTCAAGGCGTTGATCGGCGCCGGGAAAGTGACTCATTCCTGGGCCGTCATCTGCGTGGTTTTGACGGTCCTCGCGTTGGGTACGGAATGGATCGTGGCTCGCCATCAACCTTCGGGGCAGGTCGACAAAGCTCATACACCGGCTTCTGGAACAATCCCTCCCCAGTCTGTGCCGATCTCTGACCGGCGATGACCAGCAAATCAAACCGGTGTTAGCGACAGGAGGTATGATGACCCACGACGAATTCCAACCCAATGAGAGCGACCGACCGGCACCGACCGAGCCGTTGCACAGGCAAATGCAGGCCGAGCAATCGAGCCGACAAATTCCGCAAAGGCAAGCCAGTGCGCCAAGTTCGGCGCCGCGGCCAGAGCAACGCGTGGCGCCCGGACGCCGGCCGCTCTTCCGCAGCTGACGAATTGTCGCTGCGGGAGCGATCGCCACCTGTCAGCCGAATGCTCGCACTGAACCGGGCGATGGTTGCCGGTGTCAAGCACGACCATCCCGCCCGCTATGCCGTTGCGCTACTTGCAGACGTTGACCGAAATCGGTGCCGAACAGAATTCTACCGTGGTCTTTCCGATGCCGACCGAAATCATCAAGCCGGCCTCTGCGTTCGGTATGAAGCGGTAGAGATAGCGCGCTCGTTTCAACATGGAGTATAAGGCAATGCGAAGCGGGAAACTGGTGATCGCCGAGGGCGGCGGCCCGACCGTGGTGATAAACCAATCGCTGGTGGGTGCCGTGCTCGAAGCGCGGCTCTTCCCGCAGATCGAGCGGATCTACGGTGCGCGTTACGGGGTGCGTGGCATCGTGAACGAGGATTTCGTCGACCTTTCAGCCGAAACGCGGGCCAACCTCGAAGCGGTCGCCGCCACCCCGTCGTCGGTCCTGGGCTCGACGCGGGACAAACCCGATCTGGCCTATTGCCGAAACATCCTCGCGTCGCTGAAGGCCCATGGTGTCGCTTGGTTCCTCTATATCGGCGGCAACGATACGGCCGAGACCGTGCGCATCGTCGGCGATGAGGCGGCAAAGGGGGGCTACGATCTGCGCTGCCTGCACGTTCCCAAGACCATTGACAACGATCTGGCGGAAAGCGACCACGCGCCAGGCTTTCCCTCGGCGGCGCGCTTCGTGGTTCAGGCCTTCATGGGAGCCGACCTCGACAATCGCTCGCTGCCGGGTGTTTACGTCGCGGTCGTGATGGGCCGCAACGCCGGTTTCCTGACCGCCGCATCGGCTGCCGCACGCACGGTCGAGGGCGACGGACCGCATCTGATCTATCTGCCTGAGCGCATCTTCGACAAAGGCAAATTTCTGTCCGAGGTCAAGTCGGTCCACGATAGGTTGGGGCGCTGCGTCATCGCACTCTCTGAAGGGATCCGCGACGCGGACGGCACGCCGCTCTCCGTTAAACTCGCCGGAACGGTGGAGCAGGATGCACATGGCAATGTCCAACTGTCCGGCACCGGCCTCGCCGATCATCTGTGCGCGGAGGTCAAGTCGAAGCTCGCCATCCAGCGCGTGCGCGGCGACACGTTCGGTTATCTCCAGCGCTCCTTCGTTGGCTGCACCTCGGATGTCGATCGCAGGGAGGCGCGCGAAGTCGGCGAATTTGCCGTCCAGCAGGCGATTTGGGGGACAGGCAACGGTTCGGTGGCGATCCGGCGCACCGGCGATTATGCCGTCGATTACGCTCTGGTGACTCTCGACAGGGTTGCCGGCAAGACCAAGGTGATGACGGATGCGTTCATCGCGCCGACCGGCAGCGACGTCACCCCCGCCTTCCGGGAGTATTTGCGGCCATTGCTGGGCAGCGGTTTGCCGCAGCCTGCGCACCTGCGCGGCAGTGCGATCGCCAAGGTGTTGAATTTATAGGGCGTCCCTCCGTGCCGATCCGCGTCAGTTGTCGCGCGGTTGGCTCTAGCAAAACCCACCACCAACACCTGCATCGCATCCCATCGCCCGGAGCGCTCGCCCACGTAAGTATTTTCCGAGTCTCTTCTTGGCGATCGGGGGTCGCTAGAATCCAACCGAGTGATGCCTCGATCGGGCTGCTGGCTCGACGCTGGCTGCCTTATCCGCCATCACGCCCATGTTCCTGCGGAGGACTTGCCTTCGCTTGTCGAGGCTCGAAGGGCCCGCGGCGGAGGCAATGCCAGCCATTCTGGCGGCATAGCCAAAGGCAAGCCGTTACACGTGGAGGCCGCAGAATGGAAGCAGTCATTTCAGCCCGAGAGCCCCAGAACCAAAGTGATCGGGATCGGTCGCCCGGCGGCCACGCGACACTCGGTTCCGACGAGTTGCGCCGGATGAATGCCTATTGGCGCGCCGCCAACTATCTGTCGGTCGGGCAGATCTATCTTTACGACAATCCGCTGCTGAAGGAACCGCTCAAGCTCTCGCATATGAAGCCGCTGGTGGTCGGGCATTGGGGTACGACGCCGGGTCAGAACTTCATTTATGTCCACTTGAATCGGGTCATCAAAAAGTATGATTTAGATATGTTTTATGTCGCCGGCCCCGGTCATGGCGGCCCGGCGATCGTGGGCAACGTCTATCTCGAAGGCACCTGGAGCGAGATCTATCCGAACGTCTCCCAGGACGAAGCCGGGCTCAAGAAGCTGTTCAAGCAATTCTCGTTCCCCGGCGGGATTTCAAGCCATGTGGCACCGACCACCCCTGGGTCGATCCATGAAGGTGGCGAGTTGGGCTATTCGCTCAGCCACGCCTTCGGAGCCGTATTCGACAATCCCCATCTGATCGTCGCCTGCGTCATCGGTGATGGCGAAGCGGAAACCGGCCCTCTGGCGACCGCGTGGCAGTCTAACAAACTGCTCAACCCGATTGGCGACGGCGCCGTGCTGCCGATCCTGCATCTCAATGGCTACAAGATCAGCAATCCGACCGTGCTTGCCCGCATCGAGCCCGAGGAATTGGAACAGTTTCTGCGCGGCTGCGGCTGGACGCCCTATTTCGTCGAGGGCGACGAGCCGGAAAAGATGCATCAACTGATGGCCGCCGCCTTGGACGACGCCATAAAGGACATAAGGCAAATCCAAAAGAAGGCGCGGAGCAAGGATGCCGCCACCCGCCCCCGCTGGCCAATGATCGTCCTCAGATCACCCAAGGGCTGGACCGGGCCGAAGGAAGTCGACGGGCTGCCGGTCGAGGGCACTTTCCGGGCTCACCAGGTGCCGCTGCTCGTGGATGCCGAGCATCCCGAACATGTCCAGCAGCTCGAAAGCTGGATGAAGAGCTATAGGCCGGAGGAACTGTTCGATCAAAACGGCCGGCTGATGCCGGAATTGGCCGAGCTGGCGCCGCGGGGCGACCGGAGGATGGGCGCCAACCCGCACGCCAATGGCGGCATTTTGCTGCGCGACCTGCGCATGCCGGATTTCCACGATCATGCGATCAGCGTCCCATCGCCCGGTGCCGTCGATGGCCAGGACACGCTGGTACTCGGGCAGTTCCTGCGCGATGTGGTCAGGCTCAATCAGGATCAACGCAACTTCCGCATCTTTGGTCCTGACGAGACGCTCTCGAACCTCCTCGGAGCGGTTTTCGAAGTGACCAACCGTCAGTGGGATGCAAGCGAAGTCGCGAATGACGAATTCCTCGCGCCCGCCGGACAGGTTCTGGACTCGATGCTCAGCGAACACCAGTGCGAGGGCTGGCTCGAAGGATATCTGCTGACCGGGCGGCACGGGCTGTTCAACAGCTACGAGGCCTTCATCCGCATCGTCGACTCGATGTTCAGCCAACACGCCAAATGGCTGAAGGTAACGTCGGAACTGCCGTGGCGCCGCAAGATCGCCTCGCTGAACTATCTGCTCGCCTCCCATGTCTGGCAGCAAGATCACAACGGCTTCACCCACCAGGACCCCGGCTTCATCGATCACGTCATCAACAAGAAAGCCGACATCGTGCGCGTCTATCTGCCGCCCGATGCCAATTGCCTGCTGTCGGTCTTCGATCACTGCCTGCGCAGCCGGCATTACGTCAACGTCGTGGTGGCCGGCAAGCACGCGTTGCCGCAATGGCTGACGATGGACGAAGCGGCCGTCCACTGCACGGAAGGCATCGGCATCTGGCAATGGGCCAGCAACGACCAAAACGCCGAGCCGGACGTGGTGATGGCCTGCTGCGGCGACACGCCGACGCTGGAAATCCTGGCCGCAGTGTCGATCCTTCGCGCGCATCTGCCCGATTTGAAGATCCGGGTGATCAATGTCGTCGATTTGATGAAGCTGCAATCCGCCAGCGAGCACCCGCACGGGCTAAGCGAGACCGACTATGATTCGCTCTTCACCAAGGACAAACACATCATCTTTGGCTTTCATGGCTACAGCTCGGTGATCCATCGGCTGACCTATCGCCGCACCAACCGAAACCTGCATGTCCGCGGCTACAAGGAAGAAGGCACGATCACGACGGCCTTCGACATGCGGGTACAGAACGACCTTGATCGCTTCCATCTGGTGCAGGATGTGGTCGACCGGCTGCCGTATCTGGGCACCAAGGGCGCCTATCTGAAGCAGATGGTCCAGGACAAGCTGATCGAGCACAAGCACTACATCGTCAACCATGGCCAGGACCTGCCGGAAATCCGCAATTGGAAGTGGGGTAATCCCACGTGACGGCGCAAGACCTCATCGACACCTCTAGCGCCCTTGTCGCCGATGACAAGGGCCTGCTGGCCATGGATGAAAGCACGCCTACCTGCAACAGACGGTTTGCCGCGCTCGGAATCCCGCAGACCGAGGAGGCCCGGCGCGCTTATCGCGAATTGATCGTCACTACGCCCGGTCTTGGCGACTGCGTCAGCGGCGTTATCCTTTGCGACGAAACGATCCGGCAGCGGGGCAGGGATGGCACCCCGTTGGTCGCGGCGATAGCCAACGCCGGCATCATAATCGGCATAAAAGTCGATGCCGGCACCAAGGACATGGCGGGTCACCCTGGCGAGAAAATAACCGAGGGTCTCGACGGGCTGCGCGAGCGCCTCGAGGAGTATTCCCGAATGGGCGCACGCTTTGCCAAGTGGCGGGCGGTGATCGCCCTGGGCGCCGGAATTCCCAGCCGGGGTTGTATCGACGCCAATGCGCACGCTTTGGCCCGCTACGCCGCATTGTGCCAGGAAGCCGGGTTGGTCCCCGTCGTCGAGCCGGAAGTGCTGATGGATGGCGAGCACACGCTGGAGCGATGCCGGCAAGTGACGGAGGACGTCCTCCGCACGGTCTTTGCCGAGCTTTGCGCGCAACGCGTGATGCTGGAGGGCATGATCCTGAAGCCCAACATGGTGCTTCCGGGATTGGCCTGCCTGCATCAGGAAGCGGTTAACGAAGTCGCCGACACCACTGTGAAATGTCTCCTGCGGACCGTTCCCGCGGCCGTTCCGGGGATTGCGTTCCTCTCGGGCGGCCAGTCCGGCGAATTGGCCTCGGCCCGCTTGAACGCCATGAATGTCAGGTTCAAGTCCCGCCTGCCTTGGGCGGTGGCGTTTTCGTATGCCCGCGCCATCCAGCAACCCGCTTTGGCGATCTGGCGCGGCGAGGACGCCCAGGTGCCGGCGGCGCAGCGAGCGCTCTATCATCGAGCCGCCTGCAATCGCGCTGCTCGCCGCGGCGAATACACCGCCGCGATGGAGGCTGCCGGAGCATCGCAACCCGTAAACTCGAAACCTGCGGCATAGAAAAAGGCACAAAGAGTGGTCATGGCGGAACCAAAAGCCAATCCTGGTGCTGAATCCGCGACCACGATCAAGGCTGAAACCAAGGTCGCCCCATGGCGGAGGTCGCGAAAAAATCGGGCCCGTCTCCACAATGCTTCACCCAAGTCAAAGCGCAGGTCGTCCTTGATACGTTCGAAGATCTCAAGATGAGTTATCCAGAAGTAACCACTGAACATAATCTCGGTTTGTAAGTAATCCGTAACCGCCTCTCGAAGTGAGCCTCTGGGGTAATGGCTCGTGTTCCGCGATAAGCCCCCCGACCAGCATGAGGCAAGGACCAAGATGACGGTCGAGGAATCAATGGTAGCACTCGGGAACGCCAGTTCGAGCCGTGCACTCTTTCGCCTGTTCAGCCAGACCAAGTTGAAGTCGCCGGAGCCGCCTATCCGCGCCGAACTTTTCAGCGTCGAACGCCTTGAGCAGCACGCGGAGAGTCTGGCGGCCGCACAGTCGGTCGCGTCCAACCCAAAACGGGGCTTTCCGCTCGCCAAACGGCTCCATGACAACGCCAAGGTTCTTACCGAATGCCATCGCGCTGTCGTTCAGGCAAGTTTGGCGCGTCAGCCAATCACGCCGGCGGCAGAATGGCTGCGCGACAATTTTCACGTCGTCGAGGAGCAGATTCGCGAAATCAAGGATGATCTTCCGCCCGGATTCTACCGCAGGCTGCCCAAACTAGCGGATGGGCCATTGCGAGGGCATCCCCGAGTTTTCGGCATCGCTTGGGCACTCGTGGCCCACACCGACAGTGCCTTTGACATCCAGAAACTCACGCGCTTCGTCGAGGCTTATCAACGGGTACAGCCGCTGACCATCGGCGAATTGTGGGCGTTGGCGATCACGTTGCGCATCACGTTGGTGGAGAATCTTCGCCGATTGGCTGAGGCGATCGTGGCGCAGTTGACGGCAAGCCAGTTGGCCGATTTGCTCGCGGATCAAATCCTGGGCGTGGCGAGTGCAGATGCTGAACCCGCGGCGACGATCTCGCATCGGCTTGATCAGGCACCCTGGTCGACCGCATTTGCCGTCGAACTCGTCCAGCGTCTGCGTGACCACGATCCCGATAACACGCCGGCGCTGCGTTGGTTGAATGACAGATTGGCAGCGGAAAAGACGACGAGCGACCAGCTCGTCCGTGAAGAGTTTCAGCGCCGGAGCGCAACAGACGTTACAGTCCGCAGTGTGATAACGAGCATGCGCTTGATCTCGATGATCAATTGGGCTGAATTCTTCGAAAGCGTCAGTCCGGTCGACGCCGTGCTGCGCGGCGCGAGCGATTTCGCGGCGATGGATTTTTCGACGCGCGACCGTTACCGGCGCGCGATCGAGGAACTCGCGTGCGAATCGGGCCGCGATGAAGTGGATGTTACAAAGCACGCGATAGCGGCCGCCAGAAGTGCCAAGGACCAGACGGCCGAAAAAGATTCCATTCCAGGGCGCGAAAGCGATCCAGGGTATCATCTCATCGCCAGGGGCCGCCGCGCCTTCGAGAAGGAACTCGGTTGTCGGGTGCCGTTTCGGACCCGGCTCTTTCAACTCAATTCTGATCTGGGCGTGACGAGTTACGTGGGCATGATCGCGGTCGTCACCTCGATCATTCTGGCGCTCATACTCGTCGCCGTCGCATATGTCGGAATTGCTGGCGGGCCGCTTCTCGCTCTGGCGATTGTCGGCCTCGTTCCGGCCTCGGATGTCGCGATCGCAATCGTGAACCGCGCGATCACCAAACAGGTCGGTGGCAAGGTTCTACCAGGATTGGAACTGCGCAACGGGGTCACGCCGGATCTGCGCACAATCATTGTTGTCCCGGTGTTACTCACTGACGCATCGGCGATCGAAAAGCAGATCGAGCGGCTTGAGGATCACCATCTTTCGAATTCGGACGACAATTTTACTTTCGCGCTGATCTCCGACTGGCAGGATTGCGGGGCCGAGAATAATGCCGAAGACGAAAGTCTTCTCGACAAAGCAGCCGCCGGCATCGCACGGCTGAACACCCGCTACGGGTCGGTCCGGAATTGCGCGCGCTTTTTCCTTCTCCATCGACGACGTATCTGGAACGAAGGTGAGGGACGGTGGATCGGCTGGGAACGCAAACGCGGAAAACTGCACGAACTCAACCGGCTGCTTCGCGGCGCCACCGACACGACGTTTCTGCCCATCGATGGCCAGGCTCCGTTGCTCCCCCAAGGCATCCGCTACGTCATCACGCTTGACGCTGACACGCGCCTGCCGATCGGGACCGCCAAGCGATTGGTCGGAAAGATGGCGCACCCCCTCAACCAGCCGGAGGTCGATCCTCATGCCGGTGTGGTCGTGCGCGGCCACGGTATTTTTCAACCTCGGGTGACGCCGTCATTGTCCATTGGTAGCGAAGGTTCGTTGTTCCAGCGCGCGTTTTCGGGCCCCAATGGGCTCGATCCCTATGCGCTCGCGGTTTCTGACGTCTACCAGGATTTGTTCGAAGAAGGCTCATTTTGCGGCAAAGGGATCTACGAAGTCGACAGCTTCGAGGCTGCTCTCGAAGGGCAGATTCCGGAGGATTCGGTCCTTAGCCACGATCTTCTGGAAGGCATCTTCGCGCGGGCGGGGCTGGTATCCGATATCGAGGTGGTTGAGGAATTTCCGTCGCGCTACGCGGTCGCTGCGGCCCGGCAGCATCGCTGGGTCCGGGGAGACTGGCAACTGTTGCCCTGGATTTTCGGCTTCCGCCACAAGGCCCGCGACGGTTCGCCCAAAACGCCGCTTCCGCTGATCGGCCGGTGGAAGCTGCTCGACAATCTGCGCCGCTCGCTTTCGGCGCCGGCTGCACTTCTTGCCATGCTGATCGGCTGGCTGCTGCCGATGACGGTTGCCGGGATTTGGACCGCTTATATTCTCGCGACCATCGCGTTGCCGCCCCTGCTGCCGGCGATTGCCGGCATCGTTCCGCACCGTGCGGGCGTTTCGCTGCGCAATCATCTGCGCACATTGCGCGGCGATTTCGCCCTCGGCCTTTTGCAGAGTGCGTTCCTTGTCACTTTCCTCGCGCATCAGGCTTGGGTTATGGTCGATGCGGTGGTGCGCACTTTATTCCGTCTGTTCATCCGCCGGCGTCACTTGCTTGAGTGGGTGACCGCGGCTCAGACGACAGAAGAGTCCCAGTTCGACAGTCGCGGGGTCGCTCTTCAGATCACCGCGAGTCTCGGATCGGCCGGCGTTGTCGCGATCTCGTTTTATTCGTTGGGGCTGCAAAGCTGGCCGATCGCGGCGCCGTTCATGTTTTTGTGGGCGCTGTCGCCGCTTGTCGCGCGCTGGGCAAGCCTGCCGTCGCTTGCGGCCGGTCATTTGTCGGTCACCCCGATGGATGCCTTGGAGCTTAGGTTGGTCGCGCGGCGCACCTGGCGCTTCTTCGAAAAATTCGTCACGGCGGAAGACAACCTGTTGCCGCCGGATAATTTTCAGGAGGATCCGGAACCGGTCATCGCTCACCGCACCTCACCGACCAATCTGGGGCTGTATCTCCTCTCGATCATCGCTGCCCGCGATTTCGGCTGGCTGGGGACGCTTGGCGCATTGGAGCGGCTTGAGGGGACATTCGCGACGATGGCGAAGCTGGAGCGTTTTCGCGGCCATTTTTACAATTGGTACGATACTAGCGACCTGCGCGCGTTGGAGCCGAAATATGTCTCCTCAGTGGATAGCGGCAATCTTGCCGGCCATCTTATTGTGCTGGGTAATGCCTGTCGCGAGATCGACGCCAGTCCGATCGGCAATCAGAATTGGATATCGGGGCTCAGTGACACCATCGCGCTCGTGCGCGGCGCCGCGCGCCCGCAGAGCGGGGAGTGCCTGACGCCGAGCGCCGTGCATGCAAGGCTGGACGAAGCCATCGATATCTTCGCCGCTTCCCTCCAGAACACGCCCTCAAAGCCTGCCGACGTTGTCAAACGCCTGTCGGATCTGACGCAAATGTCTGACGCGATCGTGGCTTGCGCACGCGCTTGGTCGCTCGAACGCGGTGATGAGGCCGAAGCGGAAATCACCGTCTGGGTGGAGGCCTTGCGTGCGTCCACACTCGCCCATCGGGAGGAGATCGATTCGCTGATGCCGTGGGCGAACCAGGTCACGCCCGAACTCCTGGGCGATGACGAAATCGCCGCGCTGCTGGACACACTCCCCACCTTGGCCGGTCTTCCCGAGCACTGCAAAGCGATATCGCGCATCCTTGCAAACCGCCCGCAAGGTGGGACGCAAGCAGACCTCGCGCCCTTAATGCAAGCGCTGGAACAATCCGCCGACGCTGCACGCTCGCTCTCATGTCGCCTTGCGGCGATGGCCGATCTCACCAAGACCATGTTTGATGGCATGGAATTCGGCTTCCTGTTCGATCCCGGCCGCCAACTCCTCTCGATCGGCTACCGCGCAAGCGATGGCAGTCTCGATGCCAATTTCTATGACCTCCTGGCTTCGGAGGCACGGCTCGCCAGCTTTATTGCCATCGCGAAGGGCGATGTACCTGCCAAGCACTGGTTCCGGCTGGGGCGCACCTTGACGCCGATCGATGGTAGCTCGGGTCTCATCTCCTGGTCCGGTTCGATGTTTGAATACCTGATGCCCTCGCTGGTGATGCGCGCGCCTGCGGGCAGCTTGCTGAATGAGACTAACCGGCTGGTCGTGTGGCGGCAGGAGAAATATGGCGACGGATTGGGCGTGCCCTGGGGCATGTCGGAATCCGAATATAACGTCCGCGACATCGAACAGACCTACCAATATTCGAGTTTCGGCATACCCGACCTAGCCTACAAGCGCGGGCTCGGCGAAAGCACCGTCGTCGCACCCTATGCGAGCGGGTTGGCGGCCATGATCGATCCCGCCGCCGCGGCGCGCAATTTCAAACGGATGGCGGGGATCGGCGCATGCGGCGTCTATGGCTGGTACGAGGCACTCGACTATACCTGCGCCCGCCTGCCGGAAGGTACCAAGGTCGCCGTCATCCGCGCCTACATGGCCCATCATCAGGGAATGACTATCGTCGGTATCGCGAACGCGCTTCAGGATGGCCGGATGCGCGCGCGGTTTCATGCCGAGCCGATCGCGCGGGCGGCGGAACTACTGCTGCAGGAGCGCATGCCCCGCGATGTCGCTGTCGCCAGGGCGCCGGAGGAACAGCCGAGCGCGACGGCCCAGAATGGTAGCTTCGTGGCCGACGCTCAGCGTCACTATGGGTCGCCGCATTCGCGCACACCGCGCACCCATCTTCTATCGAATGGACAATATTCGACGATGATCACGGCGGTTGGGTCCGGATACAGCCGGTGGCACGATGTCGCGATCACACGCTGGCGCGAGGACGTCACTTGCGACGGCTGGGGTGCTTACATCTATCTGCGCGATGTGCGCACCGGCAGCACATGGTCGGCCGGCTACCAGCCAAGCGGGGTGGAGCCCGACAGCTACGAGGTGACGTTCTCGGAAGATCGCGCCGAGATCGCACGGAGCGACGCGACGGTCATGACGACGCTTGAGATCATGGTATCGCCGGAGGACGACGCGGAAGTTCGCCGTGTCTCAATCACCAATCATGGAACGCGAACGCTGGATATTGAACTCACTTCCTATGCCGAAATCGTCCTCGCGCGGCAACCGGACGACGTGGCGCATCCGGCCTTCGCAGCACTTTTCGTGGAGACCGAATTTGTCCCTGACCTCGGTGCGATCCTCGCGACCCGTCGCCGCCGTTCGGCCGGTGACCCGCTCGTATGGGCGGCGCATCTCGCCATCGTCGAAGGCGAAAGTTCTGGAGACGTGCAGTTCGAGACCGATCGCGCGCGCTTTCTCGGGCGTGGCCAAACCATTCGCTCGCCGGCCGCCATTGCCGAAGGCTGGCCGCTCTCCAATACGGTAGGCGCTGTGCTCGATCCCATCTTCAGCCTGCGCCGTCATGTGCGGATTCCGCGCGGCGCAACCGCGCGTGTCGCGTTCTGGACGCTGGCCGCCTCGTCACGGGAAGGTGTGCTCAATCTAGCAGACAAACATCGCGACCCGATGGCGTTCGCGCGGGCGAAGACGCTTGCCTGGACCCAGGCCCAGATGCAGTTGCACCATCTCGGTGTTGTCTCGGACGAAGCGCATCTGTTCCAGCGCCTTGCCAACCATATTCTCTATTCATATCCAACCCTGCGCCCGCCCGCTGACGTCCTCAAACGCGATGCAGGCAAGGCGTCAATGCTCTGGGCGCTGGGAATTTCCGGCGATCTGCCCATCGTGCTGGTGCGGGTCGATGACGATGGTCAGGTCGAACTCGTCCGGCAGCTTTTGCGCGCTCACGAATATTGGCGGTTGAAACAACTGGCCGTTGATCTGGTGATTCTCAACGATCGCGCCGCGTCCTATGTCCAAGACTTGCAGACCTCGCTCGACGCCCTTGTGCGCATGAACCGTTCGATGCCTCGGACCCCGGGCGATGATCCGCGCGGGGCTGTGTTCGTCCTGCGCGCCGATCTCGTCTCGCCCGAAATTCGCAGGCTGCTTAACGCCTGCGCCCGCGCGGTACTCCATGGCAATCGGGGTACTTTGGCCGATCAGATCAAACGCGCTCGCGATCTCATTCCGGCCGGCGCGCCTTCCGTCCGGAGGTCGCCCCCGCCGGCAGCGGCGCCCGAAGCGCCGTTGCCGCGTCCCGAGATGGAGTTCTTCAATGGGCTCGGCGGCTTCACAAATAACGGACGCGAATATCTGACCATTCTTGAAGGCCATGACCGCACGCCGGCGCCATGGTTGAACATAGTCGCGAATGCGTCATTCGGCTTTCAGGTCTCGACCGATGGCAGCGGCTTTACCTGGTCGGTGAATAGTCAGCAGAATCAGCTAACCCCATGGTCGAATGATCCCGTGTGCGATGGACCTGGTGAAGCGATCTATGTGCGCGACGAAGAGACCGGGGAGGTGTGGGGGCCGACCGCGCTGCCGATGCGTGAGATCAACGCGTCCTATTCTGTACGGCATGGACAGGGCTATAGCCAATTCGACCATGTGTCGCACGGCATTTCGCTCAAGCTGCTACAATATGTGCCGGTTAACGATTCGATCAAGATTTCTCGGCTGAAGATCACCAATCGATCTGGTCGCGCGCG
Source organism: Aliidongia sp. (assembly GCA_049696095.1). Classification (GTDB taxonomy): domain Bacteria; phylum Pseudomonadota; class Alphaproteobacteria; order ATCC43930; family CGMCC-115725; genus JAXDMU01. Next base: position 9,175 of record JBAVTK010000117.1, on the reverse strand, counting down.
GTATCTGTCGATCACAGCCTACGTGGAATGGGTCCTCGGCCAGGCCCGCTCGGTGACCGCGCCTTTCGTCGTCACCGAGATCAATCCCGAGACCGGCGCGATCTTCGCGCGAAATCCGTGGAGCGACCAGTTTGGCGAGCGCGTGGCGTTTGCGGACCTGAACGGCCAGCAAACGGCGCGGACCGGCGACAGGACTGAATTCCTGGGGCGCGACGGCGCGATGGATCGGCCGCTGGCGCTGACGTCCGGCGCGCTCTTCTCCAATCGCGTGGGCGCCGGTCTCGATCCATGCGCCGCGCTCCAAACGCACGTGAAATTGGGTGTCGTCGGTACAACGGAAATCGTCTTCTTTCTCGGACAGTCGTCAACGAAGGTCGAGGCGCAATCTCTTCTTGTGAAGTATCGCGAGGCCGACCTCGACGCGGTATTCGCCGATGTCACCCGTCAATGGGATGAGACGCTCGGGGTCGTACAAGTCAAGACTCCCGATCGCGCACTGGATATTCTCCTCAACCGTTGGCTTCCCTATCAAACCCTGGCCTGCCGGGTATGGGCGCGCACTGCGTTCTATCAAGCGAGCGGCGCCTACGGCTTTCGCGACCAGCTACAGGATGTGATGGCGCTCTGCGTATCGCGCCCCGAAATCGCGCGCGCACACATCCTCACCGCCGCAGCGCGACAGTTCGTTGAAGGCGACGTCCAGCATTGGTGGTTACCCGAATCCGGGCGCGGTGTTCGCACTCGCGTTTCTGACGATCGCGGGTGGCTCGCCTATGTCGTCGCCCATTACGTCGATGTCACCGGCGACATCGCCGTGCTTGATGAGAGGGTTCCATTCCTGGCGGGGCCTTTGTTGAAGGAAGGCGAGCGCGATGCTTTCTTCCAGCCGACGATTGCCGGCAACCAAGCTAGTTTGTTCGAACATTGCGCGTTGGCTCTCGACAAGAGTCTCGAAACCGGCGCGCATGGCCTGCCGCTCATGGGCACGGGCGATTGGAACGACGGTATGGACGGAGTCGGTGAAGGAGGAAAAGGTGAGAGCGTATGGCTCGGCTGGTTCCTTTATTCGGCGCTGAAGGCTTTCGCCGATTTGGCCCAACGGCATGACGATCCGCAGCGCGCGACGGCGTGGCGGCAGCACGCCGCGTCCCTGCAGGAGTCCCTCGAGCGCGAAGCCTGGGACGGCGACTGGTATCGACGGGCCTATTTCGACGATGGATCACCGCTCGGTTCTGTCGCCAACGATGAATGCCGCATCGATTCGATTGTCCAGTCCTGGGCTGTGATATCGGGCGCGGCACAAGCAACGCGCGCGGCGCGCGCCATGACGGCTCTCGACAAATATCTCCTGCGCCGGGACGATAAAATATTGTTGCTGTTCACGCCGCCCTTTGACGATCCCGCGCGCGATCCCGGCTATATCAAAGGCTACCCGCCGGGCATTCGCGAGAATGGCGGACAATATACCCACGGCGCGGTTTGGGCTGCGCTGGCGTTCGTCATGCAGGGCGATGGTGACCGGGCGGGAGAGTTGTTGTCGATGCTGAACCCGATCTGTCACGCCGACAGTCCCGCCGCGATTCATCGCTACAAGGTCGAGCCCTATGTAGTTTGCGCCGATCTCTATTCCGAACCACCGCATGTCGGTCGTGGGGGATGGACCTGGTACACGGGGTCGGCCGGATGGATGTACCGGGTAGCCCTGGAAGGGCTTCTGGGGTTTCGCCTGCGGGGCACCGATCTGGTGCTCGACCCTTGTATCCCGCGTGGCTGGCCCGGTTTCGAGATCGTCTTCCGCTATCGCTCGGCTCACTACGACATCGCGGTGGAAAACCCAAACAGCGTCTGTCGCGGCGTCCTCTCGATCACGCTTGACGGCAAACTCATGCCGGAAAGCAAAAATGCTCTCGTCCCCTTGGCAGACGACGGTGCCACACACCGGGTGCGGCTCGTTCTGGGGTCATTATGAGGTCGATATGTCAGAACGCATAAACCCGCTTGCCGGCAAACCGGTCCCGCCATCGCTGTTGGTCAATATTCCTCGGCTGGTGACGGCATATTTCGCGCTCGTGCCCGATCCCACGATGGTCTCGCAGCGTGTCGTGTTCGGCACATCGGGCCACCGCGGCTCGGCGTTCGCTGCTGCATTCAATGAAGCGCATATCCTGGCGATCGCCCAGGCCGTCTGCCTTTACCGGCGCCACGCCGGCATTGATGGGCCGCTCTTCCTGGGCATGGACACGCACGCGCTATCGGAGGCCGCGTTCGCTACCGCCATCGAGGTGCTCGCGGCCAACGGCGTAGAAACGATGATCGACGAGCACGGAGGCTATACGCCGACGCCGGTGATCTCTCACGCGATCCTTTCCTACAATCTTGGCCGGAAGAGGGGCCTCGCGGACGGGATCGTGATCAGCCCCTCGCACAATCCGCCCGACGAGGGCGGCTTCAAATACAACCCGGCCAATGGCGGGCCGGCAGATGTCGACGTGACCGGCTGGATCGAGAAAGCGGCGAACGAATTTCTCTCCAAGAAACTCGATGGCATCACGCGCATTCCCTATGAGCGCGCCCGCAATGCGGCGTGCATTCATGCCCATGACTATATCACGCCCTATGTCGCCGACCTCGCCGATGTCGTCGATCTGGAAGCAATCCGCGCCGCGGGGGTGCGCATCGGGATCGATCCGCTGGGCGGGGCCGCCGTTCAGTATTGGCAACCGATCATCGAGCGCTACAGGATCGCCGCGACCGTGGTGAACGATGCCATCGATCCGACGTTTCGGTTCATGACCGTGGATTGGGACGGAAAGATCCGGATGGATTGCTCGTCACCCTACGCGATGACGCGGTTGATCGAACTGCAGAACAAATTCGACATCGCCTTCGCCAACGACACCGACGCGGACCGGCATGGCATCGTCTGCCCGTCGGGCGGACTCATGAACCCGAATTACTTTCTCGCGGCGGCCATCGCCTATTTGTGTGCGAACCGGCCGGACTGGCGCCGCGGCAGTGCCATCGGCAAGACCGTCGTTTCCAGCAGTATGATCGACCGCGTCGCGGCGAAGCTGGCGCGCAAGCTCGTCGAGGTGCCGGTGGGGTTCAAATGGTTCAGCAGCGGCCTGATCGACGGATCGTTGGCGTTCGGTGGCGAGGAAAGCGCCGGCGCATCGTTTCTTCGGCGCGGTGGGGCGGTATGGACGACCGACAAGGATGGTCTGATCATGGGATTGCTCGCCGCCGAAATGACGGCGCGAACGGGCCATGATCCCAATCGGTTTTATGCGTCTGTCACGCAGGATCTGGGTAAATCCTTTTACGAACGGATAGATGCGCCGGCCACGCGCGAGCAGAAGGCGCTTCTTGCCGCGTTTGATCCCGCCGGGGTCGATGCGAAAGAGCTGGCCGGCGAGCCGATTGAGGCGAAACTGACGCGCGCTCCCGGCAATAACGAACCGATCGGTGGGATCAAGCTGGTCGCTGAAAACGGCTGGTTTGCCGCCCGGCCGTCCGGAACCGAGGATGTCTACAAGATCTACGCGGAAAGCTTCCGCAGCGAGGAACACCTCCGGCAGATCCAACACGATGCGCAGGCCCTCATCGCTCGCCATTCAAAGAAGGCATGAATTCTACTTTTTCTCCGATCAGCTTGATCGAAGTGCAGGCGACCTTACAGCGCTCCCGCCGGCTCCGGTGCAACGGGATGTGAGGCATTCGATCAATTTGTCTGGAAACTCGTCGCCCGCTTGGATGCCGGATCGGCCTCGGACCCCGGATGGGTAGAATCCGATGCTATCGCCCACTCTTTCGGCTCCCTAACGTCTCTGATGGCGAGAGAAATATCAGAAGGTCAGGGCGATGGTAAGCAATCGCGGCGCGTTGGCCGCAGCCATGATGGCCACGACCCTGTCGGTGACCGTCGGTCTCAATATCTTCGGGGCCGCCCTTGCCGACGTTTTGCCGGCCAATGATCCGTTGATGCATCTCGCCACCCTCAAGGCGGCCTGCGTCGATCAGATCAAACAGCAACTGGACGATCCGAGCAGCATGCAACTCATCCAGTATGGCGGATTCGTGACCGCCGATAACAGTTATCTCGCTACCCCCGGCCGTAAATGGATACCGATCAAGATCAGGATCAAGAACGCCGATGGCAGCGGCATGCGTGCGGATTGGGTGTGCAGCTTTCATATGCTGAATGGATCGCCAACAGACGTTGCAGCGTTTGGTCAGTGATTGACGTCGCCCAAGCGCGCCGCGGTTCGTCGGCTGCAAAATCTGCGTACTTTCCGAATCTAGCGTCCCCCCCGAGCCGGCGACTAGGGTCGAGCTTACCAAATATGGCGGAACGGTCGCAAGCTTCCACAGAACAACCGCCCCGATCGGTCGCGGCGACCCGAAGAAGTCACCCAGTTCTCTTGGGGAGACCCAACCCATCGCCCCGTTCCCACACCTTGGTGCTGAAGCGCATCCGTTCAAAATAGGGAGATACGATTGTGAAAAACGCGTCCATCCTTTTTGCGGGACTTATGACGTCGATCTTCTTGGTTGGCGCCTCTGTTGCGGCGCATGCCGATAGCAGCGTTTCGCCGAAAGCCAATGCCGGGCCCGCAAAAATTGCCGACAAGGATTTCGGTCATCTTTCAGCCGATGGCGTCAACGCTTTCAACGATTTGCACCTTGCACGGCTCGCCATATTCGATGGCAGGACCGACGAAGCGGCCAAGCTCATCGCCGATGCCCAGGCGTCACTCGGTAAGGCGAAAACGGATAATGCGGTTTTCCTGAAGGCTGAATCCGCGCTCCGACCGCCGGCTCAGGCCACACCGAAACCTCCGGTAACCCAGGCGAAATCGACTACTCCTGTGTCCTGGATACCCATCGATGCCGACATCGAACTCGGCGGGACCTTCCAGGCGACACCGGAGAAAGCCGCAGCAGTCGTGACGGCGAAAAAGGGGTTGGAAAAGGGCGAAGGTGCGAAAGCCCTCGACGCCATCAAACTCGCTTCAGTGGATGTCGATTACACCTTGGCCGTGGCCCCTCTGGACCAAAGCGTCGCTGACGTAGACGAAGCGAACACCCTGATGACCAAGCGTGACTATTATGGCGCAAGCCAGTCGCTGAAGAAGGCCGAGGACGGAATCCGCTACGACGAAATCGACGACGTCGCGGACGTCAAGAACCATTCCGGGACGGCGAGCACCAGCGCCAAGTGATTGGCGGGTGCTTTTGCATCTCCGCCCTCATTGCGCCGGCTTGTCTTCGGCGTAATGAGGCGGCATTGGGGCAATCGCGCGTTGGCGGTCAGGAGGACTTCATGAACACGCATCGTTTCCGAATCGCCGGGCTAACCCTCGCGATCATTGGGCTCTTCCTATGTTGTTCGGGCAAACCTGCACAGGCCTATATTTACGGCGCGGAGTCGTTTTATCCGTCGTATCCCGGCGACTGCTATGGCCAAGGCATCTACGGCGGCTACTCCTATGGCGACCCTTACTGTGTTGGGTGGGGCTCAGCCTATGGATCGGGCGGCGCCTTCGGCGGCTGGCGCAACGGCAATCGCCGAGGGATGTATGGTCACGGCTCATTCGGCCGAGGGGGTCGCGGTGCCGGAGGCCGAGGCGGGTTTTCTCATGGTGGCGGCGGTCACCACCGCTGAGTCCGAAGGCACCCTGGCTCCGCCCGTTTGGTGACGCGAGCGCGTGGACATGACATCATACTCACGCCGACGCCCGCGATCACTCCGTTGGCCAGGGCTTATGCCATCCGGCATATCAGCCCAAATCGGTTGTCTGCGGCATCGCGATGAACCTCTCGGCACCATGGCGGTTGATCAGCAGCAGGATTGGCTTGGTCGGCGACTTCTCGGCCGTCGCGAACAGGGCCGTCGCATCCTCCGGGGCCGCGGCCGGCTGGCCGTTGACGCGCTCGATCAGATCGCCGCCCTCGATCCCGATGCTCTCGGCCGGGCTTCCGCTTTTGACATGGGCGATAACAACGCCTGTCGTTTCCCGGCCAAGATGGAGGCGGTCGCGGATGGTCGCGTTGAGGGGTGAAAGCGTCATCCCGAGGGCTGCGGTATCGGTCGCTTGCGGGTTGTCGCCGGCATCGGCCGAAGCGACCGCAGTCTCGTCAAGATGGCCAACCATGGCGTCGAGTTCAACGGACTTGCCCTGACGCAATACGGTCAAATGAACGGACTTGCCCACTGGCATCTCGCCGACCATGCGTGGTAGGTCGCTTGTCTTTGCGATCGGCTTTCCATTCAATTGTTCGATCACGTCGCCCACCTGGATACCGGCTTTGGCGGCGGGGCTGTCGTGGGTCACCGCCGTGACCAGCGCACCCAGCGGCCCATCACTCGCGATACCGATGGCTGCTGCCAAATCCGGCGTCACCGACTGGATCGCGACACCGAGGTAGCCGCGGTCGACATGGCCGGTCGCCTTGATCTCGGCAATAACCGCCTTCGCGGTATCGGATGGGATATCGAACGCGATGCCGACATTCCCACCATTCGGCGAATAGATCTGCGTATTGATGCCAATCACGTGACCGGCGAGGTCGAAGGTCGGCCCTCCAGAATTGCCGCGATTCACCGCTGCGTCGATCTGCAGATAGGCAACATAGCCGGCGTTATCGATCGAGCGGCTGCGCGCGGAGACAATGCCCTTGGTAACGGTGCCGCCGAGCCCAAACGGATTGCCGACCGCCATGACCCAATCGCCGACCCGGGCCTGATCGCTGTCGCCCCACTCGACGAACGGCAGCGGCTTGGGCGCTTCGATCTTGAGAAGGGCAAGATCGGTCTTGGCGTCCGTGCCGACGATCTTGGCCCGGTGCTCGCTGCCATCCTGAAACACAACCGTAACCTTCGCGGCGTTGCCGACGACATGGTTGTTGGTCACGACATAGCCTGCCGGATCGATAATGAAGCCGGAGCCCAGCGCGATCATGTGCTCGTGCGCTTCCGGCGCAGCCCGGCCGGGCTGCTGCTCAAAGAAGCGCCGCATCAGGTCGTCGTATGGGGACCGCCCCGGCGCCCCCTCACCGGGCTGGCCCTCTGGCGCATCCTCTTCATCTGCCACCTGTGCCGCCCCAGGTTTCTGGACAACTGAGATGTTGACCACGGCGGGCAGTACCGTTTCGGCCATTGGCGCGAAGCTCGGCAGCGGCTCCTGGGCCGGCAAAGCGCCATTGCCTTGTGCGAAAGCCGAAGAGAGCGGCGCGATAGCGAATGCCGCCGAAATGCCGAGCAACATCGCCACGCGCGGCAAGTCGTGCCCCGGGCACTTCAAATTTCGTTTACCCATCATCTCGAATCCCTCTGAAGATCGATCACCATCATCACTGCGGTGTAGCACCAGATCACAGACATGGTTACGCAGTGTTACAGTTACCTGAACTCCGCATTAATACGATTTAATAAATCTGGATGGGGATGAGTTGATAAGAGTCTATTATTTCTGTCCAAGTTTCTGATGTTTCGTTATTTTTATTTTTCGACGGGGAATGAGTTATTTTGTCGCACCCATAATTTTATTCGAGTGGCAGAATATTTATACTTTCTCTATTTGACTTAGGAAAATGATCCGACTACCATTGTGGTACGGGCAAGTCATGCCTATATCATTTTATCTATTATAGTTATCCAACTCGCCGGATCGGAGTTTCCCCTAGTTCAAATCTGGTCGAGTCGGCTCTCGCTAGTTTTTGTCCGGCGCAGGCTTGGCGGCCGGCGGCACTTGATCGACCCGAACGATCCACAGCTTTGCCAAGTCGGCGGTGACGCTCGTGCCGGCAATCGATTTCAGGTCGACCTTGGCTTTATCCACCTGCCCGGCATCGATCTCGGCGATGCCCAAATCCAGCTTTGCCAGGTCGGGGGATTTGATCAGGCCCTTCGCCAGCCCCTGCTCGAAGGCGCTGATAGCCTCGGCGTATTTGCCGAAACTCGCGTAGGTCGCGCCGAGGGCAATCGAGAGCTCGCCGGCGGGCGCTGCGGCAGCATCCTTGGCCTGCTGTGCCAGCCCGGCATCGGCCGCGCTCGCTTCGTTCCCGGCCATGGCGACAAGGCGATCCTGGCGGTCAATGTCGCCCGCTTGTCCGAGGATATGAGCCGTCGCGCCAGCGGCGAGGATCATACGGGCTTCGGCGGGAAGATTTGCTTCCAGCGCCAGTTCGGCCATCAGCATGTAATCCCGTGGCGCCCCGAAAGCGCTGGTCGCCAGCTTCAGCCGATCGAGTTCCAGGGTCATCCGGTCATCGAAATTCCGTACCCGCGGCAGTACCAACAGAAGCTCCTTCCAGTATGCCGGCTTTGGATTGCCGGCAAGCAAACGCTCGAGCGCATCCGCAAGGCCGGTGTTGTCGTGCTGCCGGTATTCACTGTCGGCGAGGAGCAAGAGCAAACTTTCGTCGGGCGGTTTCCCGGCCGCCGTTTCTTCATCCAGGGCTGTCCGGATCGTCTGCACCGCGTCGGCGAAATCTTTGCGGTGGAGATAGGCATCCGCCATCAGGCGATGCGGCGTTTGGTCTGTGCCCCCATCGCGGTAGTACCGCACGACATATTTGATCACGTTGGCGTCATCGCCGATCCGGCTGTCCACATCGATCAGATCTTCGACCCGATTCTGCGCCGCCTCCTTGCTCAGCAGCCCTGTGGCGAGCGCCGTCTCGATCGGCTTGACGGCACCGCGATAGTCTCCGGACTGAAGACAAGCCGCCGCCTGCGTCTCAGCGATGATGAACGTCTCGTAGCGGCTTTTGTCCGCGACTCGGTCCGCCCGGCGGAGCGCCGCCAGCGCCTCTTTAAACTTGCTCTGTCGGAGCAGGCGTTCAGCCTGTTCGACCGGCTTTGCGACCGTTTCCCGGGCCGAAAGCGGCGCAGCCATGGCCGAGACTGCGAGCGACGGCAGGAACGGCGCGCTTCCAATGGTTCCGATAAGCACTGTAGCGAGCCACGGAGGGGACGGTTTCATTCGAAATTCTCCAGATCTGACAAAGCGTCCAAATGAACGCTTGCCCGACGGTCGCGACGCCGGGCAACCCGTGACGTCGCGGACATGTCGGCTGCAGCGTCGTTGCGACGGAGTATCCACGCTGCGATCCATGTTTTCAGTCACCGCGATCAGGGCCCGAACAACGAGCGCTCGAGCGAGTTGGAGAC
>JBAVTK010000116.1:0-7207 GCA_049696095.1 Aliidongia sp. | reverse complement strand
CGCATATTGTTGCTGACCGCTGCCGCATCGAGATCGATCTGGGCGATCTTCACGGCCTCGTCACGGTTCCCGCCCAGCGCCAGGGCAAGCGCCAGATTTTGCCGGTTGCGCCCGGTGGCGCCCGGCTCATCGGTCAGCGGCCGCAAGAGTGCCACCGCCTTGGCGTAATCGCCGGACAGGGCGAGCGACAAGCCGTAATTATTGCGCAGCACCCGATCGGCCGGGGCGATCGCCAGGCCGCGCTGATAATAAATTTGCGCCTCGTCATGCCGATTTAGATTGTCGAGCGCCACGCCGATGCCGTTGAGCGCCCGCTTGTCGGCCGGCAGTCGCTTCACCGCACCGTCGAACTCGACCTCGGCCTCGGCCGGCTTGTGCAGCGCCAGGAACACGCGGCCGAGCCCGACCTCGGCTTCGGCGATTTTCTCGGAATGCTCGTCGATCGCATGATACTGCACCAGGGCGTCGGTATAGGCGCCGGTCAGAAACAGGCAGTCGGCCAGGCCGAGATGAACCTCCGCCCGATCGTCGCCATTCTGCAGGAGCGTCTTGTACAGCCGGATCGCAGATGGGTAATCGCCATTCTGCCGCGCGATTTCGGCGACGCGCGACAGCGAATCATCCTTGTTGCGCAGCAATTCTTTGCTGACACCGGACTCGCCGGTCGGCGCCGGTCCGGCACAGGCGGCAAGCACACCGATACCGCCCAGGATCGCCGCGAAACGCACAATCGAACCGAATGGCGACCTCATCTCCCACCCCTTGCCTTCGCCCCTCACGGCCGCAGTCCCGTCTTTCGTCCGCCGAACGGTGCGGTGTCGGCGCAGCCTTGCCTGCACATTGGTGGAAGTCGGGCACGATATCAAACGATGATCTGTCTTTATCTCCGGAAATCCGGTCGGAACCACAAGATCGTTTCGATCCGGGGACAAACTTGACGAGGCGGCAGAACCTGTTCACCCTGCATCGCGACGCGATGCGATCGGAAAAGGCCGCGGCCATGATTTCAAGAATGACGACATGGTTGAAGAATAAGCTGTTTGCGGCCGAGCCTCGATTGCAGCTGGATACCAGATCGTCCGAGAGCGGCCTTGACGCGCTGATCGGACCGAAGCTGGGCGACGAGGCGGCGGCCGGAATCGCCGCCGCCATCGCCGGACTCGAGCGGGGCGTGCCCGAGCGCGAACTGCGTGTCATCCATGGCGACGAGCTGTTCGAGAAGGCACACATCCAATTTCGGCATCGCAAGCGCATCACCGCGATCATTATGGAAATCGGCGTCGAATGCGATCGCCAGGCCCGGCGCGAAGGCGGCAATCAACGGCCCGACAATCGCGCGGCGGTTCTGGAGCAGGCACGGGCCGCCGCTGCTTACGCCGCGGCCGATCCGCTGACCGGTTCCAAAGACAAGGTGCTGGCAAAGGAAATCCTGTGGCCCTGGCGGCGCGAGGAGTTTCGGCCGCATGATGCGCGGCGCAATCTCATCATCGCCGGTGCCCACATCATTGCGGGCATCGAGCGCTTCGACCGGATCGCCGCGCGCGCCGCGACCGCGCCGGACGAGCACGACCCGCCGATCATCGACACCAAGCCGTCGGCGCAACCGCCGCTGATGTTTATCCGCAATCGCGGCATGCAGCCGGACCATGTGGTGTCGGGTTTGAGCTGGCTGACACACCAGCGCGGCGCAGTGTTGCAGATCGTCGCGAACAGCCCGGAAAATCTGTTCGATGTCTTCAAGAAAATGGCGGCGCTGTATCCCGAGGACCAACTTCTTCGGATGTTCACCGATCTGGCGCATGGCGCTCATGTTTCCGGCCGGGACGGCGAGCTTCGTCCGATCGTCGCCTCCGATCCCTATGAGCCGATCGACCCGGACCTGCCGCTGCTGCTGCTTTATCCCAGTGTCGAAACGTTGCAATGGGTTGTCGATCAGCGCGGCGACACCGCGACACCGTGGGCGGTGATTCCATGGGACTGGGAGGAATTGGCCGACTGGCTGGAAGACTGCGACGCGCAGGAAATCTTCGCATGATCGACGTGGCAACGAATTCTTCATAAATCGCTGCTAGAAACACATCGTGGAAGCAAAATGCGTCCGCGCCTGATTGCCGGACCGGCACAAAGTGACGGTACGAGACGATCGATCCCCGGCTCAAAACGAGCCACCCGCATCGCAAAAGCGCATTGCGGAATCCGTATGTTCCTTAAAGGAGTTGACCATGTCCGACATTACCTTAACCAGCACACAACGCCAAACCCTGCTGTCCTTGACCAGCGTCACCAGCCTGTTCAACCGGACCCAGGACCGCCTGAATTCCGGCAAGAAGGTCAACACGGTCACCGACAACGCCCAGGCGTTTTTCCAGGCGCAGTCGCTTTCCGATCGCTCGACGACCATTCTCAATGCCAAAAGCACGATCGATCAATCGGTTCAGAGCGTGCAAGCCGCGCTGACGGCAACCTCTGCCGTAACCACGCTGCTCAACAATCTGGAAGGCGTGGTCGAATCCGCACGAAGCGGCTCGCTCGCCAATCGTATTTCCGATACCCAGCAATTCCAGACCATCGGCAATCAGCTATCGCAGTTGGTTAAGGATGCGTCGTTCCAGGGCCTCAATCTGCTGACCTCGACTTCGACGAGCCTCAGCACACAATTCTCCGAGCGGACTGCGGCGACGCTCACTATTCAAGGCTTCAACCTCACGGCCACCGCCGCGGGCTCCAACCCACGCGCGCTCTTTACCCAGGCCTCGGCGTTCCAAACGAATGGCAATCTGATCTTCAGCAATGTCGTCGGCAATGCCAGCCTGTCGGGTGAAACTGCTGTGACCGGCTTCTCGCAGCTCAACACGGCCGGCAGCCAAGGCGGCGGCGGCACGGTTGCGGCCTCGACCGCTCAGGCGGTTTTCGCGGGCACGATCAATCGCATCAATGCGGCGATCAACCAGATCAACGCCATCTCGGAATCGCTCGGCACGAACGTCTCCATTCTCCAGGCGCGGTCGGATTTCAGCCAGAACTACGCAAACACCCTCACCACCGGCGCCAATGCTCTGACGCTGGCCGATCTCAATACCGAAGCGGCCAACTCTCAGGCCCTGACCCTGCGTCAGCAGTTGGGCATTCAGTCGCTGACCACCAGCGGTCAGCAGAACTCCTCGATTCTGACCCTGCTCCGCGGCTAGGCCACCGCGCGAACGACCAGGCGGCCGGGCTTGTCCCGGCCGCTTTTTTTTTGTGCGCCCAGCATGGGCGCTCACTTGTGGGTGCAAGTCCCACCGTAAGCTGGTCACGGCGAACGAAGTGAAGCGCAACTGCATGAGGGCGACCGAGTGTGGGGTGGAAGCGTGGTTCGAAGCTGCGGGCCGATGAACAAGAACCGGATAGAAGGCGCTGCCGACCAGGGCGAGCGGGCAAGTAACCGCGAAGCTCTCGTGATCAAGGGGGAGCGACGTAGATCCGGCGGTCGTGCAGCGAAGGAGTGCGTTCTTACCTGGGAAGATCTCGCCTTATGCCTGAAAGGGCGACGGCGTTGAGTCGGCGCGCCCTCCGTGCCAACAATGATGAGACATCTACCCGCCCGGAGTTTACCCTTGAGGGCGTAGGTGTGCCAGGCATGGGCACTGAATTGGAGATGAAAGTCCTTTGCGGGACGAGTTGGTAGCAACCGCGAGCTGGGGGCAACTGCATGCAGAGGGTGCCGTCGTGAGACGCCGCTCCTGGCGCCGCGAGGCCGTGTGGGTGACCGGGCCGATTGAAACCGCCACCTGAGGCCGACGAAATCGCCACCCGAGGCCGATGATTTCGCCACCCCGTCGGGGCGTGTGGGGCCGCTGCTGACATCGAAGTAATCGCAAGTATCGTCGCCTCTTTTTGTGGGGGCGGTGATGCCGAGACCGAGGTCGGAGATGCGGCGGATCAGGGAAGTTTTGCGGCTGCGGGCCGCATTGAGTCAGAACATCACCGCCATTGCGGCGGGTGCCGGCATGTCGCACTCGACGGTGCGGGAATACCTGCAGCGGGCGCAGGCGGCTGGGATCGACGCGGCGAAGGCTGCGGGTTTGAGCGACGAGGCGTTGGAAGCGGCGCTGTTTGCACCGGTGGAGGAGAGCCGCCGGCCCCTGCCGGATTGGGCCAAGCTCGACGAGGAACTGCGGCGTCACAAGCACGTCCCCCGTCAACTGCTGTGGCACGAGTACAAGGCCAGGATCGTCTGATCTGGTGTGATTGGGCAGCGGTGCAAACACCGGTGTTTGCACCGCTGCAAAGGACGGTGCGATCGTGGATGTGGAAGTTCTGGCTGATGCCGAGCGTCGTCGACGGTGGAGCGAGGAGCAGAAGCGCGATATCGTGCGTGCAGCATTCCAGCCCGGCGCGGTGGTGCGGGATGTTGCGCGCCTCCTAATCAGCCAAGCGGCCCTCTACCGTGCGGCCCGGCGCAACGGGCGGGGTGCGGGGCCGTTTTTTACTTTGGGGTGCGACCGGCGAAATTCGCTGACCAGGAAGATCGAGCCGCCGATCATGAGCGGCACCAGATGGTAAACCCCGCGATAGACCAGCAGCGAACTGATGATCGTCTCGGTCGGCACAGATTGCTGCATGGTGATCAGAATGATGCTTTCGAACACACCGAGGCCGCCCGGAACATTCGACAGCGTGCCCAGCAGATAGGCGAGCACGAAGACACCGAGGAAGGTCGGGAAGGTGAAGACGTCGTTCGGCGGCAGCAGCACATAGAGCACGCTGGCGACCACCAGCCAATCGATCCCGGAAATGGCGATCTGGATCGCGGCGAAGCGCGGGCTGGGGATCGCGATCCGATATCCCAGGAATTGCAGCGGTTCGCGGCGAACGAAGCTGATCAGCCCATAAGCGGCGACGACACCGAGCGAGAGCACGCCCAGCGCATTGATGCCGTCGCTCGGCAGCCCGGTCCAGGCCTTGACGCGCGCGCCGTCAAGCAGCAGGGCGATGCCGCCGATGGTGAACATGCCCAGAAACAGCGTGATGCCGGCCATGGCCATGATCTGCGCGACCTCGACCGCGTTGCAGCCCCAGCGCGAATACAGGCGATAGCGCACCGTGCCCCCGGTTACCGCGGGGAACCCGAGAGAATGGCTGATCGAATAGGCGGTAAAGGCCGCTATCGCGACCCGCCAATAGGCGATCGACAGTTTGACGTAGCGCACGCCGATATAATCGTAGCTGGTCAGCGCCAGATAGCTCAGCGCGGTCAGGCCGAGTGCCGTGGCGATCGACGTCGGCGGCACATCATGCAACGCACGCCAAAGTTTCCACAGCTCGACGTCCTTGAGCGAGCGATAGAGTAAATAGGCCGCGCCCGCCATCAGTCCAAGAGTAAGGGCGGGGCCGCCGAAGCGGGCGATGAAGCCGGATTTGGTCAAGCTGGACAGCGTGCTACCGATGGGAACGAGGGAAACGGGCGGCGCCGGACGCTCGCCGTCGATCGGCGATCCTCCCGGTACCGAACGGCGCGACGGCTAAGCCGGTGTCACCATGTACCGGGTTTGGGCGCGCAGGTAACGTGATTTCTGCACCACAGAAGCCGGATCGCTTCTGTATAGTGGTGCCATGTCCGTCAGCCCCTCGCCCCGTCCCCTGATCGCGGCGCCGCCAACCCCGGTCCTGGTGCTGGGCACCCGCCAGGCCGCTTGGCTGTCGGAAGATGGCGAGATCGCGACGCTGACCCTGCCGGAAACCGTGCGTCGGCTGCGCCACGAGGCGCCGTTGCTGGTCCATGGCCGGGCGATCGCGCGCCGCCTCAATCTGCGGGATTGGCGTTGCTTCGATCTGCTCGAACTTTTCGCTTTCATTTTGCCCGGCCAATTCTGCCTGCCGACGCCGCGCGGCGTGGTCGCAGCCCTTGGTATGGCCGCACCGGCCTCGCTCGAAGATCAGGCGATGACACTGGTTGATGCCGTGCCGGTTCTGCTGGAGCGGCTGATGCGGCAGGCGACCCCGCAGCTTCAGGATCTCGCCCGGTTGATGGCGGCCGGCGGCTGGGCCTGGGGCACCTCGGTGCTGGCCGCACTCGGACTCGCGCCGGGCACCCGGCCGCGTGGGATCGGCGGCCTCGATATTTGGAGCCGTCTGCCCGAATGGTCCGAGGCGGGTCCGGTCGAGCCGCCGACTCATCATGCAGTCGAACCGCTTGAGGCGCGCCACCGTCTGGCCGAATTGGTCCGCGGCGTGCCGCGTCGCGCGGCGGCCGACGATCCGATTGCGGCCGAGGCCCGGCCGCAGCAGGCGGATTATGCCTCGGCCGTGGCTGCGGGCTTCGCGCCGCGTCAGGCGCCTGCGGTGCCCAATATCGTGCTGGCTGAGGCCGGCACCGGGGTCGGCAAGACGCTGGGCTATCTGGCGCCCGCCAGCCTGTGGGCCGAGCGCAACGGCGCTCCGGTCTGGATCTCGACCTTCACCCGCAATTTGCAAGGCCAGATCGACGGCGAACTCGATCGGCTGTTCCCCGATCCGACGATCAAGGCCGAGCGGGTCGTGCTGCGCAAGGGGCGCGAGAATTATCTCTGCCTGCTGAATTTCGAGGATGCGGCACGCGCCGTGCCGAACCGCCCGAGCGACGCGATCGGTCTCGGCATCATGGCGCGCTGGGCGCTCGCCACCAAGGATGGCGCACTGGTCGGCGGCGATCTGCCCGGCTGGCTGGTCGATCTGCTGGGCCGCGCCCAGACGCTCGGGCTGGCCGACCGGCGCGGTGAATGCGTTTATTCCGGTTGCCCGCACTATAGCCATTGCTTTATCGAGCACAGCGTCCGGCGTGCCCGGCGCGCCCAGATCGTCGTCGCCAATCATGCGTTGGTCATGGTTCAAGCGGCGCTGGGCGGGCTCGACGATGCCTATTTGCCAATGCATTATGTGTTCGACGAAGGGCATCACGTGTTCGATGCGGCCGACAGTGCGTTTGCGGCGCATCTCTCCGGTCTCGCCACCAGCGAATTGCGCCGCTGGGTGCTCGGTGCCGAAGCGGGGTCGGGCCGCGCGCGCGGCTTGCGTCGGCGGATCGAGGATCTGGTGGCCGATGACGAGCGGGCGCTGGAGGATCTCCAAGCGGTGCTGGTCGCCGCCGCAGCACTGCCGGGCGAAGGCTGGGCGCATCGCCTGAGCGAGGGCCAGCCGCGGCAGGCGGTCGAGCACTTTCTCGCCATGGTCCGGCGCCAGGTGCTGG
>JBAVTK010000115.1:0-4596 GCA_049696095.1 Aliidongia sp. | reverse complement strand
CGCCGGTGCTTTGCGGCGCGTCGTTCCAGACGGTTTCGGACGTGATCGCTTTGCCCGAGGCCGCGAGGCTGGTGCCGCCGCAAGCCAGGGCATGCGGGCTCGATGCCGGGAAATCGACATTGTCGCTGCCATCGGCGACGCCATCGCTCGATCCATTATCGCCTGAGGCGACACAGATCGTGATGCCGAGCAGCGCCGCCGCCTGAAACGCGGTATCGAAACCGGTCAGCGTCTGCTGGGTAAAGGTCGGTTCCGGCCCGCCCCAACTGATCGAGATGACCGACGGTTTATTCGTCGTGTCGTGAACCGCGGTCGTGACCGCGTCGAGGAAGCCCGCCTCGGTATTGGGGGCAAAATAGACTACGATATTGGCTTGCGGTGCAATCGCCCCGACCACTTCGATATCGAGCATCACCTCGCCATCGGCACTGTTCGGATCGCCCGTCGGTTGGTTCAACCCGTGATCCACCGACACCACGGTGACATTCGGGCCGGCGCCGATGCCGAGTCCCGTGAAATAGGTCGTGAGATCCGCCGGCTGCTCCCCGCCGCCCAATTCGATGATGCCGACGCATTCACCTTGCCCGGCTCCGGCCGGGAAATCATAGAGCTGGGCGATTTGAAGCGGCGTGAACGACTTGTTGCCGCCGCCCCCGGCATTCGGGCGAATCGTTCGAAAACGTGGCTTCGCCGCCGGCCGGTTGTCGAGCCCGAGCACGGCCTTGACAATTGGATGCAACTCCTGCGGCAGATTGATGCTGCCGACCCGGCCGCGATAGGAGCCGTTTGGGTGTTGGTAGCGCTGAAGATCGACGTCAAAGGCGGCATTGACCTGCGCCACCGTGCCGCTCAGAACCATGGTGCAGCGCGCAGGACTTTCCTGGACGACGGCGAGCCCGTGCGCCGCGGCGAAGTTCCGCACCGCGGTCATGTCCGCGTCGCTGGTGGCGAACTGGCGCGTGAACTCGTCGTGGGACATATGGTTGTCCGGTATGGCACCGCGCGCCAGGCGCCCGACCCGTTCGGTCAGGGTCTGGGCATTGCTATGGCGGAGCAGCATGGTGACTTCCAGCCGTTCCGTCGGATCGGCCTTGGCCGTGGGCCTCGCCCCCGGCATCGGCCGGCGTTCGCTGCCGTTCAGCGGAAGTTTCGTCATTCTCAGTTCCCTTCGCGATTAGCGAAACAGGCGCGAGGCCTATCGCATGACAAGCCGAACAAGCGTAACAACGCTTGCCTGAATAGTCTAATGGCTAAGGAACAAACGCAATAATGGAAGGGTATGACAAATCTGGCGCGCGGCGGCGAAGCACTCATGCCGCGGTGAAGCCGCCATCGATCACCATTTCGGCACCGGTGATGAATTTCGACTCGTCCGACGCCAGGAACACCGCGAGCGACGCCACCTCGTCCGGTTCGCCGAAGCGGCCCATCGGCACGCTCTGCATCAGCCCGCGGCGCAGCTTTTCGCCATCGACGCCCGGCAGCGCGAAACCGTCCAGCATCGGCGTGTTGAAGAAGACCGGGTGGATCGAGTTGCAGCGGATCTTGTCGCCGCGCCGGGCCAGATCGATCGCGACGGATTTGGTCAGCAGGCAGACCGCACCCTTGGTGGCGCTGTAGCCGGTCATGGGCGGGGCGGCGACCAGGCCGGCGACCGAGGAGAGGTTGATGATCGAGCCGCCGCCGGCCGCGCGCAGATGCGGAATGCCGTATTTACAGCCGAGAAACACGCCATCGACATTGATCCGCGTCATCCAGCGGAAATCCTCAAGCGAGGTGGATTCGACCGTGCCGGCCAGCGCCACCCCGGCATTGTTGACCAGCACGTCGAGCTGCCCGAGCCGGCTTGCGGCCTGATCGAGCGCGGCGATCCATTGCGCTTCCTCCGCCACGTCGAGCGGCAGGAAAAACGCATTTGCGATCCCGGCCGCCGCCGCCTCGCCTTTCGCTGCGTCGCGATCGGTCATGGCAACCTTCGCCCCTTCGGCACTGAACGCCCGCGCCATGGCGAGGCCGAGGCCGGAGGCGGCACCGGTGATGAAGCAGGATTTTCCCGCGAGACGGTTATCGCTCATAATGTGGGCAGCCTATGGTTGGCGAAATCGGCGCGCAATTGGGTTTTGAGGATCTTGCCGGTCGCGGTGTGCGGGATCTGCTCGACCGTGACGATATCGTCGGGCAGCCACCATTTCGCCACGCGCTCGGCGAGGAATTTCATAATTGCCGGCTTGTCGAGTGCGCGATCCGGCCGGAGCACGACGACCAGAAGCGGCCGTTCGTCCCATTTCGGATGGGCGACGCCGATCACCGCCGCTTCGGCGATATCGGGATGACCCATCGCGGCGTTTTCCAGTTCGATCGAGCTGATCCATTCGCCGCCCGATTTGATCACATCCTTGCTGCGATCGGTAATCCGGACATAGCCATCGGGATCGATCGAGCAGACATCGCCGGTCTTGAACCAGCCCTCGGCATCGAACGCATCGCGGCTCGCCGCCTCGTCATTGAAATAGCCGCCGATGATGCAGGGACCGCGCACATAGAGGTCGCCGAACGCCTTGCCGTCATGCGGCAGCCGATTGCCCGCATCATCGACGATTTTGACATCGACCACCGGGATCGGTCGGCCCTGGCTCGTCCGCACGGATTTCAGCTCTGCCTCGGACGAGTTGGCGTGCTTGCCTTTGAACGCCGCTACCGTACCCATCGGGCTCATCTCGGTCATGCCCCAGGCATGGATCACCTTGACGCCATATTTCTGATCGAAAATCTCGATCATCGCGGGCGGCACGGCTGAGCCGCCGATCACCAGGCGCTTGATCCCGAAGAACCCGCGCCCGGTCTCGTCGGCATATTTGAGCGCGCCCAGCCACACGGTCGGCACGGCCATCGAGATCGTGACGCCTTCCTGTTCGAACAGGGTACACAGGCTTTCGCCATCCATGAATTGCCCCGGCAGCACCAGCTTGCAGCCGGACATGGCCGAGACATAGCTCGTGCCCCAGCCATTGACATGAAACATCGGCACGACCGGGCACAGGCAATCGGCCGCCGAGATGCCCAGCGCATCGACCGAGGCCGTGGCGAGGGTGTGGAGCAACGTCGAGCGGTGGCTATAGAGCGCGCCCTTGGGATTGCCGGTGGTGCCCGAGGTGTAGCAGAGCGACGAGGCCGAGCGCTCGTCGAATATCGGCCAGACGAAATCCGGCGTTTCCGCCCCGATCAATTCCTCATAGCACAGCGTATTGGGCAGGCTGGTCGTCGGCATCCGCTCGCGCGGCGCCAGAATCACGTAATGGCGGATCGTCGGCAACTCATGGGCAATCGCCTCGACATTGGCGACGAAGCTCGGGTCGATAAACAGGATCTGATCTTCGGCATGATTGACCATATAGCGGATCTGATCGTGAAACAGCCGCGGGTTGATGGTGTGCATCACCGCGCCGATGCCGGAAATGCCGAAATACAGTTCGAAATGGCGATGCGTGTTCCAGGCCATGGTGGCAACCCGGTCGCCCGGCTTGATGCCCAGTTTCAGCAACGCCTTGGCGGCCTGGCGCGCACGGTCGTGGGCGGCGGCATAGCTATAGCGATGCAGGCTGCGATCGGGCTCGCGCGAGATGATGTCCGTATCGCCGTGGAACTTCGCGGCATGCTCGATCAACATCGAGATCATCAGCGGCCGATCCATCATCATGCCCAACATTCGCCATGACTCCCCAGCAGTTCTTGCGTTGCGGATGATCGTTATCGCAATCCTCCGGCGGTGGCAATGCGGTGTGCCGGGGGATTCGCCTTGTCATTGTGGAATGAAAAGCTTGATCCAGGCCGTGCGGCACGATTGACTGCCAATGGCGAAAACGGCCCCAAGGGGATGATCCATGGTGCAGGCAGTCCTCAGCGCGGCGGGGGTTTGGCAGGCGCCGCCTTGGCTGCGTCAGGGTGGTGCGGCACTGCTGGTGCGCTTGCTGGCCGAGCGCGAGCGCTGGGGCTTGTGGCTGCCGGTCGGGTTTGCTTGCGGCATCGGCATCTATTTCGGGCTGGACCGCGAACCCTGGCCGTGGCTCGGCGCCATTCTGGCGACGACTGGTTTTGCCGCGGCATTTCTGGCGCGCCGCAGCCCGCATCCGGTGGCACCGGTGATTCTCTTGATTACCTTGCCGTTGGGCGTGGCGGCGGCGGGGCTGGGTGCCGCGCAGTTCGAGACTTGGCGGTTGGCGACGCCGATGATCGACCATCCGCTCGGCGCCGTGGCGCTGGTCGGGCGCGTGACCGATCTGGAGGCGCAACCGACCGGGATCAGGGTCACGCTGACGCCGGAAACGATCGAGCGGGTCGAGCCGGACCGTTTGCCGCATCTCGTGCGGATCAAGCTGCGCGGCCAGCCGCCGCCGATCCGCATCGGCGACCGGCTGAGCGTCAAGGCCGAATTGATGCCGCCCTCCGGGCCGGCCTTACCGGGCGGCTTCGATTTTCAGCGCCAAGCGTGGTTTCGCGGCATCGGTGCGGTCGGCTATGCGCTCGGCAAACCTTTGATTCAGCCCGGCACCGCCGGTGGCCTGACCGGCCGAATCAGAGCCTGGCGGGCCGGGATCG
>JBAVTK010000114.1:0-11181 GCA_049696095.1 Aliidongia sp. | reverse complement strand
GTGGAGAAGCGCTTGATGATTCGGCGCGATCCGGTCGAGACCGGCGGCAGCTATTACCGAATCCTGCCCGAAGGCCGCATCGAAAATTATGACGGCGTGCAGATCCCGATCGCCCGCACGCCGCATGGCCTCGATCTCAACCGCAACTACCCGGCCGGCTGGCGCGGCGAGCATCAACAAGCCGGCGCCGGCCCGTTCCCGACTTCGGAACCGGAAATCCGTGCGGTGGTCGATTTCGTCTGTCGCCACCCCAACATCACCGGCGGCATCGATTTCCATACCTATAGCGGTGTGCTGCTGCGGCCGCTCAGCGACCAGCCGGATGACGCGATGCCGCCCGAGGATCTGTGGATCTATCAAACCATCGGCGCCAAGGGCACCGAGCTGACCGGTTATCCGGCGATCTCGATCCATCACGAATTCCGCTATCACCCGCACGAGGTGATCACCGGCACCTTCGATTGGCTCTATACCGACCTCGGCGCCTTCATGTGGGCGGTCGAAATCTGGTCGCCGCAGCGCGAGGCCGGGATTACCGGCTATAAATATATCGACTGGTTCCGTGATCATCCGGTCGAAGACGATCTAAAACTGCTCGCCTGGTCGGATACGGCACTTCAGGGCAAGGGCTATATCGATTGGTATCCGGTCGATCACCCTGAACTCGGCCCAGTCGAGCTGGGGGGCTGGGACGCCTTTCACGCCTTCCGCAATCCGCCGCCGCAATTCCTCGAACGCGAGGTCGCACGCTTTCCCGATTGGGTCATCTGGCACGCGCTGATTTCACCGCGGCTCGAATTGCTGGAGGCCAGGGCGCAGCCGCTCGGCGGGGATCATTGGCGGATCGAGCTGGTGGTCCATAATACCGGCTGGCTGCCGAGCTATGTCAGCAAGGTGGCGCTGAAGGCCAAAATCACGCGCGGCGTGCGCGGCGAAATCGGCCTGCCGGAAAGTTGCACGCTGACCGCCGGCGGCCCGTCGATCGACGGTCCCGAGGCCGAGGGGCGGGCCAATCTCGCGAGCCTGGTCGGCTTCGGCCGTCAGCCGCACGGCACGCCCGACCGCGTCAGCTTCGAATGGTGGATCAGCGGGCCCAAGGGAGCCGAGATCGACCTGACCGCCCGGCATGATCGCGCCGGCACCGTGAGGACAAGCGTGAAACTGGATCAGCGCGGCTTGGACGCCGCCGGCGGATGGATATAGATGACGCCCGGATCGTCACCGCTCTCCGGCGCCTGCCTCGCCCGCAACGCGGCAGCTTCGGCGGCCGCGTTGCGCTCACCCAGCGCACTCATCATTTTCGACAGGCGGACTCCGGAAGCCCAGCCTTCGAGCATCATCAATGCGGCGCCGATGGCGATCGTCGCGACGACCATACGAACCGGCCAGGAAACCAATGAAAAACGTGGCGGCGGCACGGTGGGCGATACTCCCGGCAAGGACAAAGAGCACGCTGATATGGCTGGGATGGTCGCCCGACGCAACCCCCTGCAGCGATCGCGCTATTCCGCCGGGGCCGCGGCCGCGCGACGCAGCGCTTCGGTCGTCTGCCCCTCGCCGTTCGGGCGCCAACCCGGCGGGCCGAACAGATATCCCAACGCGTCGTGCAGAGAACGGGCATGCAGCAGATCGCGGCCCATTGCCGCCCATTCGTGAAAATCGACGACCAGCGGATTGTTCGACAGCAGCGGCGTGACCAGGCCGTAGCGGCACGGCAGGTCTGAGCGCTCGACGGTCAGCGTGCCAAACATCCGGTCGAAGATGATCAGGATGCCGCCGTAATTCGCATCGAGATAATCGAGATTGGCCGCGTGATGGACCCGGTGATGCGACGGCGTGTTCAGCACATATTCCAGCGGGCCGAGTTTCGGGATCCAGTCGGTATGCAGCCAGAACTGGTACAGCAGATTCAGCGCCAGCGTACCGAACACGGCCTGCGGCGAAAAGCCGAGCCAGATCAGCGGGACATAGAAAAGGCCGGTCCCGCTGAGCCAGCCGGTAACGCCGATACGATAGGCCGCCGAAAAATTAAGCTCGTTGGGCGAATGGTGCACCGCATGCGTTGCCCACAGCCAGCGAATGCGGTGGCTACAGCGATGAAACCAGTAATAAGCGAATTCCTGTCCGACGAACAGGACGAGGAAAGCGAGCCAAGGATCGAGCGGCACGACATCGATACTATGCCGCATCGCCCAATAGATCGCCGGGGCGACCACGCTGATTTGCACCGCGGAACGCATGACATATTGCCGCGTCAGGGCATCGGCCAGCGAAGCGAGCGACGCCCGCCAGTTATATCGGCGCTTCCAGACGAACATCAGCATCGCGGCCTCGATCGCGGCGATCGCAACCACGACGGGGAATGCATAGACGAGGATCGGGCCGAGGGAGTGCATGGCAAATCACAACCACAAGGTGGCGACGATGCCAGCATCGGCCAATCGACCGCCCGAACGCAAGATACACGCACGCGCGGGAGCCATCGCCCGCTTAAAATAGCTTTTTCAATTCATTCTTCAGAATCTTGCCGTTGGCATTTCGCGGCAAAGTTTCCGGCCAGAACCGCACCTGCACCGGAACCTTGAAAGCGGCGAGATGCTCGGCGACGAACCCACGCAATTCGGCCTCAGTCGCGTGACCGCCCGGCTTCAAGGTCACCACGGCGCCCGGCTCTTCGCCCAGCGTTCGGTGCGGGATGCCGACCAGGGCAGCATCCATCACATCCGGATGCCGATACAGAATATTCTCGACTTCTACGCTGTAGATGTTCTCGCCGCCGCGGATCAGCATATCCTTGGCGCGATCGACGATGAAGCAGAAGCCTTCCGCATCGAGCCGTGCGAGATCGCCGGTCCTGATCCAGCCATCGACGAAGGTTTGCGCCGTCGCCTCCGGCTTGTTCCAATAGCCTTTGACGATCGTCGGCCCGGTTGCCCATAATTCGCCGATCTCGCCCGGCGGCAAAATCCGGCCGTCGGGATCGGTGATTTTCAGATCGCAGACCGGTGCGGCCGGCCCGCAACTGTCCGGGCGGAATTCATAGTCTTCGCCGGCATGGCTGGTCACGGTGCCCGAGGTCTCGGTCATGCCCCAGCCATTGCCCGGCAGCGAGTTGGGGAACGCCTCCTTGATGCGGCGCACCAATTCCGGCGCCGAGGGGGCGCCGCCATAGGCGATGCTCTCCAGCGACGACAGATCGTATTTCGTCCGCGCCGGATGCTCGATCAATTGCCAGACGATGGTCGGCACGCCGCCGGCCATGGTGATCCTCTCGTGCTCGATCAACTGCATCGCCGCCTCGGCATCCCATTTGCGCAGCAAGACGATCTTGCTGCCAGCCGCCAGCGACGGCGACAGGATGGCGTGGCAGCCGGTGACGTGGAAAAACGGAATGGACAACAGGATGGCGCGTTGCGGGGCCGTCGGATCGGGCGCCGGCACCGGTTCGCCTCGGCGCAAAAAGCGGCGGGCCGAGACGATGCCGGCCGTACCGATATTGCACAAGAGATTGCGATGCGTGCCGAGTGCCCCCTTTGGGTTACCGGTCGTGCCCGAGGTATAAAAGATCGTCGCATCGTCGTCGGGGTCGAGCGCGACATTCGGCAGATCACCCACCGGCAGAGACGCCCACAGACTGGACGGGCCGATCAGATCCTCCAGGCGCCGAACCAGCGGATGCGCCACCTCCTCTTGCGTGCGCGCGACATAGACGTGCCGCAGGGCGGGGCAATCAGGCAGATGCTCCGACAGCCGTTCCAGCCGCTCGGCATCCACGACCGCGGCCTTGGCACCGGAGTCGACCAAGCCATATTCCAGTTCCGACCCGGTCCACCAGGCATTGAGCGGCACGACAATGGCACCGGTCAGAGCAATGCCGAAAAACGCCGCCGGCCATTCCGGCAGATTGCGCATCACCAGCGCGACCCGATCGCCCGGTGCGATACCATCGGCGACCAATCCTGCCGCAATGGCCAATGCCGCGCGGGCGAAAGCCTCGAAACTCACCCGCTCGTCTTCATGGACGAGGAAAACCCTGTCGCCGTAGGCGCGTGCGGCCACGAAGAGATCGCGCAAGGTCGGCGGGATATTCTTCCAAACCCGCATTGGCCGGCCGCGAATGACGCGCTCTTCAATCTCGAACGGAGCATTCGGCGCGGTCAGCGCGGCATGCGCTTCGGCAATCGAGAAAACGGGCCAGGGTGTGGCGGTGGTTTGAGAATTCATCGACGATCGGCTCCTAAAGATCGGCAATTCCCGACAGGCATCGCTGGCCCACCGGTTTTCAGCGTTGCCCGAGCGAGGTGCAGGACATCTTGGGTGGTATCATGCTGGCGACGCCCAAGCTTCGGGCCTGGATGGCGGTCAAAAACGACAAGCTGCCGCCGTTTGGCTGAGCATGGCCGCAAGCTCGGTGGAAAATGCTTGCTAGATTGCCACTTTCGACTCCGGCGGGACCAGGCCCGCGCGAATCCAGGCGGCGAATGTCAGCTCGTCCAGCAGCCCGGCCGTCAAGCTCGCGATTGTGAAGGTTGCTTCGGTCGTCGAGAATTTGAAGCTCCAACCATTGATCGAGATAAACAATCGCGCAACGACCCAGGCCGTGCGTTCGTTGCCATCGCAAAACGGGCGCTTTGCCGCAAGCGCGCAGGCATAGGCTGCCGCGAGAGCCGCCACATCCGCGGTTTCACCGGTCGCGATCCGCGCGGGATGGGCGAGCGCTTCCAAAAGGAGCCCGATATCCGGTGCCGCGTCCCGCCCGCCATGCTCCCAGATTTGGCGATCATGGATCGCCTGAACGACGTCGAGCGCCACCCAGGTCCATGCAACATTCATTTTGCCGCTGCGCGAAGCAGGTTGCGATCCTCGCGCAAAATTCGTTCGGCGGCCTCGATCTGCGCCGCAAAGGCGGGATTGTACGGGGTCAGCCGGAACGTGCCGTCCGGTGCCTCGGTGAAAAAGATCGTGTCGCCCGCCGCGACCCGCAGCTTGCCCAGCAATTCTTTAGGCAGGGTGATGCCGGTTGATGTCCCGACATTGCGCAGCTTTAAGGGGTACATTCATCGCCTCCATCCAGATTACCAGGGTTGTGGCGCATGAGTTATAGAAACGCAAGCGGCGGATGCCGCTGCATACCATCTCGCTTGCCGCTCCATGGGATAGTTTGCCATGCTGACATCGCTTGGCAAGGAACGGTCCCATAACCATGAAGATGGAAGTGCTATTCGCGCGTGCGGTCGAGCATCATCGCGCCGGCCGGCTCGACGAGGCAAATCGCGATTATCAGGCCGTGCTGGCGAGCGAGCCGCGCCACGCGCCAAGCTGGCATTTGATGGGGGCGCTTGCCGTCCAGCGCGGCGAAATCGGCGGCGCGATCGAGATGTTCGAAACGGCAATCGCCCTCGATCCCGCCATGCCAGCCTACTTCAACGATCTGGGCGAAGCGCTCCGCCTGTCCCGGCAGCCCGGCAAGGCCGCAATCTGCTATCGCAAGGCCTTGGCGCTCGATCCGACTTATGTCGCCGCCCACAACAATTTGGGCATCGCCGAATTCGCCCAGGGACGACATGCCAAGGCGATCGGGCATTATCGCCGCGCGCTGGCCCTCAACCGGAATTTCGCCCCGGCCTATTTGAATCTGGCTGTCGCATTGGTCGAAACCGCCCAGATCGAGGCGGCCGAAGCGGCGTTCGAAACCGCGCGACAGCTCGATCCGGCCAACCCCGGCCTAATGCTCAATATGGCGAATCTCTGGCAGGTGCAGAATCGGCTGGATGATGCGATCGGTGTCTATCGTCGGTTACTAGAGACAGATCCGAGCCATGTCGAGGCGATGGTCAATCTGGGCGACGCGCTGCGGCGGCAAGGGCGGCCGGACGCGGCGCTCGAACAGTTTGACGCGGCACTCGCGCTCATCCCGGATCTGCCCGCGGCCCGTTGGAATGCCGGGCTCTGTCACCTGCTGCTCGGTGATCTCACGCGCGGTTGGGCCGGTTTTGCCTGGCGTTTCAAGGCTGGCGCCGTGATGCCAGCGGGCCCCGACGGGCCGGAATGGACAGGTGATGTCCTGAACGGCCGGCGCGTCGCCGTGCTGCACGAACAAGGGTTGGGCGACAGCATCCAGTTCGCGCGCTATCTGAAAAAGCTGAAGCCGGCCGGCGCCGACGAGGTCATACTGCGCTGCCCCAAGCCATTGGTCCGCCTATTGAGCGGTTTGTGCCGGACCGTTGCGGACGACGCCCCGATCCCCGCGTGGGATTGCCGGATCGCCCTGCCCGACCTGCCTCGCCTGTTCAGCACGACATTGGCGACCATCGATGGCGCGGTGCCCTACATCAAGGTCGCCCCCGAGCGAGCCTCGCTGTGGCGAGATCGTTTGGCCGCCCTGCCCGCCCCGCGCATCGGCTTGGTCTGGCGCGGTCGATCCGATCACAAGAACGATCGCAACCGGTCGATGCCGGCCGCCGCGATGGCACCGTTGACGCACAGCCCAGCCGGGTGGGTCAGCTTGCAGCAGGGCGCAACGGATGGCGAGCAAGCTGCGCTCGGCCCGGTCCTGCATCTGGGTGACGCGTTCGGCGATTTGCTGGACGCCGCCGAGGCGATCGCGGCGCTCGATCTGGTCATCACGGTCGATACCGCCCTGGCCCATCTCGCCGGCGCGCTCGGCAAACCGGTGTGGATTCTGCTGCCGATGGCGCCCGATTGGCGCTGGATGACCGGGCGGAGCGACAGCCCATGGTATCCGACCGCCCGGCTGTTCCGGCAATCCCGGATCGGTGATTGGGGCGGCGTGATCCGCGATGTCGCCGAAGCGCTCGGCGGCTTCAATGCTTCGGCATCTGAAGACTGAGCAGCCCCTGCACCGCCTCGATCGGCAGTTTCTTCACGTCTTTCGGAATGTCGAACAGGGCCGGATCCTGCGGACCCAGCTTGACGTCGCTCAGCAAGAACGTCGCCTTCACCTGCTTGTTCTTGGTCGAGGTATAAGTGCCGTCGAGCTTGGTGACGATGCCGTCAAGTGTCCTCCAGACCCAGCCATCGAGCGCCGAGCCGTCGGCCCCCTCGCGCTCAAGCCGATAGCGCGCGCTCTTCAACCCGGCAACGGTATCGGTGCCAAGCGGCGAGCCGAGCGCGCTTATCCCGTCATAATCGGTCACCGCCTTGGGAAAGGCGAATTCGGCATAGACGTGCAGACCGGGCACGATCACCCAGGCGACTTTGCGATCGGCCCGAAGGATCGCCACCAGCGGCAGGCCGTTCAGCACCTGCTCGTGACGTTGCATACCCGGTGCCGCAAACATGAGGCCGTCATAGGTTTTTCCGTCGGTGACGACGCTGCGCGCGGCGCTGAACGGAACTTGGGTGTCGCCGACCAGCGTCGCCGCGCGGCCGGGGCCGATGCTGCAAAAGCCGAAGAGAAGAGCGATCACCGGAACGAGGAAAGGATAACGCATGCGAATTGCTGCTCCCTAGCGATGGCGGAGGACACTACACGACAGGCAGGTTAGGATCATGCGACGCACCGTCGCTATCGTCGATGTCGGTACCGAACATTCTATCTACACGGAAAGTTCCTGCTATGCCCCAGACCATAACTGCCCGCGTCGAAGCCCTCGGCCTCGAACTTCCCAAGGCCGGAGCGCCCGCGGCCAATTACGTCCCATTCGTCGTCACCGGCAATCTGGTATTTCTGGCCGGCCAGATCTGTCAGTGGAACGGCGAGCGGCCCTTCGTCGGCAAGGTCGGCGACACCATCACCCCGGAAGATGGCGTCAAGGCGGCCCAGCTTTGCGGCCTCAACATCCTCGCCTGGATCAGGGAAATCGTCGCCGATGATTTCGACCGCGTGACTCGTCTGGTCCGCTTGGGCGGCTTCGTCAATTCCGTACCGAATTTCGTCGATCAGCCGCGCATCGTCAATGGCTGTTCCGATCTCATGGTCAATGTCTTCGGCGACAAGGGCCGCCATGCCCGCACCGCGGTCGGCACCAATGTGCTGCCCTTCGATGTCGCCGTCGAGGTCGAGGCGCTTTTCGAGATTCGCGTGTAAGGGAAAAATCGCGGGACATGGCGGGCGACGGCGCAAATTACCGCTTGAGCGCGGCATCAAGCTTGGCCGCGATCGATGCGGCGGCGTGGGATGCCTGCGCCGGCGCCGATAATCCCTTCGTGTCCTACGCGTTTCTCTCGGCCTTGGAGGATAGCGGTTCGGCCACCGCGCGGGCCGGCTGGAAGGCGCAGCATCTGACGCTGAGCGATCCGGCCGGCCGGATCATCGGCTGCGCCCCCGTCTATCTGAAGACCCATTCCGACGGCGAATACGTCTTCGACCATGGCTGGGCCGACGCCTATGAGCGGGCCGGTGGCCGCTATTACCCCAAGCTGCAATGTGCCGTGCCATTCAGCCCGGTGCCCGGCCCGCGCCTGTTGATCCGCCCGGATGCCCCGGCCGACGCCGGGCGGCTGATGATCGGCGGCATGGTCGAATTGGCCCGGCAGCTCAAGGTCTCGTCGCTCCATGTGACCTTTCCGACCGAGGCGCAATGGCAGGAGTTCGGCACGGCCGGTCTGCTGCAACGGATCGGCCAGCAATTTCATTGGGAAAATCGGGGCTATGGCGATTTCGAGGATTTCCTCGATGCCCTGAATTCGCGCAAGCGCAAGGCAATCCGCAAGGAGCGTCGTGAGGCGCTCGATGGCGGGCTGGAAATCCGCACGCTGACCGGTGACGAAATTACCGCCCGGCATTGGGACGCATTCCATCATTTCTATCTGACGACCAGCGACCGCAAATGGGGATCACCCTATCTGACCCGCCGTTTCTTCACCCTGCTGGGCGAACGATTGGGCGAACGGGTCGTGCTGGTGATGGCCTTCCATCAGGGCGAACCGGTGGCCGGCGCCCTCAATCTGCGCGGCGCCGACACGCTGTACGGCCGCAATTGGGGTGCGCTCGGCGAGTTCAAATTCCTGCATTTCGAGGCGTGTTATTACCGCGCCATCGACTATGCCATCGCCCACGGCTTGGCACGCGTCGAAGCCGGGGCGCAAGGTACCCACAAGATCCAGCGCGGCTATCTGCCGAGCGAAACCTATAGCGCACACTGGATCCGCAACCCGGGCTTCGCCGAGGCGGTCGAAAATTTTCTCGACCGAGAGAGACAGGTGATTCGGATGGAGATGGCGGAACTGGCGGAGTTGTCGCCGTTTCGCAAGGACGGAGACGCCGGATAAATCCCCCCAAGCGCGCAACCGACCCAAACACCAGGATGGTGGGCGCGACAGGATTTGAACCTGTGACCCCTTGCGTGTGAAGCAAGACCCACTTCGTAACACGAGAGAACGACAGGCAACAAATATCGTCAAATAGCCAAGGATTTCCTTGGATTTTCCGCCCTAAAGGCAACATGGTGTAACGTGCCGAAACGCTGAAGAACGCGGCATTTTGTTACCCCGCTGTTACCCCGAAGGCAGAGACACGATGGCGAGCAAGCCCCTTACCGAACAGACCGTCGATCGCACCAAGGCGCCGAAGCCCGGCGAAGGCCGGCGCGAACTCTGGGATTCGATCCTGCCCGGCTTCGGGCTGCGGGTGTCGGAGTCCGGAACGAAGACATTCTTCATCATGTACCGGATCGACGGCCGGCAGCGGCGCATGACCATCGGCCGCTACACCATCGCCTTCAAGCTCATTGATGCCCGCGCCGCGGCGCGGGAAGCGCTCGAAAAGATCCAAGCCGGGATCGACCCGGCGGCCGAAGAGGCGTCCAGGCCGATCGCGGCAGCGCTCACAGTCTCGCAAGCGCTGGCGGCCTACATCACGCGGCAAGTCCGGCCGAACCGGCGCGATTGGCAGGCTGTCGAGCGGGCGATGAACCTCGACCTTCTCGCCAAATTTGGCGAGCGGCCAATAGCCTCGATCACGCGCACCGACATATTCGTGATGATCGATGCCATCCGCGACCGCGATTCGCCGATTATGGCGAACCGAATGTTGACCATGACGAAGACCTTCCTGAAGTGGTGCGTCGAGCGCGGCCATATCCGCGACAACCCGGCCGCGGCGATCAGCCGACAGGTCAAGGAAGTTTCGCGCGACCGGGTTCTCGACGATGCCGAGTTGGCGCGGATCTGGCGCGCGGCCGGGACGCAGGGCTACCCTTTCGGGCCGATCGTCCAGTTGCTCATGCTGACGGCGCAGCGGCGGGATGAAGTGGCGGGGATGCGGTGGCAGGAGCTTGATGCCGCCCGCGCGGTCTGGACCCTACCGGCCGAACGATCCAAGAACGGGCAGGAGCACCAGACAGCCCTCTCCCCGGCCGTGCTGGCGATCATCCAGACCATCCCGCATCAGGGCGGCGGCCTGCTGTTCACGACGACGGGCAAGACCGTGGTATCGGGCTGGAGTCGGGCGAAGGATCGCCTCGACGCGCTCTTGATGGCGCCGGGTGCCGACACCGGCCCGCCGGCGCCTATCCCGCACTGGACGCTCCACGATCTGCGCCGCTCGGCAGCAACCGGCATGGCCCGGATGAATGTTGCGCCCCATGTCGTCGAGAAGATCCTGAACCACCAGAGCGGCACCATCCGGGGCGTGGCAGCGATCTACAATCGGCACGCCTATCTCGACGAGCGCCGCGCCGCGCTCTTCCTGTGGGCCGAAGCGGTCGCGGCGATGATCACAACCTTGTGATCTGTGCAATTGTTGACTCTCGCTCGCGCATACGGTGGCATGGGCTGCAAGGGGGGTGAGAAAACGGCGCCAACCGTTCACCCACCCAGGCCCGAGCGCATGCACGCTTGAACCGACTCCCCGGTCGCTAGCGACAGCCGGATAGTCGGTGCTATGCGTTTCGGAGTCCGGAAGATTGGCACGGCGATTCGGCCTCATAGGCCACTTTCCCGAAATCCGTAATCACATGGCGATTACGCAGGCAATGGCTCGATCAGCCGGCTTGCGTGCGTTTCCTCGGATTCGTCCAACCCTCTTTGTCAGCCTTCTTGTTGATCGCCGTATGGCTGAGTCCGTGGCGTGCCGCGATGCGTGAAACCGATTCGGTCGTGGTCTCGTATTCGTGCCGGACGGCGGGCCACGCGTCAAAGGCTTGGCCGGCCGGGCGGGATACCCGAACGACTGGCGCGGCGGCAACGCTCACGCGGGCCGGCTTGGCCGGTGCCGGC
>JBAVTK010000113.1:0-9169 GCA_049696095.1 Aliidongia sp. | reverse complement strand
CAGAACTTCCACATCCACGATCGTACCGTCCTTTGCACCGGTGCTAACATCGGTGTTTGCACCACCGCCTAATCACACCAGATCAGACAAGCCAGCGGAAGGCGGCCTCGGCCGGACGGGTACGTCGTTTGCGCAATCGCTTCCGGAGCAAACACGCCCGGCAGGAATCTGAGGCCGGAAAGGTCTACCGCTCGATCCAAAACATTCGGGCCGCCGCCGAGCCGAACTGGGACGCTCCGAACGCAAAGGTGACCTTTTATTTCGTGCTTGAACCTGAGGCGCAGCGGGGTGCGAGCCGCGAGCAAATCGCGACGACGCTCGACGCCGACTTTCAATCGCTTGAGTGGCCCTCCGGTCTAAGCGCCGCTACCCCCCGATACCGGCTTGTCACGCTCGAAGAAATGACCGCAGCCGAATGGGTGGCCAGCCAAGCCGTAGATCTGGACTACCTATCGTGGGCGAATGCCTCGCCCCGCAATGCACCGGCCACCACTGAGAATTAGGCCGGTCTCGTTTCGGTCAGCGTCAATTTCTCCAGCAAACCAAGCACCTTGGGATCGAAACTGATCGTCTGGCCGGAGCCCGGCGGTGTGATGCCGGCGGCATCGAAGGCGCGCTTGAGGCGGCGGTTGAAGTCGCGCTGCACCGCCCATTGCTTCAGCGGCCTTGTCTTGATCCGCGCTTCGAGCTTCAGCCCTTCGAGACCGGCGCCGACCAGGCCGATGATCTCGATCGGCGCCGCCATCATCGGCCCGATGGTGGGATCGGCCGACATCTCAGCACCGATCTCGGTCAGGATGCGGGACACCGCATCGGTATCCGTGGTGAAAGGCAGCAGCAGATCGATGACGTGATAGGCGAAGTCGCGCGACAGATTCTTGATCTTGGTGACTTCGCCGAACGGGATGACCTGCAAGGTGCCCTGGCCGTCACGAAGTTTGATGGTGCGGATCGACATGCCCTCGACCGCGCCGGCAAAGCCGCCGCCGAAATCTACCACGTCGCCGACCGCCATCGTATCTTCGACCAGGATGAACAGGCCGGTGATGATGTCTTTGACTAGCGCCTGCGAGCCGAAGCCGATCGCGACGCCGGCCACCGCCGAGATGCCGAGCAGCGGGGCGATATTGACCCCGACCTCCGACAGAACGACCAGCCCGACCACGATCAGCAGCACGAAAAACAGCACATTGCGCAACAGCGGCAGAAGCGTGTGCATCCGGGCGCTGCGCGCGATCCGGTTGCCATTGCCGGTCACGCCGGCCAGATAGCGATCAATCGCGGTGTTGAACACTTCCCAGACCAAGAAGGCCAAGACCAGAATGATCGCGACCGCCACCAGCGAGCCGGCCACACGCCGCCCGGACTCGGTCGCGATCCAGGAAAACGAGCTGACGCCCCAGCTCTCCAGTACCGACAGCAGCGCCACTGCCCAGACGACACTGGATGCGACGATGTTCAAGATCGGCAGATAGCGGTTGGCGCGTTTTTCCAACGTGGGAAATTGATGCTTCAACTCTCGATGCAGGGCGAAGCCACGTTCGGTCAGGCCGGTAATGAGCCGGTTCAGCAATTTCGCCGCCCCGAGAATGGCGAGACTGAGCAGCGTCGCCCGGAAAACATAACTGAAGCCGTTCTGGATGCCCAATGCGTAGACCGCGAAGATGCCGGCGAGGTAAACGATCACCAGCACATGCCAGAGATCGGCCAGCCGCTGGCGCAGCAGATTAACGGCGCGGTGCCGTGGCGGTTCGGTGATTGCCGGATCGGCCAGGCTCGCATCCGCCTCTTCCACGGGCGGGCGCGGGCGCAGCCACTGCGCCACGGCATGGCGATTCTGCAAGGTGAACACGATGCCGAGAACTGTCAGGACCAGTGCCACTGCCTTGAGCAGCACGGCATAGACCGAACCGGGCACGCCGAGCCACCAAGCCGCCGTACAGAAGGCGAAGCCGTAGATCGCCCAGAACACAAAGCGGCGGACCCAAATATAGAGGTAATTGCTGGTTTCGGCCCCGAGCGGCAGCAGCATCCAGCCGGTCTCGCGTGGGCTGAGCAGCAACGTGCGTGCCAGCACCTGAAGCACGCGCACGGTAAAGATCGCCGTGATCGCCACCGAGGAGAGGTGGGCTGTGATGATCTTGGGCTGGACGATCGAGGTCATGACATAGCCGGTGAGGGCAAAGCCGGCGATCGGCAGGGCATCGACGATCAGCAGGCTCAGCAGCCGGATCGACCGGGCCGCCCAGCCCGGCCCCGCCTGCCGGACCAGCGGCCGCCTGAGCCGCCGGGCGACGAGCATGCCCAGCAGATCGGCCAGAATCGCCGCCCCGAGGATTGACAGAACGTGCCGGCCAATGGCGAGCCACCGATTGCGGTTATGCTCGTCGGCGATCTGTGCCTCGCCCCAATTCGCGAAGCCGCGCAGATCGATCAGCACGCCGGCGGTATCGACCAGGTCGTCGCCGATCTGCTGAAGCCGCTCGGTCGCCGTGTCGATCAGATCGGCTGGGGCAGCCGGCACCGCCTCGGCCTCGTGGTGCTGTGCCGCGATCAGGGCCTGGAGATCGGTGATCAGGCGTTGACGCTGCTGATCATTTTGCAGCGTGCCGACCAGCTTTTCCAACTCGTCGGCCGAAACGGCGGCCGGCGGTGGTGGGGGCTGGGCCGCAAGCGCCGGCCCAATGCAAAACCCGAGAAAGAGGGCGAGGAAAAGCACGCCGAGGCGCGCCGAGCGGAGCGGAGCGGAGATCATAACCATAGCCTAGCAACACCCGACCAAGGCGCCAAGTTCGGCCTGCACGTCGCCTAGTCGTATCTCAGGGCATAGACCGGCTTGTGGCGGGCGACCAAATAGCTTTGGCCGCCGGAAGCAGCCAGAAACTGAAGCCGATATGGTAGGCGAACCCCGCCAGCCAATGTTGCATGAGCCACCAAATCGCGGGCCACGCAATCAAGTTGGACAACAGCACCGGCAAGCTTCGTTGGCCAAAGCATGCCCCAAACAAAAAACACCGCGGAGGTCTCCCTCCGCGGTGTTCCTTTGTTCACAGGCTGGACTGGATTTCTTAGAAGTCCATGTCGCCCATGCCGCCCATCCCGCCATGGCCACCGCCCATCGGCGCGGATTTCTTCTCCGGCTTCTCGGCGATCATGGCTTCGGTGGTGATCAGGAGGCCCGCGATCGAGGCTGCGTCTTGCAGCGCGATGCGGACGACCTTGGTCGGATCGACGATGCCGGCCTTGATCAGGTCGGTGAACTCGCCCTTCTGCGCGTCGTAGCCCCAATTCGGGTCGGTCGCGTCCTGCAGCTTGCCGACGATGATCGAGCCATCGACGCCGGAATTCTCGGCGATCTGGCGGACCGGCGCTTGCAACGCCTTCTTGACGATCTCGACGCCGACCCGCTGGTCGGGGTTGGTCAGCTTCAGGCTTTCCAGCACCTTGACGGCGTGGAGCAGCGTGACACCGCCGCCCGGAACGATGCCTTCTTCGACTGCTGCGCGGGTAGCATGCATCGCGTCATCGACGCGATCCTTGCGCTCCTTGACTTCGACTTCGGTCGCACCGCCGACGCGGATGACCGCAACACCGCCGGCCAGCTTGGCCAGACGCTCTTGCAGCTTTTCCTTGTCGTAGTCCGAGGTGGTTTCCTCGATCTGGGCACGGATCTGGGCCGTGCGGCCTTCGATCTCGGTCTTGCCGCCGGCGCCGTCGACGATCGTCGTGTCTTCCTTGGTGATGACGATCTTCTTGGCCTTGCCCAGCATCTCCAGCGTGACATTCTCAAGCTTGATGCCGAGATCTTCGCTGATCAGTTGGCCGTTGGTCAGGATCGCGATGTCTTCCAGCATCGCCTTGCGGCGATCGCCGAAGCCCGGCGCCTTGACGGCCGCGACCTTGAGGCCGCCGCGCAGCTTGTTGACGACGAGTGTCGCAAGCGCCTCGCCCTCGACATCTTCCGCGATGATGACGAGCGGACGGCCCGACTGCACCACGGCTTCGAGCACCGGCAGCAGCGCCTGAAGGCCCGAGAGCTTCTTTTCGTGGATGAGAATGTAGGGGTTCTCGAGATCCGCGATCATCTTCTCGGCATTGGTCACGAAATAGGGCGAGAGATAGCCCCGATCGAACTGCATGCCTTCGACGACTTCAAGCTCGGTGTCGAGGCTCTTGGCCTCTTCGACCGTGATC
Source organism: Aliidongia sp. (assembly GCA_049696095.1). Lineage (GTDB taxonomy): Bacteria > Pseudomonadota > Alphaproteobacteria > ATCC43930 > CGMCC-115725 > JAXDMU01. The sequence goes on along the minus strand of JBAVTK010000113.1, from coordinate 4,975 downwards.
ACGCCCTCATTGCCGACCTTCTGCATCGCACGAGCGATGATCTCGCCGATTTCGGTCTCGCCATTGGCCGAGATCGTGCCGACTTGGGCGATCTCCGCGTTGGTCGAAACCTTCTTGGTGCGCGACTGGACTTCCTTGACGACGGCCTCGACCGCGATGTCGATGCCGCGCTTCAGATCCATCGGGTTCATTCCGGCGGCCACCGCCTTGGAACCTTCGCGCACGATCGCCTGGGCCAGAACGCAGGCCGTGGTCGTGCCGTCGCCGGCCAGATCATTGGTCTTGGAGGCGACTTCGCGCACCATCTGCGCGCCCATATTCTCGAACTTGTCGGAAAGCTCGATTTCCTTGGCGACGGTGACGCCGTCCTTGGTGATGCGCGGGGCGCCGAACGACTTGTCGATCACGACGTTGCGGCCCTTCGGACCGAGCGTGACCTTGACCGCGTTGGCGAGAATATCGACGCCGCGCAGCATGCGCTCGCGGGCGTCGGCGGAGAACTTGACGTCCTTAGCTGCCATTTTCGAAATTCCTTGTCTTGAACGCTACAGGGGTCGGATCAGTCAGGCCGATCAGGCCTTGTTCTCGACGACGCCCATGATGTCCGATTCTTTCATGACGAGGTACTCGACGCTGTCGATCTTGACCTCGGTGCCGGACCATTTACCGAACAGAATCCGATCGCCCTTCTTGACGTCGAGCGCGTGAACCTTGCCCTGCTCGTCGCGAGCGCCCGGTCCAACGGCGATGACTTCACCCTCTTGCGGCTTTTCTTTGGCCGTGTCGGGGATGATGATCCCACCCTTGGACTTCTCCTCCTGCTCGATGCGCCGAACGACGACGCGGTCATGCAATGGACGGAAATGCATTGATCGCTCCCTTATGAAGCTATATTGGGTTGTGCATGATGGGAATGAGTTGTTAGCACTCACCCCCGATGAGTGCCACGGAGATACGGTCGCGGCGGCACGATGTCAAGGGCTTCACTCGACGATAAGACGAGCGAATCTGGCAGGGGACGCACCAAGGCGGTGTCGTACCGTCGTTCGAGACCGGATTGGTCGAAATTGCTGTGCTACGATCCGCGGCGCTATCGGCGTAAAACGCTGTCACCTTGATCGACGACCGAGGGACAGCGATGGCACGGGGGCGGCGATCCGTTGCGTGCGGTAATACGGGACCGGGGGAGAATACGGGTGGCTTCTGGGCAGAATCAGGCGGGCTTGCTGGCGCCCACGGACCCGGCACCGTTCACGGTGATCAATCCCGACGGCCGTGCCGAGATTCTGCTGGTGTGTGATCACGCCGCGACGGCGGTCCCGGCATCGCTTGGCCGGCTCGGTCTCGACGAGGCCGATCTCGCGCGCCATATCGGTTGGGACATCGGGGCGGCGGCCGTGACCCGAGTGCTGGCCGAACGGCTTTCGGCGCCGGCCGTGCTTTCGGGCTATTCGCGTCTGGTGATCGATTGCAATCGCGGGCTCGACGATCCGACCTCGATCCCGGCGATCAGCGACGCGCTGCCGGTGCCGGGAAACCGGTCTCTCTCGGCGGCCGACCGGCTCGCCCGGGCCGAGGAGTGCTTCTGGCCTTATCAGCGGGCCGTCGGGGCCATGCTCGATCGCGCCGCGGCGACCGGCGTGACACCCGTCATGCTGTCGATCCACAGCTTTACGCCGCGGCTCAACGGCTATGATCGCCCCTGGCAGGTCGGCATTCTGTGGGATCGCGACCCGCGCGTGGCCGTGCCGCTGATCGCGCACTTGGCCTTGCGCGGCCTGAATGTCGGCGACAACCAGCCCTATTCGGGCCGCGATCCGGAGGGTTTTACCCTGCTGCACCACGCCGTGCAGCAAGGGCTGCCGCATGTGCTGATCGAATTGCGCCAGGATGAGATCGATAGCGCGGCGGGCGTCGAGCGTTTTGCCGAGCATCTTGAGGGCGCGCTGGCGCCGCTGCTGGCCGACCCGCAACTCTATCGTCCGGCCTTTTACCGATGAGCGCGGAACCTGCCTTCACCCTCGGCATCGAGGAGGAATATCTTCTGGTTGATCGGACGAGCCGCGAATTGGTGCTGGATCCGCCGGCCGAATTGCTGGCCGAGTGCGAAAAGCGGCTCGGCAACCGCGTCAGCCCGGAATTCCTGCGCTCGCAGATCGAGATCCAGACCGGAATCTGCACGAGCGCGGCCGAGGCGCGGGCCGAATTGATCGAACTGCGCAGCACGGTCGCGGCGGTGGCGCAGCGTTTCGACATGGCGCCGGTCGCGGCGGCGAGCCATCCCTTCGCCAACCACACGACCCAGCGCCGCACCGACCGCGAGCGCTACAATGCGCTGCACGAGGATCTGCAAGGCGTCGCGCGCCGGCTGGTGATCTGCGGCATGCATGTCCATGTCGGGGTCGAGGAGCCGGAGCTGAAAATCGACTTGATGAATCAGGTCAGCTATTTCCTGCCCCATCTGCTGGCGCTGTCGACCTCCTCGCCCTTCTGGCAGGGCGAGGATACCGGGCTCAAATCCTATCGGATCGCTGTCTTCGACGAGATGCCGCGGACCGGCATTCCGGAACGTTTCGAGAGTTGGGGCGAATATGCCCGCCATGTCAGTACCCTGGTCAAGTTGGGGGTGATCGACGACGGCAGCAAGCTGTGGTGGGACATCCGGCCGTCGAGCCGCTTTCCTACGCTGGAAATGCGCATCGCCGATGTCTGCACCCGCGTCGACGACGCCATCGCGATTGCCTGTCTGTTTCGCTGCCTGTTGCGCATGCTGTGGCGGCTCAGGGTCGCCAATCAGCGCTGGCGGATCTATCTGCGCATGCTGATCGACGAAAACCGCTGGCGGGCGCAGCGTTATGGCATCGACGAGGGGCTGATCGATTTCGGCCGGGCCGAATTGGTGCCGTATCCCCGTCTGCTCGATGAAATCCTGATCTTGCTGCGCGAGGACGGGGCACATTTCGGCTGTGCGGCGGAGCTCGACCATGCCCGCACGATCCTGGCGCGCGGCACCAGTGCGCATAATCAGCGTCGGATCTATCAGGCGGCATTGGCCGAGGGGCGAGCGCCCAAGGCAGCATTGGCAGCGGTCGTCGATTGGCTGATCGAGGCCACGGCTGAGACCGGCACGGCGCCGGTTTGAAGGGAAAATGTGCTTTACGGTGCGCTAACCAATTTCTCGCAGTGTGGTAAACAGGCCTGACACGCCATTGCCGGAGAATGTATTTTGGTGAGTAACGAGCCGGATTCCACCGATCACGCGGCGGTGGCCGATATCCTGGCCGCGCTGTCCGACGGGCGTATCGAAGACGTGCTGTCCGGCATCGATCGGTTGGCCCAGCGTCTGGGCGGTGCGCCGCTGGTGTTCTATCTGGCCGGACTTGCGTCCTTGCGGCTGAACGAGTCCGGCAAAGCGGTCGAGGCGTTGCTGACGGCCCATCAGGCCGAGCCCGATCTGCGCGAATATAGCGGTGCGCTCGCCATTGTGATGTCGCGGGTCGGCCGGCTGGTCGATTCGCTTTATTATCAAAAGCTCAGCATCGCCGCGACGCGTGAGACCGGCATTCCCGGCCTACTGCCTGATTGGATCGGCAATTTCACTGAAGCGTTCCGGAACATTCCCGAAGCGCCGTTGCTGCGCTCGGCCGAAGCGGCCTTTGCGCGCGGCGATTATGCCGCCGCGACTGCCTTGTTCTTCCAGGAATGCGAAATCGACCGCGCTTCGGCACCGGCCTGGGCCGGCCTCGCCCGCGCCTGCTTGGGCGATCGCCAGCCCTTCAAGGCCGTGGCGGCAGCGGAAACCCTGGTGGCGCTGGCACCCGATGCGGCCGACAATGTGGCGTTGCTCGGCACTTGCCTTGCCCAAGCCGGCCGGTTCGACGCCGCGATGACGGTACATCGTCGGGCCGAGGCGCTGCGCCCCGGTGATGCCGATCTGGCCTGGCACGGTGTCGTCTCGGCGGCGATGCGACCCGGCGTGCCGGTACATGATCTGAGCGAGATCATGGTCCGCTGGGGGCGCAATTTCATCCCGGCGCGTGTGCCGCACGAGTATGATGCCCGGCCGGACCTCAATGGTCGCCGGATCCGCCTCGGGATTGTCTCGGCCCATTGGGCGGAAGGGGAGGGGCTGGATACGCTCGTCCCGGTGATCGAATTGCTCGATCGCCGCCGGATCGAATTGTTTTGTTATGCCGATGGGCGGCTCGATGCGGCGCTCGCCGTGCGGATACGCCAACGCGCCAACATCTGGCGTGATTTGCGCGAGACCGACGATACGACCGCCCGATTCATGATCGGCAATGATGATCTCGATGTGCTGATCGCGCTCGACGGACCGACCCGGCGGACCCGGCCGGAACTGTTCGCAACGCGGCTCGCCGCCCTGGTGCTCGGCGCCTACGGCATTGCCGAAGCGGCCACGGATCTGGGATTTGACGGCGTCATCGGTGACGAGGGGGCCTATCCCGCGACGACGCCCGGCGCGGTCATCCGGGTGCCGGGTGGTCTTGCGGCGCTGCCGAGCAATAGTGTTCCGCCGAGCAATCCAGTGCGCGAAACGCGGCCGCTGGCATTCGGTACGCTCGCCGCGTCATGGCAGATCGGCACCGAAACGGTCGCTTGCTGGGCGGCGACCCTGGCCGCATTGCCCGAGGCGACGCTGATTCTCGATCCGCGGCGCTTCGACCGGCTGGAAGCGTTTCATGGTTTGGTTGAACGGTTCGGCTCGCTTCTGCCGGCCGATCGCATCCTGACAAGCAATAGCGGCGGCGTGCTCGCCGATTATCTGCCGTCGATCGATGTGCTGCTCGACCCGCTCGATAATCCGCATCCGGACGAGGCTCTGGTGGCGCTGACCCATGGCGTGCCGGTGATGACCTGCCGCAGTGCGATGCCGCGCGCGGCACTGCTGGCAAGCTGGCTCGAAACGGCGGGGCTGGGTGATCTGGTCGCGGCTGATCGGCCCGGTTACATC
>JBAVTK010000112.1:0-10626 GCA_049696095.1 Aliidongia sp. | reverse complement strand
AAGGTCAAGATCAGCTTTCGCCAATTGCTGGGCGAGCAATCGACCATCGAGCAATTGGCGCTGTTCCTGGCCCCGCGCATGCCCGCCCCGGCGAAACCGGCGGCCCAACCAGCAGCGCCGATGGCCACCAGCCTGAATGTCGCTCCGGCACAAGGCCGCCCGGTGCCGCAGCAGGACGGCAGCGGTCTCGAAACGCTGTTCCGCGACCAGATGAATGTGATGAAGGAATTGTTCGACCGGCAACTCGACACGTTGCGGCAGGTTGGCCTGCCGGCGGCGGGTGCCACGCCGATTGCCGCGGCACCGATTCCGCCGGCCGTCCTGGCGGCCGATGACGCGACCCCCTCGCGCTTTCAGGTCTATCGGGCCGGCGCCAAATCGGCGGCGGCCGAGGCGACACCGGCTCAGCGCGCGCATCTCGATGCGCTCATCGTGCGCTATGCGCAAAAGAGTCAGGGCTCCAAGCGCCTGACCGCGGAGTTCCGCCCATCCTTGGCCGATCCGCGCGCCGCGGCCGGGTTCCGGCTGGATTGGAAAGAGATGGTCTATCCGATCGTCTGCGCGCGGTCGAAAGGCTCGAAAATCTGGGATGTCGACGGTAACGAATATATCGATCTGGTCAATGGCTACGGCCAGACCGCGTTCGGCCACGCCCCCGATTTCGTCGTACAGGCGGTAAGCGAGCAGTTGGAGCGCGGCTTTGCCATCGGTCCGCAGGCCGAACTGGCCGGCCGGATCGCCGAATTGTTCCGCGAGCTGACCGGCAATGAGCGGATGACCTTTTGCAACACCGGGTCGGAAGCGGTGATGGCGGCACTGCGCGTCGCCCGTGCCGTGACCGGCCGCACCAAGGTCGTCGTGTTCAACGGTGCCTATCACGGCCAATTCGACGAGGTTTTGCTCAAAGGTATCGCGCGCTCCAGCGCCGAACCGCGTTCATTGCCGGTGGCACCGGGCATCCCGGATTCGGCGGTCAGCAACATGGTCGTGCTGGATTATGCCAGCCCCGAAGCACTTACCTGGATCCGCGCCCATGCCGAGGAACTGGCCGCCATCGTGGTCGAGCCGGTGCAGAGCCGCCATCCAGCACTTTGCCCGACCGAGTTTCTCAAGACGATCCGAGACATTACCGAGGCGTCGGGCACGGCCTTCATCATGGATGAGGTGGTGACCGGCTTCCGCACCCATCCGGGCGGCATGCAAGCCGTGCTCGGCATCCGGGCCGACATGGCGACCTATGGCAAGGTGGTCGGCGGCGGATTGCCGATCGGCATCCTGGCGGGCAAGGCCGCCTTCATGGACGCGCTTGATGGCGGCGCCTGGAACTATGGCGACGCTTCGGTACCGGAGGCGGCGGTGACATTCTTTGCCGGTACCTTCGTGCGCCATCCGCTGACGCTGGCCGCCACCTGGGCCGTCCTGAACCATCTCAAGACCGAAGGGGTCGCACTCCAGGAGCGGCTTGGCACGCAGACCGCGGGGCTAGTCGAACGACTGCGCGGCCTGTTCCGGACCTACGGTATTGCAGCCCCGATCGAAAATTTTTCGAGCTTCTTCTATTTCAATCTCGGCTCGGAACATCCACTAGCCGGTCTGTTGTTCCATCATCTGCGCTATCGCGGCATCCATATCCAGGATGGTTTTCCCTGCTTCCTGACCACGGCGCATTCCGACGCGGATATCGAGGCCATCGTTGCGGCATTCGATGCCGGCCTGGCCGAGCTGGCCGGCGTCGGGATTTTCCATGCGCCGGCGGCACTTGCCCTGGTCTCCGCCGACCGACAGATCCCCTTGACCGAAAGCCAGGTCGAGATCTGGCTGTCGGCCCAGCTGGGCGACGACGCGTCCTGCGCGTTCAACGAATCCATCACGCTCAGCCTCGACGGCACGCTCGACCGGCAAGCCCTGCAAGCGGCGCTCGATCACGTGGCGGCGCGTCATGAATCGCTGCGTGTGCATTTCGGCCCGACCGGCGAATGGTTTCAGGTCGAAGCCCCCCGGCCGATTGACCTGGCATTCCACGATCTGACCGGACCGGATGGCGAGGCGAGGCTGGCCGAACTCATCGCCCAGGATGCCCGCACGCCGTTCGATCTGGTCGGCGGCCCGGTTTTCCGCACCGCCTTGGTGCGGCTCGCCCCGGACCGGCACGCGCTGATTTTGACGGCGCACCACATCGTCTGCGATGGCTGGTCGTTCAATGTCATCGTCAGCGAGTTGGCCGAGATCTATGCCGCGCAAATAGCTGGCCGGACGGCGGATCTGGCGCCGCCGCACAGCTTCAGCGACTATGCGCTGAATGAGGCCGCCGGCCAGGATCGCGCGGCGACGGAAGCCTATTGGCTGGCCAAATTCGACCGACGGCCGAGGCCGCTCGACCTGCCGACCGACCGGCCGCGCGCTGCCCTTAGAACCTTCAACGGCACCAGCATTTCGCGGCGGATCGATGCGTCGCTGCATCAGGCGGTGAAATCCGCCGGTGCTGCGCGCAAATGCACGCTCTTCGTCATGCTGCTGGCCGCATTCGAGACGCTGATGGGGCGCTTGGCCGATCAGACCGATGTGATCGTCGGCATCCCGACCGCCGGGCAATCGCTGATCGAAGACGACGCACCGCTGGTCGGCCATTGCGTCAATTTCCTGCCGATCCGCGGCGAATGGACGGCGGACACGCGGCTGACCCAGCATCTGACCAAGACGGCGAGCGAAGTTCTCGAAACCTATGAACACCAGAACTACACGTTCGGTACGCTGGTGCGGAAGCTCGCTTTGGCGCGCGACATGAACCGGCTGCCGCTGGCAGAGATCCAATTCAACCTGGAACGGCTGTCGGAACGGCTCGATCTGCCGGGACTGACCCTTGAGGTCCGACCCAATCCCAAAGCCTTCGTCAATTTCGACATTTTCCTGAACATCATCGAATCCAAGCAGGGTCTGCGGCTTGATTGCGATTTCAACACCGATTTGTGGGATGCGGCGACGGTCGATCGCTGGCTGGGCTATTACGAAACCATCCTGCGATCCTTCGCCGAGGGCTCTGATCTGGCCCTGCCGCAAATCGAGATTCTGCCGCCGGCCGAGCGTGACTGGCAACTTGCGGACCTCAATGCGACCCAGCAGCCCTTCCCGATGGATATCTGCTTCGACCAATTGATCGCCGAGCAGGCCAGGCTTCGCCCCGAGTGCATTGCTGTTACCTCCGCCGGGCGCAGCTTGACATATCGCGCGTTGGACGAGGCGGCCAACCGCATGGCCCACCGCATCCTGGCGCAGGTGCCGCAGGGCAGCTTGATCGGACTGTGTCTCGACCGATCGGCCGAGATGCTGGTGGCACTGTTGGGTGTAGCGAAAGCCGGTTCGGCCTATGTCCCGCTCGATCCGCACCACCCTGATGAGCGCAAGCGCCTGATCCTGGCCGAGGCGGCGGTCGATGCACTGATCACTGACGATGCCGGCCTTGCGGGGCTGGTTGCACCCGGTACCACGATCATCGCACCCGTCGATGCCGACGAGGCCGCCGGCATTCCGACGCTGCCGCCGCCGCTCGATCGGACGTCCGATCAACTGGCCTATGTGATCTATACCTCCGGTTCGACCGGTCGTCCAAAAGGTGTCGAGATTACCCACCGGGCGCTGGTCAATCTGTTGACCAGCATGGCCCGCACACCCGGCTTCGGTGCCGAGGATACCATGCTGGCGATCACCACCATCGCCTTCGATATCGCAGCCTTGGAATTGTTTCTGCCGCTGATTGCCGGCGGACGGGTCGTGATCGCCGATGAAGAAGAGGTCCGGGACGGCTTCAAGCTGGCCCGTGCGCTGGCCGACAACCAAGTCACGATGATGCAGGGCACGCCGGCCAGCTGGCGCCTGCTGTTGGAAGCCGGCTTCACCGCCGCACCTTCTTTCACAATGTTGTGCGGTGGCGAGGCGTTGCCGCGGGACTTGGCGACAACTCTCCTTCAAAACGGCGGCCGGCTCTGGAACATGTATGGCCCGACCGAGACGACGATCTGGTCGTCCTGCGCCGAAATCACCGCCGAGACGAATCAGATCGTCATCGGTGCGCCGATCGCCAATACGCAATTCCATATTCTGGACCGCTTCGACCAACCGGTGCCGATCGGCGTGCCCGGCCAATTGCATATCGGCGGCGAGGGGCTGGCGCGCGGCTATTTCAAATCGCCTGACCTTACGTCCGAGAAATTCATCGCCAACCCGCTCGGCACGCCATCGCCGCGGCTCTATCGAACTGGTGACCGGGCACGGCGGCTGGCCAATGGCAGCATTCTGCTCGAAGGGCGGATGGATCACCAAGTGAAGCTGCGCGGCTTCCGCATCGAACTGGCCGAGATCGAAACCGTGATCGGTCGTCAGCCCGGCATCGCCGCCTGTGCCGTGGCCTTGCGCAACGGCCCGACCGGTGTCCCGCAACTGGTCGGCTATATTGTCGGCCGAAGCCAGGTCCCATTTGTCGTCGCACCGTTCCGCACGGCACTGGCGGCCGAATTGCCGGACTATATGGTGCCGTCGAGCTGGGTCTCGCTCGACGCCCTGCCGCTATCGGCCAATGGCAAACTCGACCGGACCGCCTTGCCGGCACCGGTGGACACTCCGGCGGAAAGCGAGCCGGATCAGCCGGCCAATCCGCTTGAAACCAAGATCCGTGACATCTGGATCGATGTTCTCAAGCTGGACCGCATTGGCATCCATGACGATCTTTTGGATCTCGGGGCGGATTCGATCCACTTCTTCCAGATTGCGGCACGGGCTAATCGGGCCGGTCTGCCGATCCCGGCGAAACTGCTCTTGAAGCATCGCACGATTTCGGGGCTGGCCGCTGTCCTTCACGCAACCGAGAACGACGCGGCCACCGGAGCGCAATGGCCGGGCGGATCGGTCGAAGAGCAAGCGATGGCCGGCTGATCTGAACAAGGCGGTGGGAAGGTGCGCGATTGTGAAAACGACCCAATTCAACTTCGAGGCCGATAAATATCCGCAGACTCCGCCCGAGCGGCGCTATCCCTGCACGCTCGCTCAGGAACGGTTCTGGATCTTGGATCGGCTGCTGCCGGGCAACCCGGCGCTCAACATCGCCGTACGGTGGCGCCTGGTCGGCCGGCTTTCGACCGGTGAATTGGAACAGGCGTTTCGGCTGATCCTGTCGCGCCAGGAATCCTTGCGCACGGCTTTCATCGAACAGGATGGCGATCTCGTCCAGATCGTCAAACCTTTGGCTCCCTTCCAGATGCAGGTCGTCGATCTGCGCGGACGGGCACCGGAGGCCGCCGAGGCGGAAATGGAGCGGCTGACCACGCTGGAAGCCCGCGCTTCATTCGATCTGACCGAGCCGCCCTTGGTGCGCGTGACCCAACTGCGGGTGCGCGACGATCAGTCCGTCCTGCTGCTGACGATGCATCATTGCATCGCCGATGGCTGGTCGGTCGGTATCCTAGCCCACGAAATGGGCGAGATTTGCGCCGCTCTGCAAAATGGCCGGCTGCCGACCTTGCCGCCCTTGGCGTTGAATTATGGCGATGTCGCCCTGCGCCAGCGCGACCGGCTGGCCCATTCCGATTTTCGAGCCGACGAAATGTTCTGGCGCCAGACCTTGCGCGGCATCAAGCATTTCGAACTGCCGACGGATTTCCCCCGACCGATCGAACAGACCTCGAACGGCACGATCGTCTCGATCCTGCTGCCGAAAACGACCACCGATGAGTTCGCCCTGCTGGCCCGGCGCAACGGCTGTACGCTGTTCATGACCGCACTGGCGACGCTCTATACCCTGCTTTACCGCTATTCCGGCGAAGCCGATATCGCACTTGGCACCCAGACCGCCGGGCGCGACGATGTCGATGTCGAAAGCCTGGTCGGGCTGTTCATCAACACACTGATCCTGCGCGCCGATCTGTCCGGCGACCCGAGCTTCGCCGAATTGCTCGAACGCATTCGCGACGTGGTGAGCGATGCCTTCGAACATCAGCAATTGCCATTGGAGCGGGTGATCGACATCGTGGCACCGAAACGCGATCTCGGGCGGAACGCGCTGTTTTCGGTGAATTTCATCTTTCAGCGCTCCTTCATCGAAAATGCCACCTATGGCGATTTCGACCTGATCGACATGCCGTCCCGTTCGGCCGGTGCCTTGTATGATTTGAATTTCTTCATGGTCGGGCGGCCCGAAGGCTGGCGCATCTCGTGCGAGTACAATACCGATCTGTTCGAGGAGGCGACGGTCCGGCGCCTGATCGAACATTTCCGCAATCTGATGCAGGCGGCCATCGCCCAGCCCGATGCAAAGATTTCGGCCCTGCCGATCCTGAGTGAGGCCGAGCGGAACATGCTCATCACGGCGGCAAACGACACGGCCGCGCCCTATCCAAGCGACGCGGCGTTGCCGCAATTATTTGCCCGCCAGGCGGCAGCAACGCCCTTGTCCGTGGCCGTGACATGCCTGGGGCGGTCCTTGACCTTCCAGGAACTCGACCGGGCGTCCGCGCGGCTGGCCCATCATTTGAGCCGCCGAGGCGTCGAAGGCGGCTTGGTTGGGGTGATGCTCGACCGTTCGGTGGATCTGCCGGTGGCTTTGCTCGGCATTCTCAGGGCGGGTGCAGCCTATGTCCCGCTCGATCCGGCCTATCCGACCGCGCGCCTGCTTCAGATCGTCGAGGATGCCCATCTGGCGGCGCTGGTAACCCACAGCGATCTGCGCGAGCGGTTGCCGGACAGTGCGGTAGCAATGATTGAAATCGATCATCTGCCACCAATCGCCGAACCGCCGAGCTTGCCGGAAGTGGCGCCCGAGGCGCTGGCCTATGTGATCTTCACCTCGGGCTCGACCGGCCGCCCGAAAGGGGTGCAGATCCCCCATCGTGCGCTGGTCAATCTGCTCTGGGCGATGCGCGAACGGCCAGGCCTGACCGACCGGGATACCTGGCTCGCGGTCACGACGATCGCATTCGACATTGCAGCCTGCGAGATTTTCCTGCCGCTCGTGACCGGGGCTCGGCTGATCATCGCCACCGCCGGCCAAGCGGCCGACGCACGCGAGCTGCTGAATTTGCTCGACCGGGAAAAGGTGACGGTACTTCAGGCGACGCCGGTCACCTGGGATATGCTGATCGAAGCCGGATTGCCGCGCATCCACCGGCCGCTGAAGATGCTGTGCGGCGGCGAAGCCTTGTCGCGGCGGTTGGCCAATCAGCTGCTCGACCAAGGTGGCGAGCTGTGGAACATGTATGGGCCGACCGAAACCACGATCTGGTCGGCCGCCTATAAAGTTACCAGCCGCAAGGGGCCGGTCCCGATCGGCGGGATTTTGGCAAATACGCAATTTTATGTCGTCGATCCACAGGGCGGGCTGGTGCCGCCAGGGGCACTGGGCGAATTGACCATCGGCGGTGATGGCGTCGCGGCCGGTTATCTGGGGCGGGATGATCTGACCGCGGCGCAATTCCGCGCCGACGGATTTCGCCCCGATGGCGGCCGGCTCTATCGGACCGGCGATATCGTCCGCTCGCGCCGTCCGGGCGAGTTCGACTATCTCGGCCGCACCGATCATCAGGTCAAGCTGCGCGGCTTCCGGATCGAGCTGGGCGAAATCGAGACAGCTCTCCTCGCCATTCCCGGTGTCGGCGAGGCAGTCGCGACGCTCCATCGTCCGGAGGGCGGCGAGCCGGCGTTGGCCGCCTATATCGTGATGGCGCCGGCACCGCACCGGCCGGTCCACGAAACGGTCACCCTGTTGCGCAACCAACTCGGACGGTCGCTGCCAAGTTACATGCAGCCGAAATTCATCACGATGCTCGACAGCTTGCCGCGAACACCGAACGGCAAGATCGATCGCGCCGCGCTGCCGGTGCCGGCGCTGGATACTGTGCCGGCAACGCACGGCCATTCACGGCCGCTTGATGCGACCGAACGGCGGCTGGCCGTCATCTGGCGCGGTATTTTGGGCGTCGAAGACATTGACAAAACCGCCGATTTTTTCGAATTGGGCGGGCATTCGCTGGCGGCCGCCCGTCTGCTCATGCGGGTCGAGGAAGAATTCGGGCGCCGGATCAGCCTGGCAAATCTGTTCAAGGCGTCGACGCTCGAAGCGATGGCGCTTCTGCTCGGGCAGGCCGATCTGCGGCAGCATGATTTCCGCCAGGTGGTCCGGTTGCAGACGACGGGGCGGAAAATTCCCGTCATCGGCATCAACAATACCGGAGTGTTTTTCACCCTGTCGAAGCGGTTGGGCCTCGATCAGCCCTTTACCGCGCTGCAATTGTTCGACCCTGCCTTCTCGCGCGATCGGATGCCCGACGATTTCGAAACGGTGGCCGCGCAATATGTGACATTAATCCGCGAGGTCCAGCCAACCGGCCCCTATGCGCTGCTGGGCTGGTGCATCGGCGGGACGCTCGCCTTTGAAGTGGCAAGACAGCTCGAAGCGGCGGGCGAGACCATCGCCTTGCTGGCGATGATCGATAGCTGGGCGCCGCATTATATCGCCGATCTTGGCCCGATCCGGGGGCGGCTGGCCGATTACGCCTATCGCTGGCATCTGATCCGCCAGGATTGGCGGCGCGCACGCAAAGAGCCGGGCGGCGTGGCGCGCTTCATCGCCAACCGAACATTCATGCGCAAGATCGCCCGGATGCTCGGCCGATCCGGCATGCCGGCCGAGGTCGATTCGGCGGCGCAAGGGCAATATGTCACGCCGGATGGCTATGACCGCTGGCTCCTGGAATATCTCCTCCGGATGGTCAAACGCTACCGGCCCGGCCGATATGCCGGCAAGATCACGATCTTTCGCAGCGCAGAGGAGCCGCGCGGCCTGTTCCTCGACCAGGACCTCGGCTGGCACCGATATTCGGCGCAAGAGATCGACGTCGTCAGCGTTCCGGGCGACCATTTCACCATTTTCACCGAACCGGGCGTCGGCCAGGTAGCACGGCACATCGCCACCTGCCTGACGACCGGCGACGCCCCTTCGGCGATGTCGGAACCGGCTTGAGGGTGAACGCGCTTCTCGTCACCGGCACGCTAACGGCGATGGTCGCGGTCCTGATCGCGCAGATTTTACCGATCGCCATGCCGACGCCGTCCGGCGGCTATGGCGTCGGCCACAGCATGCTTGGTCCGATCGAGGCCGATGCCCGGGCGGCCACACCGTTGGTCGAGATCTGGTATCCGGTCGTGCCGGCAGCGCCGCCGGGCGACGAGCCGCGGCCCGTTCTGATTTATCTGCCGGGTTGGGTCGGGACGGCGATCGAGGATCGCTTTCTGATCCGCGATCTCGTGAGCCACGGTTTCGTGGTGGCGAGTCTGCGCTATCCCGCACCGTCACAAATGGCGGCGGATGCGATCGACGAGCCGGTCTTGCGCGGCGAGACGCCAGGCGAGATGGATTTCTCGTCGCAGTCGGCGTTCGCGGCGACGCTGCGGCGGGCGGATGACAGAGCACGCGCGCGGGCGCGCAACGTCACCGCCCTGATCGACCGTCTGCGCCAGTTGAACGACGATGAAGACGCGCCGCTGGCCGGGCGGCTCGATCTCGACCGGATCGGCGTCTGGGGCTATTCCTTTGGCGGGGCCGCCGCCGCCCAGGCGGCATGGCAGGATCGGCGGATCAAGGCGGCGGCCAATCTCGATGGCTGGCTATTCGCCGAGGCCGCCGCGCAAGGCGTGCCGTGCCCCTATTTGGCCGTCAATGATGCAACGCCATTGCCGACCGAAGCCGAGCTCCTCGCGCCCGACGCCACCCAGCGCTACACAGCGATCTTGCAGCGGGACGATTACGAGCGACAGCTCGCCGGTTTGAAGCGCCATGGTGGGTTTCTGCTGATGATCGACGGCACGACTCACGTCAATTTTTCCGATAATGCCCTGCGCTTCCGCAGCCGTCGGCTGACCGGCGCCGGCCCGATCGATCCCAGGCGATCGTTGGTCATTACCGCGGCCTATCTGCGCGGTTTCTTTGACAGCGTGCTGCTCAATCATCCTGCGGCTTTGCTTCAGTACAACCGGTCCGGTTATCGCGAGGCTCATCTGCGGATCATCCGATCGGAGACCGGTTCGGCCTTTTGACGATCGAGCAGGATCGTACCAAAACGCCGTATTGCGGCTCCATCACGCTTCCCGATTTTGCCGGTATTCCCGAATTCGCAAGACAGCGGTCTGAAAGTTGTAGACGCTCTCCTGCTTCAGCGAATCGAACTCCGCCTGATTGAACGGCGTGAACAATCCGGGCGACGTCTCGTCGATATGGTGGAGGATCGGCAATAGCATGATGCGCACGGCGATTTTGAGCGGGGGCCAGGCGAATGGTGGAGAATTCGCCGCTGGCGAGCGGGGATCGGCGACTGGCGCGGTCGAATGCCAGTTGGCTCTGTGCCGCTTGATCAGGTTCTCGACTTGGCCCCTGGGGCAATAGAGGCTGTCATAGAGCCATTGGGCGGTGCCGGCCGTGATGTTGGTAACGACGTATCTTGTGTCGAGACCCTTGCAGGTTGCCTCGATCCGCGCCACGACCCGACGGGCTTGGGGCCAGGATTTGGCGCCGTAGCGGGGCTCAGTATTGTCACTCGGCCACGGTTTTTAAGACCGCTGTGTCTGTCAATCTCGCCACTCGGCCAC
>JBAVTK010000111.1:0-7841 GCA_049696095.1 Aliidongia sp. | reverse complement strand
CGTCCATCGTGCGCGCGACATGCTGGCCCATGAAATTTCCGCCCTGCAAGACGTCACCATTGTCCGGATCGATCAGCGGGTTGTCATTGGCCGAGATGGCTTCGCGTTCGAGAACGATGCGTGTCGTTTCGAGCGACTCCGGCACGACTCCCAGGATCTGCGGCGCGCAGCGGACAGAGTATATCTCTTGCACGCCCTCGGCGAGTTGGACGATTGCGTCGGAATTCTCTTCGCCGCGGATTCGAGCGGCAGAGGCGACGCCGGAGCGCGAACCCGCCAGCATCTCACGCATTACGGCAGCAATGGCGATCTGACCGGGGTGTCCTTTCGCCAGATGGATGCGGGCATCATAATGCTCATGTGACGCGCGCAATGCGTGCACCGCAAGGGACAGCGCGCCCACGGCGGCACCGAACGTCGCACGGAGCCGCAGCAAGGTAACGGCCCCGACGCCCGTCATCATGCGCGTGCCATTGACCAGCGCCAAACCTTCCTTGGCAAACAGACGCAGCGGGGTGATGCCGGTGCGGGACAGCGCTTCAGCGGCACTCATTTTTTGGCCGTCGAACCGAACGTCGCCCCGGCCGCACAAGGCACCGGCAATATAGCTCGACGGGATCAAGTCGCCGCTCGCACCGACTGAGCCGTATCGGGGCACGTTCGGCACAATGCCGGCGTTGATATGTTCAACCAGGCTGATGACGATCTCGGGGCGGATGGCCGACCAGCCGCGCACGAGCGCCAGCACGGTCATGACTTGCGCGGCCCGCACATGCTCGTCGGAAAAAGGCTCACCCGTTCCGGCCGACAGGAATGTTAGAAGATTTTCCTGATGAGCCGCCAGTTGATCGTCGGGAATCACAAGATTACTGTTGCCGCCGAACCCGGTATTGATGCCATAGATCACGTGGCGCTCGGCCAATCTTTTCTCAAGCTGGGCTCGGCCCTGTGTGAGCAACGCCAAAATGTCCGGCGTTAGGACAATCTGTCGATGATGGACCGCGACATCGTGAATGTCGTCAAGCGAGATCGCCGCGCCAACCCGTACGACCCAAGGCGTTTGCCGCCTGCGCTCGACTGCCGTCGCGTCGATTCCGAGCTGGTAGTCCATCTCGCCCGCGCGGGCGGAAGCTAAATCGTCCATTTTCACATCCTGTTCGAGTAATTAGGTGGCGGCCATCGCCCGATCTGGCCATCCGATCGCGCCTTGGCTGTGATGCTTCATGGAGTCGTCGCGTACCGCGGTATTCGGATTTTCCGAGATATCGCGGATCATGGCGTGATATTCCCGATCACCCCAACTGAATTGTCCGACCGGTTGCCAGTCAAGTTTCCCGATTGCCTGCAATGAACGCGGGTTATGCACTGAGATAAATCCCGCTGCAGTGGTCATGCAGCCTTTGAGGTTTCTGATCGCGCACTCATAAAGCTTCGGCAGCACGCCTTTGCCGCGTGCGAACGGAGACAGGCACATCGGGCCAAAAATGCAGAACTTGTCCGGATCGGTAACCCGCTCGTCGCGATAATGCGTTCTCAGTGATTCTACCAACCGGTGGACAACTGATTCGAGCGGCCAATGTTCCATCCGGGAAACACAAAAAAATCCAAGAAAGGTGCCATCATCGTAGGCAACAGCAATTCCTAGATCGGTTGCGATCCGATCCAGTTGGGCTTCGGACATTTTTGCCGAAAGGAAGCCGTCCTTGCGCAGCGCGTCCGGTACATTCTCGACGTAATTCTCATGCTCCAACTGTAGTATATTGGCATAATCGTCGCGCATCGCGCGCCTGATATCGAGCGTAGTCAAGGTTCCTCCCCCTCTATACCGGTGGTTACTACAGGTCAGCGAGATAGTCATTCATTTCATTTGCCGATATGTCACGAACTCACTTGGACCATCGGCGCTAATGAGTCACGTTATTTCACGTCACTTGTGAATGACGGTCATTCTTCGGCCAGTTGGATGCGCTTAGCGGCCCAAACCGCAAGTTTTTCGCGCACGATCTTTGAGTTATGGCGCGTATCGACCGGCAGACTCGGATGAAACAGGATCGTTTCAATCGTCGCGGTAGCCGAATACGTGTGCGCAATATCGAGTAACTCGGCACGCAACAATTCTGGGTCAACGTCGGCTTCCGACTCGACACAGATCACCGGGATTCGCTCACCGCCCAATTGTACCCCGACCAGTCCGCTGCGGCGAACATCAGGATGGGCATCGAATACGCCCTCGCAGGATGCGCTGAACAGCACGCCCCGCCCGGTTTCAACGCGATGATCTTTACGTCCGCAGAACCACAGCCGGCCTTCCTTATCGAAGTATCCGAGATCGCCCATTCTGTGGAAAAAACACCCGTCGCGTGCATCGGGAATTTTGGTCATTCGCGTCGCGTCCGGTCGATTGAGATACGCCGGGGAAACGGTCGTGCCGCGCACAATGATCTCGCCGATTGCACCTGGTTCAACCTCGAGGTCATCACGCCAGGCCAAAATGGCGTCGTCGGTGATCGAGACGATCCGCACTTCCATGGACGGAACCGTCCGCCCAAGGCAGATGCCCCCGCCCGTTTCGGTCCGGTTCGCGGTCGCAAGGATCTCGTTGCTTTCGATGGTCGCGATCGGCGTGGCTTCCGACGAGGAATAGACGCAGACGGTTTCGGCATTCGGCGTCAACCGTTTGAACCGCGCCAACGCCGATGGATGAACCGCCGATCCGGCCCACAAGACGCGCCGAAGCGAGGTAAGGGTGATCGAACCCGCGGTGGCGCGCCGCTCAAGACGTTCCATGAAGGCGGGCGTTGCAAACATATATTGCAGCCCAAGATCCTCGACCTGGCGAATGATGCGGTCTGGATCAACCATCGCTGGCTGTGCCGCGTCCATATCGGGTACAACGCTTTTCAACCCGATTCCGAAATTGAACATCAGAAAGGGTGGAAAGGGTGACATATGTCCTTCGTTCGTGACCGAACCATAGCTGTGACGCAAACCCAGGATAATCCCGGAGATGTAGCTATGTGGGGCGATTGCGCCTTTGGCGACCCCTGTACTGCCGCTGGTATAGACAATCATTGCGGTCTCGTCGGGCCGCATGACCGTCGGTGCAAAGAAACTACCTTGCGGCACGCTTGACCGAATTTCCTCAAGCGAGATGCCCGAGATTTCTTGCGGCTTACCCACTCGGACACGTATCCGAACGCTTTCTTTCCCCCAGCCAAGTAAAACCGAGGCGGTAAATGTCTCCGCATCGCCGAAGAAAGCGTCAGGTTCCGCTTCGGCGATACAGCGACCGGCATTTTCAAGGTCCATGCCAACATCGATATGCACCGGCACCGCGCCGATCCTGAACAGGGCAAGAACGAGAGAGAAGTAATCGATCGACGATTTCATCATCACGATCGCACGCGAGCCGCGCCCAAGCCCGAGATTTACCAGGCCATGTGCCAGCCGACTGCTATCTTCATCCATTTGTCGATAGGTTTGCTGGACATAGGCACGTCTTCCGGCGCCATCGACCCCGAACGGCGCAATGACGGCAACGTCATGCGGCTTGCTCGTGGCAATCGAGCGGAACATTTCGGCGATTTGTTCGAATTTCTTCGCAACAACCGCCTCAATGACGGCGGGCTTTTGACCGTGTCGATCAATGTCACTCATGATACGCCTGCACCTCGAAAGCGATCGTTATAGTGAACGGAAGTATAGTATTAGAACGAGAGTGGCGTCAAGGCATAATTTATACTTAGAATAGTTCTAAACTATATGTCGGCGAAAATCTTTTTCCATGTTTTTACTTAATTCAATCGGCGTGATTGATGTCCTGAGAATAGAAATTCTTCAGAGGCAGCAATAGTCAAGTGTTCTCCGATCCTAAATACAGAATCGGATCATCAAAAGACAGCTTACGATAAGCTGAACGACAATTTTGGTGTCGAATAATTATCGGTGCGACATTGATCGAAGACGGTCCTTTCCAAATGGAAGCGGAGCATTTCAGAAAAACGAACAGCTCGCTTAAACAGCCAATTCTTCGAGTCGTTTGATGTGAACTGTCTTATCACCACTTTTGTCCGCTACAGGCTTGACCCGGTACCAGATCGCGTAGAGTGCCGGCAGGAAAACCAGGACCAGAATCGTCCCGGCGGCCGTGCCGCCAATCAGCGTATAGGCAAGCGAGCCCCAGAACACCGACTGGGTCAGCGGCGTGAAGGCCAGGATCGCGGCGAGGGCGGTCAGAACGACCGGGCGCGCGCGCTGAACCGTTGCCTCGACCACGGCGTGGTATCGATCCAATCCGGCCTCTTCGTTTGTCCGAATCTGGCCGATCAGAATTAGCGTGTTGCGCATCAGGATGCCGGACAGGCCGATCAGGCCGAGGATCCCGTTGAAGCCGAAAGGCTGGTGGAAGATCAACAGGGCCGGGACGACACCGACCAGACCCAGCGGTGCCGTCAGGAACACCATGAACATGGCCGAGAAGGTCCGGACCTGAAGCATCAGAACCAGCAGAATCAGCGACAGCATGATCGGGAAGATCGGTGCGAGTGCCGCGTTGGCTTTGGCCGATTCCTCGGCGGCGCTGCCGGTCTCGATATGATAACCGGGCGGCAAGGCGGCGACGAGCGGTATCAAGGCCTGCTCGATTTCGGCCGCGACCTGCGGCGGCTGCAGGGCCTCGTCGATGTCGCTCTGCACCGTGATCGTCGGCACCCGGTCGCGGCGGCGGAGAATCGGATCTTCGGGCACGATTTCGATATGGCCGATCTGGCCGAGCGGGACGATCTGGCCGTCGCGATTGGTCAAGGTCAGATCGTTGAGCTTTTCCGGGTCGAGGCGTTCCGGACCGGAACTCCGCGCCGTGAGATCGATTGCCCGGATATCCTCGCGCACCTGGGTGATCGGCGTGCCGGTGAGCAGGGTCTGTAGTTCCGCTCCGACCTCGGCCGGCGTAAGCCCGATCAGTTGCAGCCGGGCTTGGTCTAGGACGAAGTGCAGCGTGGGCGCCCGTTCGCCCCAGTCCTGATTGATGTCCCGCGTGCCCGGATTGTCGCGCATCACCTTTTGGACCTGGTCGGCGATGCCGCGCACTGTGTCAGGGTCTGGCCCCATGACCCGGAACGACACCGGGAAATGGGAGTAGGGACCGAAGACCAGTTGCGAGACGCGGAGCTTGGCCTCGGGGGCGAGGCCGGCCGCGATCTCGCTGCGCAACCGGGCCATCAGCGCGTCGCGCGCGCCCTCGGTCTCGGTGATCGTGATGATCTTGGCGAAGGATGGGTCAGGCAATTCGGGATTATAGGCGAGCCAGAAGCGCGAGGCGCCGCCGCCGACATAGGCCGTGACGATCTTCGATTCCGGCTGGGCCTGGAGCCACGCTTCGACCCGCTTGGTCACCTTATCGGTTGCTTCGATGCTGGTGCCTTCGGGCATCTGCACCTCGGCGAACACCTCGCGGCGGTCCGACTGCGGGAAGAATTGCTGCTTCACCAGCCCCATGCCCATGGCCGCCGCAATGAACATGCCGACGACGCCGGCCGCGACCGTGAATTTCCGACGAACCGCCCAGGCGACGACACGCCGAAAGCGGTTGTAGTTGGGGGTTGAATAAATGTGGTCGTAGGTGCCGACAACCCTCCGGATGTCCGGCAGCAGCTTGACACCGAGATAGGGCGTAAACACAACGGCGACGATCCAGGAGGCGATGAGCGCGAATCCGACGATCCAGAAGATATTGCCGGCATATTCGCCCGAGGCGGATTTGGCGAAGCCGACCGGCGCGAATCCGATGATCGTCACAAGCGTGCCGGCCAGCATCGGCGCCGCCGTATGGCTCCAGGCATAAGACGCCGCCTTGATACGGTCGAAGCCTTCCTCCAGCTTCACCACCATGATCTCGATTGCGATGATCGCGTCATCGACCAGCAGGCCGAGCGACAGGATGAGACCGCCAAGCGTGATCCGGTCAAAGAAGCGGCCGGTCACCAGCATGATGAACAGCACAATGGCGAGTGTCAGCGGCACGGCGGCTGCGACGATGATACCGACGCGCCAGCCGAGGCTGATCACGCAGACGACCATAATCACGCCCAGCGCCACGAAGAACTTCGTCATGAACTCCCCGACTGTGCCGTCGATGATGACCGCCTGATCGGAGATTTTGGTCAGCGTGATGCCGACCGGCAGATCGGCCCGGAGTGTCTGTTCCGCGACCGCCAGCGCTTTGCCGAGTTTCTGCCCGTTCCACCGGTCCTGCATGACCAGGTTCAGGACCAGCGCATCCTTGCCATTATGCCGAACCAGATAGCTCGGCGGATCCTCATAGCCCCGCTCGACCTGGGCGATCTCCGAGAGCTTCAGGAGTCGGCCGCTGGCGACGATCGGCGTGTCGCGGATCTTGTCCAGTTCGTCGAACGCACCGTCGAGGCGAATGAAGATTTGCGGGCCGTTGGTCTCGATCGAGCCGGCCG
This sequence comes from Aliidongia sp., assembly GCA_049696095.1. GTDB lineage: Bacteria > Pseudomonadota > Alphaproteobacteria > ATCC43930 > CGMCC-115725 > JAXDMU01. The sequence continues at coordinate 1,374 of JBAVTK010000111.1, read as the reverse complement.
GGACGATCGTGTTTTGCCGCTGTAGTGCCGCGAAAATCTCGTTGGTGCTGACGCCGAGCGTGGCGAGCCGCTCATATGAGAAATTGATGAAGATCTTCTCCGGCCGCTCGCCCAGAATATCGACCTTCCGCACGCCGGCGACATGCAACAGCCGCTGGCGCACTGTTTCAGCCTGGCGGATGAGGGCGCGTTGCGGAAAGCCGTCGCCCTCCAACGTATAGACCGCGAAGGCAACGTCGGAATATTCGTCATTGATGATCGGCGCACCGGCACCGGCCGGCAGCTTGTGCGCCTCGTCACCCAGCTTCTTGCGTGCTTGATAGAACTGGTCCGGTACGTCGGCGGGCGGCGTCGAATCCTTGAGCGTCAGCGTCAGAAAGGCGATGCCGGGCCGGGTGAATGTCTCGACATGGTCGTACCATTGCAGCTCTTGCAGCCGTTTTTCGAGCGGATCGGCGACGAGATCCTGCATTTCCTGCGCGGTGGCGCCGGGCCAGGTCGAGGTGACGGTCAGTACCTTCACCGTGTAGTTAGGATCTTCGGCCCGACCGAGATTCAGATACGCGAAGATTCCCACGAGCACGATCGCGATGATCAGGAATAGTGTGATGCCGCGCTCGCGGACGGCAAGTGCCGACAGATTGAAGCCGCTCATTGCATCGCGGCTTTCTGGTTGACGATCCGGATCTTCTCGCCTTCGTGCAGCAGATGTCCGCCTGCGGCGACGACTTGCTCGCCGGCTTTGACGCCGGAGGTCAGCATGGCGGTTTCGACCCCGAATCGGCCCAGACCGACGGGGCGATATGACACGGTCGAGCTATGCGCGTCGAACACCCAGACGCCGGGTCCCTTGCCTTCATCGTCGATCGCGCCGAGCGGTACCTCGACTGCCTCGGTCGGCTCGCCGGTGGCGAAACTGATCCGGACCGTCGCGCCGAGCGGTGCCGTGGCGCCTGGACCGTCCAGGACATAACGCGCTTCATAGGTCCGCGTGCGCGGATCGGCGGCGGCCGATAATTGGCGAAGATGTGCGGTGTTCTGTGTCGTTTCGCCATAGAGGCTGGCTTGGGCAACCGACCCCAGGGCTGGCCGAATAGTTTCGGGCAGATCGATGGCCGCTTCGTGCGGCCCGGCATGAGCGAGGCGGATCACCGTCTGTCCGGCGGACACGACCTGACCCGATTCGCCGATTGCTTCGACGACGGTACCGTCGGCATCTGCCACCAGAATCGAATAGTCACCCTGGTTCTTCGCCACTTTCTCCTGAGCCTCGGCGGCCGACAGCAGCGCTTGCGCGCTATCGGCCGCGGCCTTGGCCTGATCGTAAAGGCGCTGGGGAACGGCGCCGGTCGCGACGAGGCCGCGATAGCGCTG
>JBAVTK010000110.1:0-2382 GCA_049696095.1 Aliidongia sp. | reverse complement strand
GACCGGCATCCTGACCGTCGCCATTCGCCGCCCGACCAGTGCCGAGGTGCTGCGCACCAACCCGCTCGGCCTCTATGTCACCGCGCTTGACTGGTCGCGCGAGCTCAACCCCGGAGAAAAGCCATGATCCGCCATCGCATCCCCTCCGTCCTTGCCCTGTCGGCCTCGGTCCTGGCGCTCGCCGCCTGTGCGAACAAGGCGCCACCCGCCATTCCCTATGATGATGCATCGATGCGGCCGGCGGCGCTCGAAGCCGACGAGCCTCCGCCAAAATCCGGCAGCACTTCGTCATCCGGGCTACGCCCCGGCTTCAGATCCTCGCCTTCATTGATGCCATAGGCGCGGGTGATGGCCGAAGGCTGGATGGGATCGACTCCCGGCGCCTTGCTCTGCGCACCCTGGTCGAGGTCGTCTTCGAGCACCGCGCTGAGATCGGTGTTGGGTTCTGTCCCGTTGGGCCGGGCGATGCCGTCCTCGCCGGGCAATCCCGGATGGCGCTGCGGCCCGCCTTCGGTGTCTTCCACCGCAGCAACAGGTGGCGGTGCCGGTTCGTCCTCGACCAGTCTGGCATCGATACAGCGCACCCGGCCGGTCCAGTCATGTGCCCGGCCGGGCGGGCGATCGGCGAAGCCGCGATCGGACAGCACCGGCGCCGGCAGAATGCGGGCGACAAAATTGCCGTCCTGGTAATAGCGCAGTTTCTTGGCCCGGATCGGCGCCAGACCGGAGACCAGCACCAACTCGTCGGCCGGCGGCAATTGCATCACCTCACCGGGCGTCAACAGCGGGCGGGCGGTCTCCTGGCGGCTCACCATCATGTGGCTGAGCCATGGCGCCAGCCGGTGGCCGGCATAATTGCGCTGTGCCCGCAACTCGGTCGCGGTGCCGAGCGCGTCGCTGATCCGTTTGGCGGTGCGCTCGTCATTCGATGAGAACGCGATCCGGACATGGCAATTATCCAGGATCGAATTGTTCTCGCCATAGGCCTTGGAGATCTGGTTCAGGCTCTGCGCGATCAGGTAGGCGCGAATGCCGTAGCCGGCCATGAAGGCGAGTGCCGTCTCGAAGAAATCGAGCCGCCCGAGCGCCGGGAACTCGTCCAGCATCATCAGCAGACGATGCTTGCGCGCCTTGGCCGGATCGCCTTCGAGCCGTTCGGTCAGGCGGCGGCCGATCTGGTTCAGCACCAGCCGCACCAGCGGCTTGGTCCGGCTGATATCCGAGGGCGGGATCACGAGATAGAGCGAGGCCGGGCATTCGGCATCGACCAGATCAGTGATGCGCCAATCGCAGGCCGCCGTCGCGGCGGCAACCACCGGATCGCGATAGAGGCCGAGGAACGACATCGCGGTCGAGAGCACGCCCGAGCGCTCATTGTCGGACTTGTTCAGCACCTCGCGCGCGGCGGAGGCCACGACCGGATGGACCACCGGGTGCTCGGCGCTGCCGAGATGGTTGGTCGCCATCATGGCGCGCAAAGTATGCTCGAAGGACCGGCACGGATCGGACAGGAAGGTCACGACCCGGGCCAGGGTCTTCTCCTCCTCGGCATAGAGGACATGGAGGATGGCGCCGACCAGCAGGGAATGGCCGGTCTTCTCCCAATGGGTCCGGTGTTCCAGTGCTCCCTCGGGATCGACCAATATATCGGCGATGTTCTGGACGTCGCGGACCTCGTTCGGCCCCTTGCGCACTTCGAGCAGCGGATTGTACCGGGCACTGCGCAGATCGGTCGGGTTGAACAGCAGGCAATGCGAGAAGCGGGAGCGCCAGCCGGCGGTCAGTTGCCAGTTCTCGCCCTTGATGTCGTGGACAATCGTGGAACCAGTCCAGGACAGCAGCGTCGGGATAACGAGGCCGACGCCCTTGCCCGAGCGGGTCGGCGCGAAGGCCATGACATGCTCCGGCCCGTCATGGCGCAGATAGCGCCGCCCGAGCCGGCCGAGGAACAGCCCGACCGGCTGGAACAGGCCAGCCCCCTCCACTTCCCGGCGCGTCGCCCAGCGCGATGAGCCATAGGTCGTGACCAGTTTTCCCTGCCGGGCGCGCCAGAGCGAACCGATCATGGCAACGATGATGCCGGCAACCCCGCCGCCGGCCGCGATCATGCCGGCCCGGTCGAACACCGCCGGGGCATAGGCGTCGAAACCGTACCACCATTCGAACAGACGCCAGGGGTAGTAGACGGGATATGCCACCAGCGCGAACCACGGCGCGCCGAGCTGGTGCTGGTAGCCGAGTTGGGCTGCGGCCCATTGGGTGGCGAACCACAGGGTCGCGATCACGACGGCGAAGACGATCAAGGCTTGACCGACAAGGATCTTGGTCGGGGTCATTGCAGGGCTCCTGGTTCAGGATCGCCGCGAGACAAGAGACGCGGCT
>JBAVTK010000109.1:0-1602 GCA_049696095.1 Aliidongia sp. | reverse complement strand
ACTAAAATTTGAAACATTCACCGAAGATGATCTTTATGCCAATTTGGATTGGCTTTCAGAAAACCAAAGCATCATTGAAAAAAAAATATTCAAAGCAAAGCAAGCCACGTCTAACAAACCCTTAAATCTGTTTCTGTACGATGTCACAAGTAGTTATACGGAGGGTGATCAAAATGAATATGGCAATTTTGGTTATAACAGAGACAAGAAACGAGGAAAGAAGCAAATTGTCATAGGTTTGTTGACTGATTGTGAAGGTGATCCAGTATCCGTTCAGGTATTTGAAGGAAATACCTCTGATAACACCACGGTTGTTGATCAAGTTCAAAAAATTAGCGAACAATTCGGCGTGACCAATGTAATTTTCGTCGGTGATCGAGGAATGATTAAGGGCCCTCAAATCAATGAATTGGGAGAGAATTTTAAATACATCACAGCTATGACTAAACCTCAAATGAAGACTTTAATCGAAAGTAACAAGATCAAGATGGAGGATTTTTCCACAGAATTGAAAGAGATTACAGACGAGAAAACATGTTTAAGATATATTTTGCGTAGAAATCCTGTGCGTATGAAGGAAATTGCAGCACAAAGAAGATCTAAGCTGCTAGCTTTAGAAAAGAAAATCTCAAAGGAAAACATCTATTTACAAGAGCACCCAAAAGCCAATGTAGAGGTTGCTGCAAAAAAAATGCGGGCCTATGCAGCGACACTTAAGATCAGGAAGTGGGCCAAGGTTAGAAAAAACGGTTCTCTTGTTACCTTGAAAGTGAATGCTAATGAATTGACCGAGGAATCAAAATTCGATGGATGCTATATAATCAAAACGAACGTAACAGACTCATCGGAAACCACCTCATCAATAATGCATGCGCGTTATAAAGATTTAAGTACCGTTGAATGGGCATTTCGGACGATGAAGACAACACAACTCGAAATCCGCCCTTATTACGTCAGAAAATTCTCCAGAACTGATGGGCATGTTTTTGTTGTTATGTTGGCTTATAAACTAATTCAGTATTTAAGATCTGCCTGGCAGCATATTGAGATTACTGTTGAGGAAGGTATTGCATTGCTAGCCGGATTTTGCAGTCTCTTACGGGGAGGCAATCCATCTTGCCAATACCTTCTCCTACCCGATGAACGGACTAAACAATTATTGGATGCATTGGACATTCAGCTGCCAGAAGTTTTACCATATAAAAAGGTCGATGTAGCCACTAGAAAAAAACTTTTAAGCGAGAGAAAAGTTTCTTAAAGTTAACGGTTTAAGATCGAAAACTATCTTCTACTTTAATGGAAGATCCGTTGCAGATGACAGCTGCTGTATGGCGATCAACACCCCAACACTGATCTAAGCAATGCATTAGTTCTTCATTCAAGGGTATATCTACAGCCTTTATAGAGCAAATGCTCATGAGAAGAGAAAGAAAGAAAATCATTACCAGCTTTTTCAATAACATCTCAATCGCCCTTTTTTAAACACAATGTATCCTCAAAAAAGGCTATGAGCTTGATCCAAGAATCGCGACTTGCCCGTTGATCATCCTCTGGAGTTCCACCCACAGAACACCATTGCTTAAGAACGGGATGGTAATAAAT
>JBAVTK010000108.1:0-8073 GCA_049696095.1 Aliidongia sp. | reverse complement strand
GTCCTTTGCACCGGTGCTAACATCGGTGTTTGCACCACCGCCTAATCACACCAGATCAGACAAGCCAGCGGAAGGCGGCCTCGGCCGGACGGGTACAGCAATCGCGGCGGCGCCTTGCGCGAACTCGATCGCCGCGCGGAGGCGCTCGTGAGCTTCGACAAGGCACTGGCGCTCCAGCCCGGCCACGCCGAGACCTGGAACGCGCGCGGCATCACGCTCTGCGAATTGCGGCGGTCGCATGACGCACTCGCCAGCTTCGACCGGGCCATGGCGTTACGGCCGGATTATCCCGAGGCGTTGAGCAACCGCGCCACCGCCTTGCGCGAGTTGGGCCGCCACGAGGAGGCCGCCCAGGAACTTGAGCGGGTGCTGGCGCTCAAGCCCGATTTCGATTATGCGCGGGGCGAAATGGTCCAGGCCCGCCTGCATTGCTGCGATTGGCGCGATTACCGCCGCGAGGTCGCGCTGCTGGAGGAGTATGTCGCGGCCGGCACACCTTCGGTCGGGCCGTTTGCCTTGCTCTCGGCCTCCGGCTCGCCGGCCCATCAGTTGCGCTGCGCCACGGCCCATGCCAAGGATCATTTCGGCGTCGCCCCGGCGGTCTGGCGCGCGGCGCCCTATCGGCATGACCGGATCCGCCTGGCCTATGTCTCGGCCGATTTCCGCGACCATCCGGTCGCCTCGCTGATCGCCGGGCTGATCGAGGCGCATGACACGGCGCGGTTCGAAACCAGCGCGATCTCGTTCGGCCCTGGTCATTCGGACGCGCTGCGCCAGCGGCTGGAGCGCGCGTTCGAGCATTTCATCGATGTCGGCGAGCAGAGCGACGACGACGCAGCGCGCTTGATGAAACAGGCGGAAATCGATATCGCGATCGATCTGACCGGCTACACGCTGCACAACCGCCCGCGGATTCTGGTGCGACGCCCGGCGCCGGTCCAAGTGGCCTATCTGGGCTTTCCCGGCACGATGGGTGCGGCGCATATCGATTACATCCTGGCCGACCGGATCGTGATTCCGCCGGAGCATCACGCCTTCTATCGCGAAAAGATCGTCACGCTGCCGGATTGCTATCAGCCGAACGATCGCCGCGCGATCAGCGCGGCCACGCCGACACGGGCCGCGGCGGGTCTGCCGGAAACCGGCTTTGTCTTCTGTGCGTTCAACCACCACTTCAAGATCACGCCGCCGATCTTCGAGATCTGGATGCGGCTGCTGCATCGGGTCGAGGGCAGCGTGCTCTGGCTGTCGGGCGGCAATGCCGCCTCGACGCGCAATCTGCGGCACGAGGCGGAACGCCGCGGTGTCGCACCCGACCGGCTGATTTTCGCCGCGCGCGTGCCGCGGCCGGAGGATCATCTGGCGCGCCATCGCCTGGCCGGGCTGATGCTCGATACTTTGCCGTTCAATGCCCACACCACGGCGAGTGACGCGCTCTGGGCCGGGCTGCCGATCGTGACCTGTCCGGGCTCGGGCTTTGCCGGCCGGGTCGCGGCCAGTCTGCTGCACGCGGTGGGCCTGCCGGAATTGGTGACGGCAAGCCTGGAGGATTACGAGGCCCTGGCGCTCCGGCTGGCGCTGGAGCCGGTGTTGCTGACCGAAATCGCAGCCAAACTCGCGCGCAATCGGACGAGTTTTCCGCTGTTCGACATGGCGCGCTTCCGCCGCCACATCGAAAGCGCCTATGAAACCATGTGGCTGCGTCAGCAGCGCGGCGGAAAACCGGAGAGTTTCACCGTGCCACCGATCGATGCCGCTCAGAGATAATGCCGCGCCGCCTCGGTCTCGAACCGGCCGGGCGGGCCTTCCCAGGCGATCCTGGCGTGTTCCAGCACATAGACCCGGTCGGCATGTGGCAGGGCGAAGGTAACGTTCTGTTCGCCCAGCAGCACGGTGATCGGTGATTCCCGTCGCAACCGGTCGAGCGCGTGCGACAGGGTTTCCAGGATGACCGGCGCCAGCCCGAGTGTCGGCTCGTCGAGGATCAGCAGCTTGGGCTTCATCATCAAGGCGCGCGCGATCGCCAGCATCTGCTGCTCGCCGCCACTCAGCGTGCGGGCATTCTGGCTCTGGCGGCCTTTCAGGATCGGAAACAGCGCATAGAGCCAGTCCAGCCGCTCGGCGCGTTCCGCGGCGTCGAGGTGATCGCCGCCCAGTTCGAGATTCTCGCGCACGCTCATCTCGCCGAACAATTCGCGCGTCTCGGGACATTGCACGATGCCGCCGCGCGCGATCGCCGCCGGGCTGCGGCCAGCCAGCGTCTCGCCGGCCCATGTGATCGAGCCGGCATAAGGCACCAAGCCCGAGACGGCATTGAACAACGTGGTCTTTCCGGCGCCGTTCAACCCGACGAGCGAGACGAACTCGCCTTGCCGGACATGGAGCGAGACCTTCTGGAGCGCTTGGGCCTTGCCATAGACGACATCGAGATTTTCGACGGTCAAGCCGGGTGCCGCCGCCTCGGCCGGGCGCTCGGGCCGGATGCCGGCGCCGAGTGCACCGCCCAGATAAACGCGGCGCACGGTTTCGTCACGCATGACCGCATCGGCCGAACCCTCGGCGATCCGCTCGCCGAGATAGAGGGCGAGCGCGCGATCGACCAGTGACGAGACGCTTTTGACATTGTGATCGACCAGCAGAACGGCCCGCCCCTCGTCGCGGAATTCCTTGATCAGCGACGAAAATTGCCCGACCTCGGACGCGGTCAGGCCGGCGAAGGGTTCATCGACCAGCACCAGTTTCGGATGGCGGGCGACCGCCTTGGCCAGTTCGAGCCGGCGCAGATCGGCGAAGGCGAGCGTCGGCGGCTTGCGATCGAGGAGGTGATCGAGCCCGACCCGCTCGGCGATCGCCCGCGCTTTGCTCTCGACCGACGGATCGGCAAAGAGCGCGAACAAACTGTCGGGCAGCAGGGCCACCTTGATATTTTCCAACACGGTCTGGCGGTGGAGCGGGCGCGAATGCTGAAACACCAACCCGACGCCGTGCCGCGCCACCTTGTGCGCCGGCAGCCCGGCCAGTTCGACGCCGTCGAGCTTGATCGAGCCGGCGGTCGGCCGGGTCACGCCCATGATCAGCTTCATCGCGGTCGATTTGCCGGAACCGTTCGGGCCGATCAGGCCCAGAATTTCGCCGGGCCAGATCTCGAAGCTTAGATCCCGGACGGCGACCAGGCCGCCGAAGCGCTTGGTGAGGCCGTTGACCTCAAGCATCGGGCGCGCTATCATGCGTTCGATCCCCGGATCATGCCGAGAAAGCCGTTCGGGAAGAACAGGATGACGGCGAGTGCCGTGACCGAGACGATGAGCGTCGCCAATTCGCCGAGCGGCCGCAGCGCCTCGCCCATGACGATCAGGAAGACCGCCCCCAGTGCAGCCCCCAGCACGGTGCGCCGGCCGCCCAGCACGGCCGCGATGATGATCTGCACACCGACACCGATATCGACGAAGGTGCCGACCGAGGCCGTGCCCAGATAAAACACCATGAGTGCCCCGGCGAGCCCGGAAAAGAACGCACTGACCGCGAAGGCGAATAATTTGTGCTTCGCGACATTGAAGCCCAAGGCGCCGGCCTGGACCGCATCCTGGCCGCTCGCCTGCAAAATCAGTCCGATCGCCGAGCGCGACAGGCCGAACAGGATGCCGCCGGACACCAGCATGAAGCCAAAGGCGATGAGATAATTCAGCCTGGCATCGATCGTGATGACATCGGGCACCGAAAGCCCGATCTCGCCGCCGGTCAGATCGGCGAAGACCACGATGAAATTTTGCAGCATGAGCACGGCAACCAGTGTGGTCAGGCCGAAATAGGGGCCGCTGAGCCGCAGGGCCGGCAGCGCCAGCACGACGCCGCCGATCACGGCCGACGCCGCTCCGGCCAGGATGCACCACCAGATCGAGAGACCGGGCGAGAATTGGCTGTCCAGAATTCCAGCGGTATAGGCGCCGAGGCCGATCAGAAAGGTCGGACCGAAATTGACCTCGCCGGCAAAGCCGAACAGCAGATCCCACGACATGGCAAAGACGGCGGTATACCAGGCGACCGTCAACAGGCCGAGCACATAGCCCGAAACCCAGAAGGGCAGCACCAGCGCCGCCACCAGGCCCGCGGCACCGAGCCAGAACAGGCGGGATGTCATGATCGCGCGCATGGCACCGTCACCGCCTTCCAAACAGGCCCTGCGGGCGCAGATACATGACCGCCACCAGCAGCAGCAGCGAGGGGATGGTGCGATAGGCCGGCGAGACCAGATAGGCCGTCACCGTCTCCAGATAGCCCACGACATAGGCGGCGATGAGCGAGCCGGACACGCTGCCGAGACCGCCGAGCACGACGATCGAAAAGGCGCTCGCGGTCAATGGCCCGACACTATAGGAACTGACGCCGAGAAACATGCCGAGCAATACACCCGCACTGCCGGCCAGCAGCCCATAGAGCCCCCAGACCACCAGATAGATCCGCGACAATTCGATGCCGAGCAGGGTCACGCCGCGCGGATTCATCGAGGCCGCCAGCACCGCCTTGCCGGCCCTGGTGCGGTTGACGAACAGCCAGAGCAGCCCGATCGCGATCCAGCAGGCGAGTGCCGTGAAATACTCGTTGGCCGGCGTGCGCACGCCGAGGAACGTCACGACGCCCTGGATGATCGGCAGCACCGTCTTGGCATTGTTGGTGAAGAAATACGCAATCGCTTCCTGGATGATGATGCCCCAGAGCAGCGTCGCGGTCAGGATGAAGATTTCCTTTTCCCGCTCGGCGATGCGGCGCGAGCGCTGGACCGGCCGGACGGTGACGAAATAGGTCGTGTAGGTCAGCACCACGCCGACCGTGATGCCGGCGAGCGCGCCCGCCCAAGCGCCGGCATGCAGCAGCCCGCTCACCGCCCAGGCCGCCACAGCGGCCGCGACCATGATCGCACCATGCGACAGGTTGAGCACGCCCGAGACGCCGAAGATCAACGTGAAGCCGGTGGCACCCAGCGCGTAGAGCGCGCCGATCGCAAAACCATCAATCAGAATTTGCCATAAGAGCATCAGAGGATTGACCGGGCGGCTGCGGGAGAGAGGGAGGTGGGAATCAGGCGGACGATCATTCCTAACGCGGAGTGCCGACGGCGCGCAATGAATGTCTTTCTTTCGCCCAAATCACCCGTGGCCCGGCATCTTGCGATCGCGACCGGCCTGAATGAGGTGCGAAGCTGAGCCTCGGTCGGCCGAACCATGCCTCGAACAGGTCGATCTCGGTATTTGCAGCCGGCACCGGCATCGGCACGAAAAAGGCCGACATCAGCGAGGCCGCCCTCGATGACAGCAACGGCGTCGGAGGGCATCAAGGTGAGATGTCGGGCTGAGGGAATTCGTGCTGAAGCTTCCTCCATCGGATTCCATCCGGCGATCTATCTCGCCGATATCATCCTAAGATAGTCAGTTTTTTCCAAAGATACGATTCCAACGCATATTTTTCTTCGAAAAAGATATTGACTCGACTTTCTTCTCGTGTTTTTTCGAAGCCGACATATTTGGCACTCGCCTTCTCCCGACGCGGCCTTCCTGGCCATTCCGCCCACCGGTCCCCGTCATTGTCGCTATCCCCCTATAGGAGGCAAACTGAGCCATGCATCGGCACACAGCCTTCCCGATCGACTGGCTGAAACAGCAAGCCAGTGCCCATGAATTCCATCGCGGCCTCAGGGTTGGCCCGGCGGCGCTTTCGCTTCCGATCCCGCCAGGCTTCAGCGGCCATGATTTCGTGATCTACTTGCTGACCATCGCGGCGGAGATCGAGCACGCGCTGATGGTGCAGTATCTCTGTAGCGCCTACTCGTTGGGCGGGCCGCAAGTGCCGGCGGAACACCGGGCGGCGGTACTGGACTGGCAGAACACCCTGCTCGGCATCGCCAAGGAGGAGATGGGTCACTTCATTACCGTGCAGAACATTCTGCGCGTGCTGGGCGGGCCGCTCAATTTCCGGCGCGAGGATTTTCCGTGGGACAGCGACGTCACGCCCTTCCCATTTTCGCTGGAACCGCTGAGCAAAGGCGTCGTGGCGAAATATGTCGTGACGGAAAGCTCGCCGAATTGGGGTTCGGACGTCAGCCCGGACATCAAGGCTCAGATTGAAGCCCAGGCGACTGAAAACGCCGGACGCGAGGTCAAGCCGGTCGGGATTCTCTATGCCTACATGATCGAACTGCTGAAGGATCCTCGAATCGTTCCGGACTCGGCCTTTCTCGCCGACAGCTTGCCTTATCAGGCGAGCTGGGACGAATGGGGGCGCGCCTATGCCGGGCCGTCGAAGCCGCCGGCGCCGGGGCAGGAGCGTCGGCCCGATTTGCTGATCGGCACCGCTTATTCCCGGGGATCCGCGGTCGATGCGCTCAAGGCCGTGGCCGAGCAGGGCGAGGCGCCGGATGTCGATTACGGTGCCGGCGAACACTCGCATTTCAAGAAATTCCTGGACCTCTGGCGCGCATATCCCCCCGATGGCACGTGGCTGCCGTTCCGGCCGGTGGCGATCAATCCGATCGTGCCGTTCGATCCGAATTTACCGAAAGTAAGATCGCACGGCCTGAGAGAAGCGCTTGCGGACCATGCGTCGCTATCGGTCATTACCAATCCGGTTAGCGCATACTGGGGGATTCTCTTCAATCTGCGCTATCGGATACTGTTGAACTACCTGGCCCACAGCCTCAGCCTTAGCGGGCCCCAGCTGGCGCAGCCACCGGACAATGCTCGGGGCCTGCTGACCCACAGCACCTTCGGCGAGATGTATAATCTGCGCGCACTCGCCGGGATCCTGGTGCAATTGCCGCTTGGCGATGCCGATGATCCCCTGCGCGCGGGGCCGCCGTTCCAAATGCCCTACACACTTTCGCTGCCGACGGAGGAGGCGGGGCGCTGGCGTGTCCATCTGGATTTGCTGATGGGCGCAGCCGAACTGATCGATCGTCAGATGCTGCCGACGGCCACCGGACACCAGAAAGACTATCTCCTGGCCCTGCGCGGGGCGGATGCCGAAACCATGAAGGCGATTCGCACCATTCTCGACCCCTGCCGTCCCAGCACTCGCCTCTGAGGGAAGCCGACGATGACCATCACCGAGATTCGTATCCTTCCGCCCCTCGCGATCGGCAGGCTGGGTGCGTCTCCCCATCCGCTCGAAAACTACGAATTCGTGGCGCCGGCATCGGCGCTTGGCCTGCCGACGATCGTGCCGGGCGAATCGCTCGAGGTCAAATCCGATGGCACGATCGGCCGCACCTACAAACCCGACATTCTCCTGTTCCGCGACGGCGATCAGATTCGGCCGGTCGCCCCGTTCCTCGAAGTGTTTGCCCGGATCGGCACGGATGATGAACTGGTGCCGCTGACAGCACCTATGCTGGAACAATATGGGGCAACGGTGACCTGGGCCGTTATCGTTGGCAATAACAAGATTGCACGCCGGACCGGCGATCCGAATGACGGCATCGTCGCCGTCCTTCCTTCTGTGACCGACCATGCGCGGCACGATCTGCTCGCCACATCGCCCCACTTTCGCGCTGGCCAGGTCCTACCGCTCGGCAGCGTCCGCTATATCTGTCCGACTGCGGAATTCCCCGAGATCCGGCTGCGATTCACCCCAGCGGCCGGTCTCGTCTACGGTGCGGCCGACCGCCGCAAGATACTCTTGCCCGACAACCAAGTCGGCGAAGAGCGGGACCCGATCCTGAGCCCCGAGCGCATCCTTTACGATTCCGACCCCGGCAAGGGGACATGGCGCGGTTATATCGACCCGACCAGCGGGCCGAAAGCGCCCTATGATACGAACCCGGCGCAGATCTATGCCGGCTTTTCCAATGACAAAGGCGAGTGGGAAAGCTGGGGCTATCTGGACGATGAATGCGACGGTATCATCGCGGTAAGTCTGACGATCGCCGGCCAGGAAGACCTTGGCGCCTTCGCGCGTATCGGCGCCGGACCGCCCACCTTCGCCCCCGACCGCACGCCGATCCGAACCGTTGCGGATGAGTTGGACCAGGCACTGTCGGGACCCGTGATCCAGCCGGGCCAAGCGACCGGCGCCGAACTCCAC
>JBAVTK010000107.1:0-1615 GCA_049696095.1 Aliidongia sp. | reverse complement strand
ACACGAACCCGTCGATATCGACCTGACCCTGAGCACCGGCACGTGCATTGCCATCACTGCTGGCACGTCGTGGTCGAGGTAAACTTCGGCGGCAAAACCAAGCGGCACAAATTCTCGCCGGCCACGACGATCGCGGTGGTCACCGAGTGGGCGCGCAAGAAGTTCCCCAACCTCGACGCCGCGGCCGCTGCTGAGTACGTGTTGCAGATCTGCGGCACCACCGCGCAGCCGCGCTCCGACGAGCATCTCGGCGAGCTGGTCGCGGCGGCAACCTGCTCGATTTGCTTCGATCTCGTCAAAGAAGTCACGCCGCAGGGCTGACCGGATGCTGCCGCCCGACCAGCGACTGTTTGAAGAGGATGTGCAGACGGCGCCCTACCGCATCGGCGTGGCGAAAGGGCTTTGGGCGCAGGCGGAAAGTCATACGCTGCCAGACGGCGCGGCGTGGCCGAAGGCGTATTTTGGACCCGGCGAAGAAGGCGCCGCTCGATATCGCGAAATGGCCGAAGGGCAAGCTGGGAAGCCGGTTCGCGATGGTGTTCCGGGCGACCGGATTTAATGGATGCGGCAGCGCCTTTTATCATCCTTACGACCGCGTCGCCACGCAAGGCCATACTGAATGGCCGAAGCAGCAGCCTCATCTGATCTGGACGAATTCGCACACGATCGTCGATGACCTCGAAGAGTTTCAGAGCCTGCTGACCACAGGAGACTATATTGGCGTCTGACGCGGTCCTCACCACGATCCATCTTCCCCTCCGGCTTTGGGCGAAGATTATCTTCGATCTGCGGCGCAAAGGGAAACGGCGGGGCGAGAGCGGCGCGTTCCTGCTCGGCCGGGACGGCAACAGCCCCGCGCGCGTCACGGCTTACCTGCCTTATGACGACATCGATTCTTGCGCCTATCAGGGCGGCGCGATTCAGTTCCACGCTGCCGGTTACGCCGCGCTCTGGGCCTACTGCAAGAAAAAACAATTGCAGGTGCTCGCGGATGTGCACACGCATCCGGGTCGGGATGTCGGTCAGAGCCCCATCGACGTGCCGGTCGTCGGCCACACCGCGATGATCGTGCCGCATTTCGGCAAGACGGGCTGGTGGTCGCACGATGCCGTCGGCGTCTACGAATATATCGGCAATTTCCAATGGCGGTCGCATCCGCCGTCGGCGAAGCCGCGGCGCGTCAAACTCTCGCTTTGGTGATGACCGATGAGCGCTGTTGATCTCCAACTCTCCCGCATTTCGAAGCTGTTTGTCGATCGCGACCAGGCCAGCGCCGAAGCCGCGCTCGCGCGCAGGCAGGAATTCGCGGTCACGCTGCTCTGCGGCGATGACGTGGCGTGCTCGTACACCTTGCAGGTCGCCGTGCTGACGGCGGCGAGCATCGCCGCCCGCTGCTTCCCTGGCGGGTGCGGGCCAGCGTATCGCCGAAACTGGCGGAGGCGCCGCTGCTGATGTGGCCGCAGCTCAAGCTTACCTTCGGCCAGGCGCTGTTCAATTGCCTCGCGCCGGACGCCCGGATCGACGCCGGAGATCCGGCGGCGCTTGGGGGTTGATCTTCGGAGACGCGCCATGCCCCAAGGGGGCGCTGCGCGTCACTTTCGATGCGTGGATCGCC
>JBAVTK010000106.1:0-2906 GCA_049696095.1 Aliidongia sp. | reverse complement strand
GTGGGGAATGCACCATCCTCCAACACCGCCGGCCGCTTGCCCGTCCATGGCATTTCCGGCGCCGCGCCGAGCGGATCGAACCCCAGATCGAGATCGTCAGCCAACGCCCGGATCAGCGATGCCTGATGCAGCCCGCTGCCGCGCGGGGCGCGGGCGAGCGCCAGGATCAGATCGCGCCGCTGCCGGCCTACCGGCGAACGCCCGAAGATATGCAGCCCGTCGCGAATCTGAAGCTCCTTCAGGTCACAAAGATGGGCATCGAGCCGGGTCAGCGCGGTTTCCGTCGCCATGCCGCGCTCGATGCCGCAATCGAGATCGAGCCCGCTCGATGCTGCCAGATCGAGAATTTCGCGGC
This sequence comes from Aliidongia sp., assembly GCA_049696095.1. GTDB lineage: Bacteria > Pseudomonadota > Alphaproteobacteria > ATCC43930 > CGMCC-115725 > JAXDMU01. Next base: position 2,551 of record JBAVTK010000106.1, on the reverse strand, counting down.
CGAGATGAGCGAGGCGCCGCGGATCCAGACCCGATGCCGCGTAATATTCATCGACCAGCGTCTCTAGCCGGGCGAGCGGGCCATAGCTTTCGGCGCGGGTCAGCGGCGGGGTCAGGTGATCAATGATTACCGCCTGGGCGCGGCGCTTCGCCTGGCTGCCCTCGCCCGGATCATTGACGATGAACGGGTAGAGATGCGGTAGCGGCCCGAACACCGCCTCGGGCAGGCAATCCTGCGACAGCGCCAAGGCCTTGCCGGGCAGCCATTCCATCGTGCCGTGCTTGCCCATATGGATGATGGCATGGACGCCGAAGGTGCTGCGAAACCAGAGATAAAACGCGAAATAGCCGTGCGGCGGCACCAGATCGGGCGAATGGTAGCTGCTTGCGGCATCAATGTCGTAGCCGCGCGAGGGCTGGATGCCGATGGCAACGCCGCCCAGCACCAGAACTGGCAGGTGGAAGCCCTGTCCCGCCCTGAAGAAGGCGTCGCTCTCGGGCCGACCCCAGCGTGCCTCGACGGCACTGCGCACCGCTTCTGGAAGCAGCGCGAAGGCAGTGAGATAATCGTCGAGCACCAAGGTCGCGCCGCCGTCCCGCCCCTTGTCGCGGTTGGTCGGCCCGGCCTGGAGCGACCGGATGAGTGCGTCGCCATCGGCCGGAATCGCCCCGACCGCATAGCCGGCACCGGCCAGCGCCTGCAAGACGGCGATCAACCCGTTCGGCGTATCGAGACCGACACCATTGCCGATACGGCCATCCTTGTTCGGGTAATTCGCCAGCACGACGCCGATGCGCCGCGCTGCCGGCGCGGTGCGGCGCAGCCGCGTCCAGCCCTGCACCAAATCGGCGATGAAATCGATGCGGTCGGGCACCGGCTTGTAGCGGACCAGATCGGCCTCGGTCATCACATCGCGCTGAATCGCATCCTTGAACGACACGGCTCGGCCGATGATCCGGCCATCGACCTCGGGCAGTGCGACATTCATCGCCAGATCGCGCGCGTCGAGCCCATTCGTGCCCGCGCGCCACGACGTCTCCGCCCCCCCGGCAAAGACGATCTGCACGACCGGGCAATCGGCCGCGTCGAACACCGTGCCGGCGCGCTCTGCCCCCGGTGACGACACGGCGAAGGCGGTCGCGTTGAGCACGATATCGGGGGGGGCCGCCGTGAAGATCCGGTCCAGCAACGCCACGGCCCGCGCATCCTTCAGACTCTGCGCCCAGACCGGCAGCGGGTTGAGGCCGCGCGCCTGAAGCGCCGCGATCAACGCATCGACCGGTGCCAGATTGGCCGCCTGCACGAGCGCCCGATAGAAGGTTATGGCGACCGTTGGGGCGTCCTTCTGCCAATGTCGGACGAGATCGGCAATGCCAAGCCCCGCTTCGCCCGGCCAATAGATGCCGGCATGCAGCAGCGGCACGGGCGGCGGCGGCGTGTCGGTCCGGCCGAGGATAGTTGCGGCCAAGCGCAGAAACCCCTCGGCATTGACCGGCCCGCCCTCACCCAGATAGCGCCAGAGCGTCGCTGCGATCCCGGCATCGAGACTGCTCCAGCTTTCCAGCAGCGGGTCCGGCTTGTCGTCGCCCGGCAGGAAGGCGATCGGAATGCCGCGCTCTCGGCAGATCTGCGTCAGCCGCTCGACGCCATAGGGCCAGTAGGACACACCGCCGAGCAGCCGGACGATCACCAGCCGCGCCTCGGCGACAATTGCCTCGGCATAAAGATCGACCGAGAGATTGTGGCGCAGCGTCAGCAGCGAGGCGAGGCGCAGGCTGGGCACCGTCGGATCGCGCTCGAATAGCCGGTGCTGTGCCGCTGCGAGGCACGCAATCTCGCTGTCGGCGGCCGACAGCACGACCACCTCGCCCGGCGTCTGGCCAAGATCGACCGCCTCGGTCCCGTCGAGCAAGGTGCCGGGCTTGGCGGCCAGCAGATGCATGTGCTCAGGCCGCCAGTGCGGCTTCGATCGCGGCCCGATCGATGCCCTTGCGGCCGATCACGACCAGCCGGCTCGCCCGTGATTCGCCGGACGCCCAGGGCCGATCGAAATAATGCTGCACCCGACCGCCGACGCCCTGCACCACGGCGCGGAACGGCTTGCCCGCGACATCGAGAAAACCCTTCACCCGCAAGATATCGTGGCGTTCCATTGCCGCCTCGATATGCCGGGCGAAGCCGGCCGGATCCGCGACCGGCCCGCGTGCGATATGAAAACTGTCGAAATCATCGTGATCATGGCCCGGTTCGTCATCGTGACAGGATGGCCGGGCGGCGATATCGTCCTCGGCCGCGGCGGCAAGGCCGAGCAGCACCGAAACCGGCACGATCCCTTGCGTCGCTTCGACGATCTTCACGGCGGGGCGCAAACCTTGCCGGATTTGGCCGAGCACGGCATCCCGCGCGGCACCGTCCACCAGATCGCATTTATTGAGCACGACCAGATCGGCGCAAGCGAGCTGGTCGCCGAACACCTCCTCCAGCGGATTGTCGTGATCGAGCGAGGGGTCGGCCGCGCGCTGGGCGGCCACGGCGGCGGGATCATCGGCGA
>JBAVTK010000105.1:0-12297 GCA_049696095.1 Aliidongia sp. | reverse complement strand
GCAGAGTGCTGATCACGGCCGGGGTCCAAGCGGCCAGCGCCACCGGAATGGTCGCCGACGAACCCAGCGCAAATACCAGATCCGACAGGAAATAGACCAGAAACCCGGCGCAGATACCACCAATCATCAAAGGCGTGGTGCCGCCGCGCCGCTGCATGCGTAGCGAAAACACCGCCGCGATCAGCACCATGGCGCAAAGCATCAGTGGACGCGCCAGCAGAGAGTCAAAATAAAGTTTGTGCTTTTGCGCGGAAAACCCTGACTCTTCAAGCAGTTGAATGAAGGCTGGAAGTTTCCAGAACGACATGGTCTCGGGCGAAGCAAAGCTTTCCTCGATCTTTTGGACCGTGAGGTTAGTCGGGACGACCTCTTCCTCGAACGCCAGCTTATCTCGGTCGGGCCGCCACTCGACGCCGTTGCTGACATGCCAGCGTCCGGCTTCGAGCCGGGCGCCGGCCGCGTCGATTCGGCGGATCAACCGGTCATTCTCCCGAAAAAAATAGATCGTGACATCGGCCAGCACCATCTCGGCCGGCATCGAAGCCGCGGCATTCGGCCGGCTCAGCGCGTGGATCACGGCCTGAGTGCCCTCGATATCGCTTTGCCGCAACCACAGGCCGGAATTGTTCAACAGAAGCGAACCCGCCTGACTCTTCAATATGGTATTTTCCAGAAACTTGTATTCCGCCTGCGCGGTCGAAGCCAGCGGATTGAACAAGGTGACACCGACCACGCCGACGATGAACGCAATCGCAATGGCCGGCGTCAGGAATTGCCAGACCGAAATGCCGGCGGCGCGGGCCACGATCAGTTCGCGGCTGCGCGTCATGAAGAATAGCGCCAGAATCGAGCCACCCAGGACGGCAAAGGGCATCACCTGCTGTGCCTCGTAGGGCAGCTTGAGGGCTGCCATCTTGGCCAACAGGCCGGCACCGATATCGGCCCGCGCCGAGGTACGCCGGGTCAGTTCGACGAAATCGCCGATGAAGATCAGCATGACGAACAGCAGAAAGACGCCGCTGAACCACATCAGAAAGCGCCGGGCGATATAGCCGAAGAGCGTGATCGGAAAGGTCATGCTGGCTGTGCGACCACCGGCCGGGGTGACAGGACGCGCATCAGCCGCCGGTAGCCGAACAGCACGAGGAAGCCACTGATCAGTGCCGGCACCAATGCGGTCAGATACATGAGCGGAATGGCGTCCAAATTGCGGTTGGCCAAATTCGTCGCGACGAGCGACCCGGCGACCAGGGCCATCAGGACGATGATGGCGACCGCCATGCGTTTGGCCTGTCCGCGGCGATTGAGTTCACCGGTCAGCAGGCAGGCGAGAGCAACCAGTACATGGGTCAGGCAGAAAATTGGACTGACCAGCCGGTTATGCCCTTCGACGATCAGCCTTTGCTTGAGTGTCGGGTCGTTGTCGACGCCTTGAGGATTGAAGAGGTCGGGCAAATAACGCTCATCGGGCTGAAGAAACCGGGCGCCGGGCGCATCGCGGAATTCATTGAGATCGAGGGTCCAGCTATCGAAGGTCAGCATCGACAGGTCCTGCTTGGACTTGTCCCAGATTCCGCGCGTGCCGTTATGCATCAGCACGCGCGGATTGCCGTCGACCGGCACGACCAGGCCGCTCTCGGCGGTCAGCGTCACCGGCTTTTCCGGATCTCGGGTATCGAAGATCAGCAGCCCGTGCAACTCGTCGGCCGCGCTACGGGTGCGGACATAGATCGTCAGGGTATTGGACACCGTGTTGAAGGTGCCCTCTTGCAGAAAGACCGAGGTGAATTCGTTTTCGATGATGAATTCGAGATCCTTGAACGCATTTTTCGAGGCCGGCAGAAAATACACCGAGATCGAGAACATGACGATCAGGCCGCAGCCGCCGAGCAGCAGCGCCGGCCGCGCCAGCATCGACTGCGACAAGCCGCAGGCGCGCATGACCACCATCTCGCTGTCGCCGATCATCTTGTTATAGGTGAACAGCACACCAAAGAAGCAGCCGATCGGCACGACCAGTTGGAAGATCGTCGGCAGTTCCAGCAGCATAAGCTCGAAAAAGATCCCGACGCCATTGCCGCGATCGACCACCAGCTGGATCATACGCAACGACGTGATGACCCAGATCGCCGCGCTGAACGCCGCTGTGACGATCACGGTCAGCCCCAGGCTCTGGCGGAATATATAGCGGGTGAGATGGTTCATCGCGGTCGGATTATAAAAAACGCTTCGGACGAATGATAGAGACAAATAGCGCCGACGCGCTGACCGGTGTAGAACGCAGGAAAGTCGCCCCGCATTCGCACCGGGCGACGATCGAAAAAACAAACGCATGAGGATCGACCATGAAGATTGTCTTTGCCGAGACCGCGCTGCCCGACAGCGGTACGATCGTCGTCGGCGTGTGCGAGGACCGGAATTTGACGCCTTCCGCGGCGGCGCTTGACCGGGATACCGGCGGCGCGCTGACCCGCGCCATGGCGGCCAGCCGGTTCACCGGCAAGAAGGACCAACTCCTGCCCGTGCTGGCGCCGGCCAATCTGACGGCGAGCCGCATCCTCCTCGCCGGGCTCGGCAAAACCGAAGACGTGACGGGCTTGCAGCTTCAGGCGCTCGGTGGCAACATCTTCGCCGCCCTGGCCAATTCAGGCGAAACGGAAATCTCGGTCCTGCTCGGCGAAATCGTCGATCTGCCAGTGCCCACCGCCGAAGCCGTGGCCCAGATCGCCTTCGGTGCCCGGTTGCGCAGCTATCGCTTCGACAAATACCGCACGCAGCTGAAACCCGATCAGCAGCCAAGCGTCAAGAAACTCACCTTGCTGACCGACGCACCGGGTGCGGCGCGCAAGGGATTTGCCGGCCTCGACCGGGTGGCCGACGGCGTGTTCCTGACCCGCGATCTGGTGTCCGAACCGGGCAACATTCTTTATCCCGAGACCCTGGCCGAGCAGGCTCAGGCGCTCAGCGAACTCGATGTCGAAGTCGAGATCTTCGACGAGAAGAAGCTGAAAAAGCTCGGCATGGGCGCCTTGATCGGCGTCGGCCAAGGCAGCGCCCGGCCGCCGCGCCTCATCGTCATGCACTGGAACGGCGCCAAGAAGGAGAGCCAAGCACCCATCGCCATCGTCGGCAAGGGCATCACTTTCGACACCGGCGGCATCTCGCTGAAAGACGCCGGTGGCATGGAAGAGATGAAATGGGATATGGGCGGCTCGGGCACGGTGATCGGGCTGATGAAAGCGTTGGCCGGACGCAAGGCCAAGATCAATGTCGTCGGCATCGTCGCCGCAGCCGAGAACATGCCGGACGGCAATGCGATCCGCCCTGGCGATATCCTGACCTCGATGTCGGGCCAGACGATCGAGGTCAACAACACCGATGCCGAGGGCCGGCTCGTGCTGGCTGATGCGCTCTGGTATGCCCAGGATCGCTTCAAGCCGTCGGTGATGATCGATCTGGCCACGCTGACCGGGGCGATCGTGATCGCACTCGGCAAGGAGCAGGCCGGGCTGTTCTCCAATGACGACACGCTCGCCGGGCAATTGATCTCGTCCGGCAAGGCGACCGGCGAGCCGCTTTGGCGCATGCCGCTCGGCGAGTGCTACAATAAGCAGATCGACAGCGATGTCGCCGATGTCAAGAACATCAGTGGCACGCGCGAGGGCGGCGCCTCGATCGGCGCGGTCTTCCTCGAACGTTTCGTTAACAAAACGAAATGGGCACATCTCGATATCGCCGGCATGGCCTGGAGCAAGAAGGACGCCGCCACCGTCCCCAAGGGTGCCACGGGCTATGGCGTGCGGCTGCTCGACCATTTCCTGGCCGAGAATTTCGAACGCTGAAACGCTAGGCAAGCCGGTTGGCATGGTCGAGATCGGCTTCTACCACCTGACCCGATCGACGCTCGATCAGGCGCTGCCGCGCCTGCTTGAGCGTGCGTTCGGGGCCGGCCACCGGATCCTGCTCAAGGCACCCGACGTGATCGAAACCGAGCGGCTGAACCGGCTGCTGTGGACCTATGGCGAAGGCAGCTTCCTGCCGCACGGCAGTGCGGTGGACGGCCGCGCCGAAGAACAGCCGATTTATCTGACCTGCGAGGACGATAATCCGAACGGCGCGACGCTCGGCTGCCAATGCGGCGGTGCCGAACTGGCGGTGGTCGAGCGCTTCGGCCGCGTGCTCGATCTGTTCGAAGGCAGCGACGAGCAGGCCGTCGCCGCGGCGCGCGAGCGCTGGCGGCGCTACACGGCGGCCGGACACACGCTGGTTTATTGGCAGCAGAATCCGAATGGCGGCTGGGCCGAACGCAAGGCGTGAATGCGCTGTGCGCCGGTTGCCGCCCGGCCGTTCCGCCGCTATAAGGCGCCCGACTTTCCCCACCGCCCCCATTGGAGATATCCCAGGCCATGGCCATCGAGCGCACCCTGTCGATCCTCAAGCCCGACGCCACCCGCCGCAACCTGACCGGCAAGATCAACGCCCGCTTCGAAGAAAACGGGTTGCGTATCGTCGCCCAGAAGCGCCTGCAATTGAGCGAAGCGACGGCCGGCGCCTTCTATGCCGTGCATCGCGAGCGGCCATTCTACAAGGATCTCGTCAGCTTCATGATCTCGGGCCCGGTCGTGGTCCAGGTGCTCGAAGGCGAGAACGCCGTCGCGCGCAATCGCGAGATCATGGGCGCCACCAACCCGGCCAATGCCGCAGCCGGCACGATCCGCAAGGATTTCGCCGAGTCGATCGAAGCCAATTCCGTGCATGGCTCGGACAGCGCCGAGAATGCCGCGAACGAGATCGCGTTCTTCTTCGCCGGCTCCGAAATCACCGGCTGAACGCTGGCCTACCTGATGGGATCGACCGCGAAGCTGGCGGGCCGATCCCCACGCTGATATCGCTGCCACATCGTTTCATAGGCACTCTCGATGTGGCGGCGATATCGTTCGGTGTCGAACAGCGGGCAGGTCTCGCGTTCGCGCTGAAGCTTTGCCTTGAGTGCCGCCAGCCGACCGGGATCGCGCGCGAGTCCGAGTGCCAGCGCCTCGTAATCTTCCAGCGTTTCGGCGATCAATTCCGGCAACCCGACGGCGTGAAGCAGGCTGCCGGCGACCCGCGCGGCAAAGCCGCCTCCCGGACAGGTCACGAGCGGCAAGCCGGCCCAAAGCGCATCGCTCGCCGTGGTATGGGCGTTGTAGGGCAGCGTATCGAGCATGAGGTCGGCCAGACGGTGGCGTGCCAGATGGGCCGACGGCTTCACCCGGGAGGCGAACACCAGCCGCCCCGGCGCAATGCCGCGCAGTTCGGCATTGCGGCGCAGGTTGTGGATCGCCGCCGGATTATCGCCCAACAGCCAAAGCGCGCTGCCTTCGACCTGATCGAGCAGGCGCAGCCAAATCTCGAAAACCGTCGGTGTGATCTTGTAACTATTGTTGAACGAGCAGAACACGAAGCCGCGCTCCGGTAGCCCGGCTTCCTGTCGCGTCATCGTGTCGTCGTCGATGCGGCGCCTGGAATCTGTGGGCTGATAGGTGTCCGGCAGATAAACAACCTTCTCGACATAAAACGAGTGCTGATTTTCCGGAATCAGGAAAGGATCGGCGATGATGTAGTCGATATGGTCACAACCCATGGTACCCGGATAGCCGAGATAATTGACCTGAACCGGTGCCGGGCGGAATGACAAGATCCGGGGCCGCGCGCCGCCGGTATGGCCTTTTAGATCGATGGCAATATCGATTTCCATTTCCCGCAGGAGCGCGGCGACCTCGTGATCGCTCTTGCCATGGACATCGATAAAATTGGTAAAGGCATTTTCCAATCTGATTCTTAATTCATCGGTCGCGCTCGGACCAAAAGAAATCGCCGTCGTCTCGAAGCGCGATTTGTCATGTGCTTCGAACAAACCCATCATCAGATGAATCGTCGCATGTTCATAAAAATCCGCGGATAAATAGGCGACACGAATTTTATCGTGGTGATAATTTATTTCATTACAGATCAGTTTATTCGAATTTGAACATTTATCACCAGCATAGATATTGGCACACTGCAATTGATTTTTCGCGCAATCCGACATCGTAACAAATGAAAATGGCGTGATGACGCGTTTATTTTCATGGATGCCGGACACTATCCGGTCGATTTGGCTATTGTAATCGGCCCAGTCACAGCAATGGTTTCTAACGTGAAATAACTCACCCGCGACGTATTCGCGGTTCGGTCGGATACTCAGCAGCCGGGTGAAATCATCCGCCGCCGCCTCATGGCGCCTCAAGTCGCGCAGGAGATCGCCCCGATTGTTCAGGGCGTCGGCGTGACCGGGCGCGATGGCCAATGCCCGATCGAAGCTGGCGAGTGCCGCCTCAGGCTGCCGCAGATCGCGCAGTGCGGCACCACGATTACCCAGCGCGTCGGGAAAATCGGGCCGGATCGCCAGCGCCCGGTCGAAATTGGCCAGGGCTTCGGCGGCACGTCGAAGCCCCAGCAAAGTGCCACCGCGATTGTTCCACGCCTCGGCATAATCAGGGGCGAGGGCCAGCGCACGATCATAGTTGGCGATCGCCTGATCGGGGCGGTGCAACGCCACCAGGACGTTGCCCCGATTAATGAGCCCCCCGATCGCGTCCGGCCTGATCGCCAGCGCCCGATCGAAGCTGGCGAGCGCCGCGTCATAGCGTCCGATGGCCTGCAGGGCCGTGCCTCGGCTGTTGAGCGTCTCGGCGTTGTCCGGCTTGATTGCCAGCGCACGATCATAGCAGGTGAGGGCCGCTTCGGGACGGCCGAGGCCGAGCAGGACATCGCCGCGACCGACGAGCGCTTCGGCATAATCGGGTCGCACGGCGAGCGCCCGGTCATAGCCGGCAAGCGCCTCGGCGGGCTGGCCGAGATCGCGCAGCAGATTGGCGCGATTGTTCAGCGCTTCGGCATAATCGGGCTTGAGCTTGAGCGCTCGATCATAGCTGGCGAGCGCCTCGTCCGCTCGCCCGAGGCCGCGCAAGGCGGCGCCGAGATTCGAGTGCGCCGAGGCATCGCTCGGATTGAGCCGCAGCGCCTGGCCGATCAGCTCGGCAGCACCGGCAAAATTCTGTCTTTGCAGGTCGACCACGCCCAGCAAATGCCGGGCATCGAACTGGTCCGGCACATGCTGGAGCACCCGACGGTACAAAAACTCCGCCTGATTCAACTGCCCTTGCTGATGATGCGCCAGAGCGCGGCGCAACATGTCGGCCAGTTCATGGGGCGGCGGTCTGGCCGTCACAGCCCCAATTCGCTCAAACCCGGATGATCCTCCGGCCGCGGCCCGGCCGGCCACAAGAATTTCCGGTCGGCCGCCTGGATCGCCACATCATTGATGCTGGCCTCGCGCCGACGCATCAAGCCGCGCTCGTCGAATTCCCATTGCTCATTGCCATAGGAACGAAACCACGCACCGGCGGCGTCATGCCATTCATATTGAAAGCGCACGGCGATGCGGTTCTCGTGAAAGGCCCAGAGTTCCTTGATCAGCCGATAGTCATGTTCCAGCGCCCATTTCCGTGTCAGGAACTCAACAATCGCCGGCCGGCCTTGCAGAAATTCCGACCGGTTGCGCCAGCGGCTTTCCTCGGTATAGGCGAGCGAGACGCGAACCGGATCGCGGCTGTTCCAGGCATCCTCGGCCAGGCGGACCTTGCGCGCGGCCGTTTCGGCCGTGAAAGGCGGCAGCGGCGGGCGGCTATCGGTCATCGGGGCTCGATCCCGCGCCTTAAAAGACGAACATGAACAGCAGCGCCATGATGATCAGCACGGCGATCGTGCCGTATTTCACGAAACCGGTGAAGTCCGCCCAAATCTGCTGATGACGGATCAGTTCTGCGTCGGCCATTTCCATTCCCTCGAACCAAGCTCATGCGTGCCGCGTGCTACCGCAGGACAAGGCGGTTGGCAAGTGCGACGGATTGAGGTTCAAGGATCATCCTCCCGCTTGCCCGACATGGCGAGAGCACGGCCTTACCGAAAATCCCGCGTCGGCACCTTGATCGCGTCGCTGGGCCTGAGAGTCGGCATAAGACTACCCCGAGCATCCGGCCGACCGGGATGGGTGACCTCGTCGCCGCGACCATGCGGCACGGCGAGCGCCGGGTCGTCGCGCTGGCCGACACTGCGCAGCAGCGGGGTCAAATCATCGAGTTCATCGGCGATGACATGGATCACGTCGCCCTCGCGCTGCACCCGGCCGCGAATACCCAGCATGGCAGCCGATAGAATGACGCGGCGGCGCTGCTCGAACAGCGCCGGCCAGACGATCAGGTTGGCGATCGCCGTTTCATCCTCCAGCGTCACGAACAGGACGCCGCGGGCCGAGCCGGGCTTCTGACGCACCAGGACGAGGCCGGCAAGCCGCACCCGCCTGCCGTCGCAGAGTTCGGTCAAGCGGGCGGCCGGAACGATGCCCATCCGGTCCAGTTCCGACCGCAGGAACGCCACCGGATGCCGGCGCAGGGTCAACCCGACACTGCCGTAATCCGCCACGACTTCCGAGCCGGTCGTCATCGGCGACAGGGCGACCGGCGGCTCGATGATTTCCGGCGCCATCTGCCCGGCGCGCTCATCGGCGGCCGCGAACAAGGGCAAGGGCGCGTCGCGCAGCGCCCGGATCGCCCATTCCGCCTGGCGCCGATCGAGACGCATCGACCCGAACCCGTCCGCCAGCGCCAATCGTTCCAGCGCCGCCACCGGCACCTGGGCGCGGCGCCACAGCTCATCGATCGTCATGAAGGGCTGATCGCCGCGCGCCAGCACGATGCGGGCGCCCTCGGCATTGGCCAGCCCCTTGGTCATGCGCAAGCCCAGCCGGACCGCCAGATACCGGCCGCCGGACGGCTCAAGCGTGCAGTCCCAACGCGAATGGTTGACATCGACCGGCCGGATCTCGACGCCATGCTGGCGCGCATCGCGCACGATCTGGGCCGGCGCGTAGAAGCCCATCGGCTGCGCATTCAGCAGCGCGGCGCAGAACACGTCCGGGTGATGGCATTTCAGCCAGACGCTGACATAGGCGATGAGGGCAAAGGACGCGGCGTGGCTTTCCGGAAAGCCATAGGAGCCGAAACCCTCAAGCTGGCGGAAGATCCGCTCGGCGAAATCCATCGTATAGCCGCGCGCGACCATGCCGCCGATCAGCTTGTCCTTGAACTTGCTGACCCCACCGGTGAATTTGAACGTCGCCATCGACCGGCGCAGGCTGTCCGATTCGGCGGCGGTGAAGCCGGCACACACCATGGCCAGCCGCATCGCCTGCTCCTGGAACAGCGGCACACCCAGCGTCTTGCCCAGCACGCCCCTCAGCTCTTCCGTCGGAAACTCGACCGGTTCCTTGCCCTCGCGGCGCCTGAGATAGGGATGGACCATGTCGCCCTGGATCGGTCCCGGCCGGACGATCGCCACCTGGATGACCAGATCGTAGAAGGTTTTGGGCTTGAGGCGCGGCAGCATGGCCATCTGCGCCCGGCTTTCGATCTGGAACGTGCCGAGCGTGTCCGCCTTGCAGCACATACGATAGGTCGCCGCATCATCCTGCGGCACCGTCGCCATATCGAGGTGCCGCCCGCGATGCTCCGCCAGCAGATCGAAACAGCGGCGCAGGCAGCCGAGCATGCCGAGCCCGAGCACATCGACCTTCATCATCTTCAGGACATCGATATCGTCCTTGTCCCATTCGATGACGGCGCGGTTCGCCATGGCAGCCGGTTCGACCGGAACCAATTCGTCAAGCCGTTCATCGGTCAGCACGAAGCCGCCCGGATGCTGGCTGAGGTGCCGCGGCGTGCCGATCAGTTGCCGCGCCAGATCGAGCGTCAGGCGCAGGCGGCGATCATCGAGATTCAGATTCAGCTCCTTCGCCTCGGCCGCGCCGATACCGTCCCGGCTCCAGCCCCAACCGAGCTTGGCCAGAGCGGCCGTCACATCCTCGGTCAGGCCGAGCACCTTGCCGACCTCGCGCACGGCGCCGCGCGCGCGATAGCGCGTGACGGTGGCGGTCAGTGCCGCGCGATGGCGCCCATAGGTCTCATAGATCCATTGGATAACCTCCTCGCGCCGGGAATGCTCGAAATCGACATCGATATCCGGCGGCTCCCGCCGTTCGTTCGAGACGAAGCGTTCGAACAGCAGATCGCTGTGCGCCGGGTCGATGGCGGTGATGCCGAGCATGAAGCACACCGCGGAATTCGCCGCCGAGCCGCGGCCCTGGCAGAGGATGCCCCGGCTGCGGGCGAAGCACACAATGGCATGGACGGTCAGGAAATACGGCGCATAACCGAGTTCGCCGATCAGCTTGAACTCATGGCAGAGCGCCGCCGCCACCCGATCCGGAATGCCGTCCGGATACCGGCCGGGCACCGCCGCCCACGTCAGGCGCTCCAGCGCTGCCTGGGGCGTCAGGCCCGGTATGACCACCTCGCGCGGATATTGGTATTTCAGTTCATCGAGGCTGAAGCGGCAACGTTCGACGAAGTCCAGCGTGCGCGCCACCGCGTCCGGATGGCGCTCATGCAGACGCGCCATCTCGTCCGGCGATTTGAGATGCCGATCGCGATGCCGTTCCAGCCGGTGTCCCGCCTGCTCGATGGTGCGGCCCGCGCGGATGCAGGTGACGACATCCTGGAGGATGCGCCGGTCGGGCGCGTGATAGAGCACGTCGCCCGTGACCATGGCCGGCACGCCGGCTTCCTGCGCCATGCGTTCGAGCGTCGCCAGCCGCACCGCGTCGCCCGGCCGGCGGTGCAGCGTCAGCGCCAGATAGCCCCGGTCGCCGAAATCGCGGCGCAGCCGGGCAAGCTGACCGGCCATGATGTCTCCGGTGCCGTCCGGCACCAGGATCGCCAGCAGGCCCGCGCCCCATTCAACAACATCATCCCAGGTCAGATGGCAGGCGCCCTTGCCGGCCCGGCCCTTGCCGATGGTCAAGAGCCGGCACAGCCGGCCATAAGCGGCACGGTCGGTCGGATAGACCAGCATGGCGGTGCCGTCGGCCAGATCGAGACGGCAGCCGATGACGAGCCGGATACCGGTTTCCCTGGATGCCTCATAGGCCCGCACGATGCCGGCCAGCGAGTTCCGGTCGGTGATCGCCAGCGCCGACAGACCGAGTGCCGCCGCCGCCGCGAACAGTTCGTCGCAACCGGAGGCACCGCGCAGAAAACTGAAATGGCTGGTGATTTGCAGTTCGGCGTAGCGCACCGATCATCTCCTGCTCAAAACAGGCCATGCATGAACCAGCGGGCCTCATTGTCGATGCCGGTGCGGAACAGCCAGAACCGGGCGCCGGCGTCATCCTCGACACTGAAATAGTCCCGCAAAGCATCGATTTCGCGATCGGCACGCCACCATTCACCATGAATGCGTTCAGGCCCGTCGGCCTGGCGCACCCGATGCCGTTCCCGGCGCCAGACGAATTGCGCCGGCGGGCGGTCGGGCAGCAACGCTGTGGTTTCGATCGGCTCCGGCCGGGCCAGCAGCCGGGACGGCCGTGGCAGATCGGACGGCCAGGTCACGCCGGTCGGCGGCGCCAGTGGCGGCAGGAAGCGGACCGACCGTTCCGGCACGTCGCTTTCAAACGCCGCGGCCCGGTAGAGCCGGTCGGCCCCCAGCCGGTTCGAGAGCGCGTCGATGAGGGCGGCAAGCTCCCGTGTTTCCGGCGCATGCTCCACTAGATGGCCGATTGTTTCCGGCCGCAGCGGCTCGGCGAGCGGCACGGCGAGGGTCATCGCCTCGATCCCGAAGCCCGGCTCGATTTTCTCGATCTGGCGGCCGAGCAGCCGGAGGAGATGGGCAGCATCGCGGGTCGGCCGGGCGAGGCCGATGCGGATGGCTTGGCGCGTACTGTCGACCCGTTCGCAGATCAGATCGACCCACCGCGCGCCCAGCCCTCGTTCCGCCAGATCCCGCGCCAGGAGTGCAACCAGCCTTTCGATACCGATCTGTAGAGCGGGAGCAGTCAGGATCGGTTCGGCAAGGGACAGGCGCCGCCGGATCGCCTCGGGCTCGAATACCGGATCGATCGATTCGTATAATAGGCCGCTGATCTGATCCAACCGCCGCCCTGGCTCGCTGCCGAAACGGAGCGCCAATTGCGGGCGCGGCACCCGCCTCAAATCGCTGACGGTCTCGAAGCCCAGACGGTGCAGCCCGGCCACCATCTCGGCCGGCAGCCGGAGCGCCGCGATGGGCAGCAGCGCGGTTGCCGCCATCGCCCCGCCCGGCGGCACAAGGTCGATCGAGGTGGGTGCGAACCGGGCGACGGCGTAGGCCGCACCGGGGGTA
>JBAVTK010000104.1:0-10697 GCA_049696095.1 Aliidongia sp. | reverse complement strand
CGCCGCTCGGCAGCACCAATTCGATCCCCGGATGGGCGGGGCGCAGCCGCAATGCTATCCGCTGCGCCCGCGTGCTGTACCGGACCATGACCGGCAGATGCGTGCCATCGGGCAGTTCGAGCGGCGGGATCGGCTCGGCCGGGGCGGGGGGTGGCGAGCGGAAGAAGAGTCTCATGCGCCAATCTTACCGGTGCGTGCGCCAGCCGTCCCCGACGAAACGCGGGCCGGTTTGCTCGGCCATCTGTTCCCCGGCCGCGCCGTCACCCGGTTCGATGCGGCGCAGATCGACGATCATCTCGACGCCAGCACTGTCCCGAGTGGTAAAAAGTGTCGACCAGTTTTGCTAACCGCGGCTTGCCGCCGCCGGAGCCTGGGTCAAAAATCCAAACTCTCCAACTGTTTGGAATGGTGGGCGTTGTAGGGCTCGAACCTACGACCCGCTGATTAAGAGTCAGCTGCTCTACCACCTGAGCTAAACGCCCGCACCAAGGCGGCGGGATTTAGCAGAGGTGTTTCCGCTTGTCGAGCCTTTCCCATTGCATAGGCGCCATCCATGTGGAATGTCGTGGCGCCGGGCGTGCTCGGCCGCCGCGGTCGCGGCGTTTGATCGAAAGCCGTTGATTGTCGTCGCGGTGCCCACTATCTTCGCCCGGGATCACGCAATACCCTGCAATTGGGGATGCCTCGATAAGCCGGATGCCGGGTTAGCACAGTGGTAGTGCAGCAGTTTTGTAAACTGAAGGTCGCGGGTTCGAATCCTGCACTCGGCACCATTTCAGAAAATTAGGGTCTTCCGGGGCAAGCTCTGCGCCAACCCCGGAGCGGTACTATCTTGCATTGCTGGCATTGGTCACATCTTTCCTGATGCTCGTTCTTGATTCACGGGTTGGCGATGAAGAGGTTCCGTTTCGGCATCACGTTCCGGCTGCTCGCCGGGCTGACCAGTCTGGTCCTGCTGACGGCCGGAGCGGGGCTGCTTGCCCTGTTCGCGCTCAACGCCTACCAACGCGCATTGGACGAGGTGGCGCAGCAGCATCTGCCGGCGCTGGCGTCAAGTGCAGCCCTGGTGCAGCAAACGCAAAAGCTGGTGGCGACGGCTCCTGCGCTGATCGTTGCTGAAAGCCAGTATGAGCGGCACGGCCTGATGCTGCGCATCACCGCCCAGAAGGCGTCGATCGACGAACAGTTGGACGCCTTGAAGCGCTTTGGTCTCGGCACTCAGGAATCGGCGGCCATCACCCAGGTCCAGACCGAGCTTGTTGAAAATCTAGGCGAATTGGATACCGCGGTCGAACGCAAAATCGATCAAGATCAGCAAATGCAGAACCTTGCCCAGGAACTGCGTCAATTGCGCGAACGCGTACAAGTGCTTGAAGGTGACCATTCCAGCGATGGCGGGGTTGGGCAAATCCGCGAGACATTGGCCGGATCGTCATCCAGCAGGCCAACGGCCCGGCAATTGTTCGATCGCGAGATCGCTGCTCAAGGCTGGTTCGGCCAAAGCAATGAAATCGTCTCGCTGCTCCTGACCGCGTTTGATGGCCAGAACCGTGGCGCCCTCGATTCGATTCGTATCCAATTGCTCGATGCGATCGACCGTATCGGCCGTAGCGTCGGCGCTTTGCCGGAAACCGAGCGGGTTGCCGCGCAGAACATCGTGATGGAACTCGCGACCCTGGGGCTTCATGAGAGAGGATTGCTCGATCTGCGCGCGCAGCAGATTGAGGCGGCGCGGACCGAGCAATTGGCGTTGGAACGTAATCGGCGGCTGGCCGATCAGTTGGTCGCGGCGGTCTCTGGACCACAAGAACGGATCACGCAGGCTGCACTCGATCTTGGTGCCGCGACCAGCGAGAGCACCCGGCGCACCGCCCGCAGCCTGTTTCTCATCGTCGTTGCCGGCTTTGTCGCTGCGAGCGTCATTCTGATTTACATATCACGGAGCGTGATCAATCGCCTGCGCCGGCTGCAAATCAGTATGCAGGGCCGCCAAGCAGGCCTTAAAACCCCGATCGATACCACGGGCCATGACGAGATCGCCGAAATGGCTCAGGCGCTTGATTTCTTCGTTCGCACGATTTCAGAAAGCGAGGCGGAGACAAAGCGGGCTTTTGTCGAGCTGAAGGCGACGCAGGCCACGCTGATCCAAGCGGAGAAATTGGCATCGCTCGGCCAGTTGACCTCCGGAATCTCTCATGAAATCAAGAACCCGCTGAACTTTATCGAAAATTTCTCCGAAATATCGCTGGCGATATGCGACGAGCTGAAGCACGCTTTCGATACGGGTGACCGCGCCGGACAGGATGAGGCATTCGGGTTTCTAAAGAGCAATCTCAGCAAGATTCGCTCTCATGGCAAATATGCCGATGGCATCGTCCGCATCATGATGCTGCATTCCCGACCTGAGGGCGAAGGTGAGCGGCAACTGATTGAATTCAACGTAATCGTCGAGGAAGCGCTGACGCTGGCCCGTCACCACGCACGCGGCAAGTATCCTGACTTTCAGGTGACGATCGAACGCGATTTCCAGCCGAGGCTTGGCTCTGTCGAGATCAGCCACCAGGATATTATCAGAGTGCTGATGAATGTTTTTGACAATGCGTTCTATGCCGTGCTGCATCGAGACGCCGACCAGGCCGCAAAGGCCGAGCCGTCGGTCAGCATTATGACCCGCGGCGATGATGATACGGTCGAAGTTCGCATCACGGATAACGGCAAAGGCATGACCACCGAAGAACTCGGCAAGATCTATGTGCCGTTTTTTTCCACCAAACCCACGAGCGTCGGCACTGGGCTGGGGTTGAGCATCGCCTATGAAATCGTTACCGGGCAGCATCGGGGGCAGGTTCAGGCCAAGAGTGATCTTGGCGAACACACGACAATGACCATTTCGTTGCCCCGGCGTACCCACGCCAAAGCGCCGCCCCTGGCCAAGGCAATCCCGGCGGCATGACCGAATTGTCGGAAGCACTTCTTCTGCTACGTTATGAATCCGCAATCGGGAGACCATCGATGCAGCATTTCGTTCGGGCCGGTCTCGGCATCCTGTTCGCGCTTGTTGCTGCAACGCAGGCACTCGCGCAGACGAACACACTACAAAGCCGCAACTTCGCCCGATGGCGGGCCGTCGACAAATGCGTCGAGGATGCGACCAAGGCCTTCCCCGACCATGATGTGGCCTCGCTGCAAAAGCGCGATGGCCAGACCGACCAATGCTTGGCCGATCAGAAACTCCCGCCTCGCACCCATCTGGCCCCACCGTCAGCCACACCGGCCATTGTCGAGCCGCCGAAGGAGAATTAAGCGCGCGCTTCTGGTGCGGGCGTATTGCCTCCCGTGGCCCGGCGGTAGACCGCCAAGGTCTCGGCCACGATCCGCGTGTCGGCAAATTCGGCCAGCGCCTTGGCGCGTGAGGCCTCGGCCATGCCGCTGCGCAGGGCCGGATCCTCGATCAATCGGCGCAACGCTGCGGCAACGGCGTCGGCATCGCCGGGCGGCACCAGAAAGCCGTTGATGGAGTGCTCGACCGTTTCGCGGCAGCCGGGCATGTCGGTGGTGACGATCGGCTTGCCGCATGCGGCGGCTTCGAGCAGTGTCTTGGGAATGCCTTCGCCATAGACCGAGGGATAGACCGCGATATGACTGCTCTGCCATAAGGCCGGCACATCCTCGACCGGTCCATTCCATTCGACCAGCCCTTCGGCAACCCAGCCTTGAAGCTCCTCAAGCGAATGGGCGTCGCGGTTCTCCGGATCGATCGCCCCGGCCAACCGGACTCGTACCGCGATCCCGGCCGCTTTCAGGCGCCGCGCCGCCTCGATCACAGTGGCAACACCCTTGTCACGGACCAACCGGCAGGCCATGGCGATGACCGGCACGCCGCCGGGTTCCGGCGCCGGGGAAAACAATTCGACATCGACCCCGGAGCCGCGAATCAGGCTCATCTGCGCCTGGTCGACGATTCCCTCGGCGAGCAGCCGGCCATCGTCCGGGTTCTGGACCGTCACCAGACTGCCCGGCCCGGCCATCGCGAGGCGCAATGCCTGCCGCAGGATCGGACGCAGCAGCCGCGCCTTGCGGCTTTTCGAGGTGAAGACGAAGCCAAGCCCCGCCACCGTCGAGACCCGCGCCGCGACGCGCGCGAGCCGGGCCGAGATGCCGCCATAGACGATGCATTTGAGCGCGATGAGATGAACCAGTTCGGGGCGCTCGCGCCGCATCAACCAATAAAGCCGACATATCGTCTGAAGCTCGGCTAGCACCGACCCGCCGCCGCGCCGCCAGGGCAAAGCAACCAGCCGAAATCCCTCGGCCTCGATCCGCGGGCCATGGGCCTGGACCCGCGTCGCGACGATAACCCGCCAGCCGGCACCGCGCGCCGCCCGCGCCAGCGCCAGCCGATGGGACCAAAAATACCAGTCCTCGGTGACGACGAAGAGCAGGGATTTGGAAGAGACCGTGATCATAGCCAAAGGACTACCATATCCAGGCCGTTGTTCAATGCGGCCGGGCGATTGGGTGACCTTCGCGATCAGTTGATCGCGCTCAGCTTTTCCTGGGCCAGTCTTTGCCGATAGGCCGTCATGAAGCTCTGCAAATCGCCGATCTGGGCCACCTTATCCGCCACGGTTCGGATATTGCCGCCGGTCGCACCGTTGCCGGCGAGGATCCGGAAATCGTCCTTGAATTGTGTCTTGTCCATCGCCGCTGCGTAAGTCTGGCGCAACTGCTCAAGACCGGTGCGGTCGTTGCCGAGCACCATGGCGGTCGCGATATTGATTGCGGCCCCGGCGGTTTCGGCATCGACCATGTTGTCGGATGTCGGTGATTTAAGGTTCTTTTGCAACAATGTCGCCACTGCTGTCCAATTATGGCTGCGCCAATAGATGTCCGCCCGCAGCCGATCCGCATCGGCGCTGTCGTCGTCGGCCAGCGTCTTCAATGCATCATCCGGCTTGGCGAGTTCGTATTCGGCCCGTGCCCGCAACTCGGTGCGCTGCCGCTGAAGCTCGGGCGGTAAATCGCCGGTAGTCGGTAGGTCGAGGGCGGCGACCGCCGCCTCGGGCTTGTGATCGAATAGGCGCACCAAGGCCAACTGCGCGGCGACCCTGGCTTGGTCGGCGCCGGTCAGTCGGGTCGTTACCTGATTTTCGAGCAACGCCGCCGCGCGGTCGAGCAGATCGACCGACACCAGCCGATCAGCCAGCTTGCGGATGATGGCGTCGCCATCCTGGCCGGGTGGAGTCAGTTCCTTGAAATCGTCGTAGAACGCCAGGGCTTTCAGCGGCGGCACGGATTCGGCGGCTGGCCCCAGAAACAAATCGACGAAATATTTCCGCATCTGATCGGCGGCATCGCGTGCCAGGGGTGTATCCGGGAATGATTGGATCAGCTTGCGAAGAATATCGAATCCGGATGTATAGTCATTGTCGGCGATATAGACATCGGCCAGCTTGCGCAGCACCAGCGCCTCAAAATCATCGCCGCGCCACACGAAGCGCAACCGGTCGAGTGCGGCGATCGTGTCGGGCCGCGACAATGTTCCCTGACCATATTTGGTGACTGCCAGGGCAAAACTCGCCTGGGCGCGGCCGAGATCGGCTTCGGGCGATTGGGCGACCGCGGTCCACAGATCGAGCGCCTTCTTGACGTCGCCGCGTTCCCCGGCGAGTCGGCCTTGCAAGACGGTGGCAAGGTCACGCTCGCCCGGCGTCGGGTTTTCCGTCAGCACAGCTGCCGCCAACGCGTCGGCTTCGTCCTTTTGCCCGACCCGAAACAGCGCCTCGGCCAGCTTGAGTTCGATCCGGCGGTGCAGGACAGGTGGATAGCTCGCTAGGGCGGCCTTGCCCTTGGTCCAGGCAGTCGCGGCGGCCGGCCAATCGGCTTGATCGGCGGCGAGCATCGCACGCCACAATTCGGCATCAGACCGATCATCAAGGTCACGGCCACCGAGATCGGCATGGGCGGCATCAAGCCGTCCCGTCAAATCTTCGGCCGCGCCGCGCAAGGCACGAACCGTCGGCTCTTCGCCCAATGCCGGCGTGTCATGCTCGATCGCACTGAGCACACCCAGCGTTTCGGCCGCCATGCCATTGACGAAATAGAATTTCGCCAGGTTAAGCTGGGCATTGGGTCGTTCCGGTTCGGGTGCCGCGGCGATCGCCGATTGAAAACCCTGACGGCGCTGGGTGAAATCCAGATTGGTCGGGCCTTGCCAATCGGCGAGCTTGAACAGGTTCCCGGTTGCCGTGAGACCGCGCCGCAACGCCTGGCGATCGGTCTCGGACGACAGCGAAAGCCCGCCTGGTGCGGCGATCTCCACCTCGGCCGGTTTGGAGCGGATGACCAATTGATCGGCGACCGGGCGGAACACCAATCCCTGGGCGGTCGCCAGCGCGCGGAAATCCGGATAATCGCTGGTTTGGTCGACACCTTGACCGAGCCGGGGCAGCGGCACCGCAACCATCACGTCGCCGGCATCCGGATCGGTCATGCTGATCGGACCGGCCGGTTCGAGCACGGGATAGATCAGGGAAACATTCGTCCCTTCGCTCCGTACCGTCGCTTCGACCGGGGCATCGGGCCGCTGCGCCTGACTCTTCAATCCGATGATCCAGCTATTACCCGCGCGCCGCACGACCGGACTGAAACCGGCCCAGACGCTCAGGCGCAAGACGGTGCCGCTGCGGCTCGGTTGCTGCGCGATCGCGGTCACGACCGGCCAGTTTTCGGCCTGGAAATCGCTGAAATCAAGTTTCTGCGCCTGATCGAACACGATCCATACGGCATTGCCGCGGCGGAATACTGCTGCTGCCGTCGGCTGCTGCCACTCGAACCGCAGCGAGACGCCGTCATCAATCAGGGTATAGCGGATCTGGAGCGGATTGGCGCCAGTCCGATCCGTGGCGTGACCAAGAGTACCGGTGATTTCCGCGGCGTTGGCCGGCTCCGGCGGCGGCGCCAGTGTGGCGGGCGGTGCGACGACTGGAACCGGCGGAGGCGGCGGAACGACCGGCGGCACGGCCGCGGCTGGGGGCGGCGGCTCCGGCGGCATTGTGTCAACAATGATGCGATTGCCTTCGCGGCTTGAGCGGAGATGCCAGCCGGGCGATAGCGCCACACTAACATCGGTCCCGTCGGGATTCGCCCGGACCGGTTTCAGACTCGCCGGAAGCGCCGCAACATCGAACTTGCCGGCTTCGCTGAAGCGAATTGTCCCCCGGCCTTCGGCTTCACTCGTCGTTACCTCGACCGGCTTCTTCCACTCGAAGACAAGGCGCTGTCCCTTGTCATGGGTGCTCGCGCGGATCGGGACTGCGGGCCGCTTGACCTCGCGGGCTGGGATCTGGGCCTGCTGGGCCAGTTCGCCGATCGTGGCCGGCTTCGGCCGATCGATCAGATCGAGATAAAATGTCGAGGTACCATCGACCGCCTGATGTAACGAGATCGGGCGAAGCAGCTTTGCCGTGAGCACCTTGCCGTCGGCATCGAGCGCCATGTCGGCCAGATACGCAGCAAGCCCGCCGCGCACCCGGTCGAGTACCGGCGCAATCGGTGCCTGGAAGCGCAAGGTCAGGGTCGTGTCGTCGCTTGTCGCGGTAAACGGCACCGCCTTTCCGCCGGGCGGCGGTGCGAAAACCAGGCGGGCAAAGCCGGGATGCACTGCGGCCCGAGTCTCGACCGGCACCGCATCCTCGGCCCGGCCATTGCCGGACAGCAAAAAAAGGACAAGAGTCAGAAGGAGCTTAAGGCGCGGCACGAGGCGCCTCCGCGGCACTATCGCCGATTTCGAGTTCGACCCGCCCTGCCTGCGGCCCGTCCGGCAGATCCGCCATCCCGCTCGCATCGATCGGTCGGTCATAGCCGAGTCGCGCCAATTCGGCCGCGATAGCCTGGGCGTGCCCGAGAGCGCGGCGCCAATCCGCGATCGGAGCGGCGTGGGGTGACGGGTCAATCCCGGTGTGAGCGCGAATTTCGATCCGGTTATCAAGACCGCTCAGCAAGCGTGCGAGGTCGGCGAAGGGCGGCGTCGCAGCGTTGGGCGTTGCACTATTCGCCAGCGTCAGCACCACCGCATGCTCCAGCCGGGATACATGGGTGCCGGTCAAAGCGGCGTCTTCGCTGAGCAATCGGTCGATCAGGGTCGACACATAGCTCAGATCAAGCCGCGCGCGCGTTTCCGGTGCTGGCAGGACGGTCGGCGCGGTCATTGTGCGGCCGGTCAAGTAAGCCGAAATCGGTTCGACCACGCGTTGCCAATCCTGCTGCTCGACCGTGGTGGTGGCAAAGACCAGGACGAAGAAGGTCAGCAACAGCGACAGCAGATCCGCGAAGGTAATCATCCAGCCGGGCGCGACGTTGCGCGGGCTTTCCAGTTCGGGATCGTCGAGCGGCGACATCATGTCAATCGGCCTCGGTCGCCGTGCCGACCAACGCGAAATCAAGGCGAAGTGCAGCACCCGGCCCGGACTCGGTGGCGATCGCCAATGCGTCGGCCGGACAGCCTTTGGCAAAGAGGGCTGCGGCCAAGCCGGCAACCCGTTCGCCCGCCAAAGTCTGATCAAAACCGCTCGGGACCGTTTCTCGCACGGTCAGGCGATAATGCTGCCCGGCGACATGGCGTTGCAGCAGCACGGCAAGTCGATCGAGGATCGCTATCGCTTCGGGTTGCAACGTGCTGTCTCCGGTGCGGAAAACTTGTTCCGGCGCGAGGTCGATTTCGAGAAATACATCGCCGCTCACCCGGCGCGGAGTTTCGGTCAATGGGGTGAAGTCGGTGATGAGAGCCCCGACGGCGCGGGCAAAGCCCTCCGGGGTTGCGTCGTTATCGCTCGGGATTGGTCGGGTCAACAATCCCAATCCAGACGGCAATCGGCCGAACGCATCGTCGAGGCTGACGATCACCGCATCAAGGCGCTGGCGATGCACCTGCGAGATTGACAGCAGGACGATGAAAAACACCAGCAACAGCAAGAACAGGCTGACCAATGTCGAGATCGCGCCCAGTTTTCGACCGGCGGCATTTGTCGGTGTCAGATCGGCAGCCACGTTCACGGCCTCGTGACGATGCCGTCATGCCGTGCGCTACTGCTTCTCGTCATGCTAGAATAGCTCCGCCAAGATCGCATCGATTTCGGCCTGACTGTTGGCGATCGCCGGCATTTGCGGGCCATGGAGCAATTTGGCATCGCCCTGCGGCTCATCGACCGGCACCGGTGCCACCGCCAGTTCGCGCGTACCGAACGTCGCGACCAGGCTATCGATCTTGGTTTCAATATATTTCAAAGCCTTGACGACCTTGGTGATGCGCTGGCCGGTAATATCCTGAAAGTTGCTGGCTTCGAAAATCCGCGTGACGGCATCGGTGATTTCGGCGGCAGCTTCCCGCGGTAATGTCGCTGCGAGCTTTTCCAGCGCCTCGGCCCGGTCGAGGATTTCCCCGGTCGCGTGGGCCGTTGCGGCGATGACAGCATCCAACTCGTCGGTCGCCATCGGGATGTGCTCATCTTGAATATCGTGCGGGCGTAGCGCCGCGATTTCACGCTTGGCCGATTGGATGAAGCGGGCGAGATCCTCCAGCTCGCGGTAGAGCTTGATATCGCTCATGCTCATCGCGCCAGTCAGGCTGGAGATGACCTCATCGACCGCATGAGTGATTTCCTCGCGGCTCACGGTCGGTCGGCTGTGCCGCAGCCCGTCCAGGCGCTTGGTCAGATTGTCGGCGATCGCAGGCTTTGCCATTCGTGTTTCCTATCGCAAATATCGTATTGAGTATCAGTTGGTCTTGAGCTCGGGCATTTGCTTGTGTT
Organism: Aliidongia sp.; assembly: GCA_049696095.1. GTDB lineage: Bacteria > Pseudomonadota > Alphaproteobacteria > ATCC43930 > CGMCC-115725 > JAXDMU01. The sequence goes on along the minus strand of JBAVTK010000104.1, from coordinate 888 downwards.
GCGCCAGCACAATAGTGACGGCACGCGCCTTGTCGCCGTCGAGATGCGGCAGGATCGCGGCGACCGCCCGATCCTTCATCCGCGTCAAGACCTGCATCAACACCGGCTGCTCAAGCTTGTCGAAGATCAAAGCGGCTTCCTGCGGCTTCATCGCCTCATAAATCCGCACCAGGCTTTGCAGCCGCTGTTCCTCCTGCTCATCGACCTTGCCGAGTGCGGCATCGACCTGAGCCTGCATCTGCTGCAAACGGTCGATCTTCTCCTGGACACGCTGTTCGGTCGCGCTCAGCAGCAATTCGCGCTGGTCGAGTTGTTCGCTCCGCTGTTCCAAGTCGGCGCGTCGTTTCGCGAGATTTTGCAGAAGTTCGACCTCGGTCGGCGAGAATTTCTGTGCTGCGGCCGCCGGTTTCAGCGGGTCGGGGGCCGCAGACGGTGCGGGCGGCGGCGCGGCTTTCGCCGGTTCCATCGGTTGCGTCTGAGGCGCCGGGCTGTTCTGCGCGAATGCTGCGCCGGCATCGCGCCAGACTGTCCCCATTCGGACCGCCAGCATCAGGCAGGCGGCGGCGATCAACAATTTCAGCAGGCGATGAAGTGCTGGCATTGCTACCTCCGGCCTTCGAGCGCGCGGAGCAGGTCGCGCTCGGCACGCGATTGAGGAACCGGGCGCTCAGCAGTTTCCGGCGGCGGTGTCGCTGGCTCCGCGGCGGCCGGCGGTGCGGCACGCGGCACCGGGCGAGGGGCAGGGGGGGAATCGGCCTGTTTCAGCAGGCTGGCGAGACGGCTTTGCGCACCTTTGGCGTCGGCCGCGGCCGGCTCAAGCTCCGCGTTCGGGCGGCGACGCGGTTCGCGTGCCGGCGATATTGTCTCCGTCTGGGTCGCTTGTGTTTC
>JBAVTK010000103.1:0-2717 GCA_049696095.1 Aliidongia sp. | reverse complement strand
TTGGTAGCGGTGAAGCTGTCGGGGCGGGCGGGTGCGTCATTGAGATCGCTTCCGCTGTGCGACCGGTCCACTTAAGAATCGGCGCGCAGACGGAAGGAAGTTCAAACTGGCTTACGGCGTAAGAGGGGGCATGATCGATATATTTTTGCGCTTCGGGGAACGCGTTTTCCCCGAACGACAGATCTTGATCCGAAGCCGGGGAGAGATCACCCACATCACCCTGCCCAGCCTGCTCCAGGCGTCCGTGACGGCGATGGCCGTGGTCGCCATTAGTGCGACGGGCTACGTCACGCTTCTGAGGCATGATAGCACGCAATCCGCTTTCGTTCAGGCGCTCAAGTCCGAATTGGCGCTCGCGCAACAAGCTGCGGACACAGCTGGTGCAAAACTGCAACAGCTAGAGTTGGAGCGGCAGGCGCGTGGCGATGAGGCCGATGCGGCCGAAGCGGCCGCCGCCGTCGATGTCGCAACCCTGTCGGCGCGTGTCCACCAACTTGAGAACGGCGTTCAGGTTGCGTCGCATCAAAGTGCTGAAAACCGGTCTCTCTATGAAACGACGGCGGCCCAATTGGCCCAACTGTCGAGCGAAGAGAAGCGGCTCAAGGCCGAGCATGACAAGCTTGCTGCGGAAAAGGGCAAGCTCGAAAACAAGGTCGGCGAACTTCAGGAAGCCAAGGGCCAGGTCGAGCGCAGCGTCGCCGCCGAGCGCGCCGCCCTTCGCCAGAAGGTCGCCGAGCTTGAGCAGAAGATGGCGAAGAAGGCCGAGCGCGGCACTGTCGAGCACGGCACCAATGTTTCGGAGGCCGACGAAGCAGAAGAGCCGGTCACGACGACGAGCAAGCAGATCGCCAGCGCCGAGGGCTTCGATCTCAACAAATTTCTGGCCGGTTTCGGTGTCGGCATGAAGACCGGCAGCGTCGGCGGCCCGTTCGTCGCCCTCGAGGGCGGTAAAGCCGATGCCAAGGCGAGTGAGGAAGCGCAAAAGCTGCTGAGCACACTGCCCTTGACCGCGCCGCTCGATCATTTTCAGTTGGAGAGCCGGTTCGGGGCGCGCTCGGACCCGTTCAATGGCCGCCAATCCATTCATACCGGCCTTGATCTGTCGGCGCCGTATCGCACGCCGGTCTACAACACCTCGCCCGGTACGGTGGTCTTCGCCGGTTATGCCGCCGCCTATGGCAAGGTGGTCGAGATCGACCACGGCATGGGCATCCACACGAAATACGCCCATCTCAACCAGATCACGGTGAATGTCGGGCAAAAGCTCGGGCGCAAGACGCGGATCGGCCTGCTCGGCTCGACCGGCCGCAGCACCGGCCCGCATGTGCACTACGAAGTGCTGGTGAACGGCGTCGCGCAGGATCCGGAGAAATTCCTTCAGGCGGGCCAATCGATTGCGCTCGTTAAAGCCACCAAGTAACGGCCTCGATCGTCCCCGCCCGGCTTCGGCCCGGACGGGGCGACTCTCGGTCGTCGCCAGCGACATGCACATCACCGGCACGCTGCGCTCCAGCGGGCAAATCCAGGTGGATGGCATCGTCAATGGCGACATTACCGCTTACAGCATCACGGTCGGCCAGACCGGCACCGTGATCGGCAAGCTGGCCGCCACCGAAATCCATATCTGCGGCACCGTGCACGGCGCGCTCGAAGGCGATGCGATCAGCCTGTCGCGCTCGGCCCGTGTCTATGCCCAAATCAGCCACGCCGGGCTTTCGGTCGCCGAGGGTGCGGTGCTGGAACGCCAGATCGACAACGACCCGGCGGTCGAGATTTAGGCGGCCCCTGATCGGGTCGAAATTCTCTGAACGATTCTGAGCGCGCGATTACGGGCCGTGGCACAAAGGTGCGCCCGAGAGATTCTGATTCCAGCGCGATTTATCCGGCCGTTCTGGATAGGGCCAGAATTCGACCGCACGCCAGCCATCGTCGGACAAGGTCAGCAAGGCCGCGCCATGCGGCGGCAACCCCAACCCATTGCCATCGGTGCAGGACAGAAAGGCCAAGCGATAGCCAGCCGCCTGGGCCGCGGCCGGATCGCCCGTGGCGAATTCCCGCAGGTCGAGATCCTGTCGCCGCGGTTCGGCAAAGCGCAGGGCCCCACTCAACATCACGCCGGTGCTGGTATTGTCGCCGGGCATCAGCAGGGCCAGCCGATCATCCGGCGCCAGATGCGGCGCCAATTGCCGGGCGAGAGTCCAGATCAGCGGCTGCGGCGGCTCCCGGTCGAAGCGCAGACGCTGGGCAAAGCCGATCGGTGCCGCCAGCACCGCCGCGATCGCGACACCGCCGGCCAGACGCCGCTGATGCGCCGGCATGGCAGACAAGGGGACCGCCTCGCCTATCGCCAGCACCAGACCAAGCAGGGTGAGCAGCGCCAGATGCGTGTTGTAGCGGAAATAGGAATGCGCTTCGAGGCTCATCACACCGGGGAAATGCCCGATATAGGTCAGTACCAGAAACCCGTTATAGAACAGAAGGGTCGCCGCGGTCAGGCCGAGAATCCGGGTCGCCGTGCCGGTCGTGCCGCGACGCAGGCGGCGGATCAGCAGCCCGATCGTCGCGAGAAAACCGGCATAGAGCAGCGGCTTTTCAACCACGACCTTGATCATGCTGCCCAGGATCGCCGGGATATTGGCCCATTGCCATTGGGCAAAAGGCAAGGGCTTCAGTTCGCCCTCAGCAAAATTGCCGAGCACGTAACCGCGCCACAGGGC
>JBAVTK010000102.1:0-4725 GCA_049696095.1 Aliidongia sp. | reverse complement strand
CTTCGCTCAGATCCACGACATATTTCTTTACGGCGATCTCTTTCCTGACCATGAACCCGCTCCACCATTATGGATCGAGCTATCGAATCGAAAAATAACCGCGAAATCAATGACGAAACGCACTAGGTATATTTAGGTATATTGATGTATCGTGCAATAACGCGGTATTTACGCATCGCGGACACTACGTCAAGCGTAATGTGTCCGCGATGCGTAAAAATCTACCCGATTTCCGAACCCTGCCGTGAAGAGCGGGGTCACGGCTATCGGCCTGTGCCGCTCAATACGCCTTCGCATAAACCGCATCGATCACCGCCGGCTCGCCGGTGATCAGGCATTTGCCCGCCGTGCCCGATTGCTCATGCGGCAGGCAGCGGATCGTCACGCCGACCTCGGACAGCTTTTCCTCGATATCCGGGTCGCCCGACCATTTGCCGAGCACAAAGCCGGTGCCGGATTCCTGGCCGAAATGCTGGGTCAGATCGGCGAAAGTCTCGATCCCGCCAACCGTCTGGGCCGTGCGATAATCGAGCGCCTGCTGGTAGAGCGCCTGATCGAACGTTTCCAGCAAGGCCGGCGCCTCGGCGACGAATTCGGCCATCGGCACGATGCGCTTGTCGCCGATCGCGTCGCGCCGGGTCAGCGCCACGCTTTCGTTGGCGACATCGCGCGGCCCCAGCTCGACGATCAACGGCACGCCCTTCTTGATCCAGCCCCAGCGCTTATTGGCCGGGCTGTCGTCCTTGAGGTCGACCAAGACGCGGATCGCCTCGCCATCATAGCGCTGGGCGCGGATGCGCTCGGCCAGCGCCTTGGCGGCCGCGATCACCGCATCGCGTCCGGCCTCGTCGCGCAGAATCGGCACAATCACGACCTGCTGCGGTGCCATGCGCGGCGGCAGGCGCAAGCCGTCATCGTCGGAATGGGTCATGATGAGCGCGCCGATCAACCGCGTCGAGGTGCCCCAGGAAGTAGTGAAGGCATGGCGTAGCGTGCCCTCCTTGTCCTGGAACTGAATATTGGCGGCCTTGGCGAAATTCTGGCCGAGAAAATGCGAGGTGCCGGCCTGGAGCGCGCGGCCATCCTGCATCATCGCCTCGATCGTGTGCGTCTCGTCGGCACCGGGAAAGCGCTCGCGCGGCGTCTTGGCACCGGGGATCACCGGGATGCGCATGTCGCCTTCGACCACGCGACGATAGACGCCGAGCATGGTGTGGGTTTCCTCCAGAGCCTCTTCCCGCGTGGCATGGGCGGTATGGCCTTCTTGCCACAGGAACTCCGAGGTACGCAGGAACAGTCGGGGTCGCATTTCCCAGCGCACGACATTGGCCCATTGATTGAGCTTCAGCGGCAAGTCGCGATAGCTCTTGACCCAACGCGCCATCGCCTCGCCGATGATCGTCTCCGACGTCGGACGCACGATCAGCGGTGACTCCAGCGCGCCGTCCGGCACCAGCTTGCCGTCCTTCATGATTAGCCGATGATGCGTGACGACCGCCATCTCCTTGGCGAAGCCCTCGACATGGGCCGCCTCTTTTTCCAATAGCTCCAAGGGGATGAACAGCGGGAAATAGCAATTGTCATGGCCGGTCGCTTTGATCAGCCGATCCATGCGCTCCTGCAATTTCTCCCAGATTGCCCAGCCCCACGGTTTGATCACCATGCAGCCGCGCACGCCGGAATGCTCGGCCAGATCGGCCTCGCGGATAACCTCTTGGTACCATTCGGCAAAATTTTCAGAGCGGCGGATGCGCAGAGCGTTCTTCATGATCGATCCGGGGCACGGGGAACACAGGGACGCTGTGCTTAGAACATTTTCGCAAGACAGCGTAATGAGAAAATGCTCCCATGCAAAAACCGCCGCGGTACATGATGTAGTGGTGCCCCCCCGCTGCACTTTCGTTTACAGCCGGTTTACCGGATCGCGCCCAAGCTTGAATCGGGAATCTAGCCGGAGATCAAGAAGCACTATGCTACCAGTGGAGCTGCGCAGCACATTTCTGTTTTCCGGCTTGATCGGCAGCGTCTTTTCGTTCGCCATCCTGATGCTGTGGCGGCGCGACCGCCATCGTTATCTCAGGGTCTGGAGCGCGGGGTTCAGCGCGCTGGCGCTCAGCCAGATTCTGGTCGCTGGCCGCGACCTGATTCCCGATCTGATGTCGATCGTCGTCGCCAATGCCGCTCTGGCGCTCGGCATGCTTCTGCTCTACTGCGGCACAGCCCTTCATTTCGTGCGGCGCCCGGCGATGTGGTTATCAATCGCGGTCTTCACCGTTTCGACCCTGATCCTGGCCTATTTTACCGTTGTCGTACCCGACATCTCTGTTCGTACCATCGTCATCTCGATCGTTCAGGTGATATTCCTGACATTGCATCTCGCGCTGTTTTTCGGGCCGGGCTGGCGCCACCGGCTCGACACCGATCTGCTCGCGATCGTTTCCATCGTCGTGCTGATCTGCGCCATGATCGGGCGCGGCGTCTGGACCGCGATCAACCCGGATATGGCGAATTTTCTGGTGCCGAGCGCCGGCCAGCACTCCGTCATTCTGCTGCTGTCGCTGGCCACCATCGGCATTGCGCTCGGGCTATGGAACATGCATGCGGTTCGGCTGATCGAAATCATGCGGCTCGGCGAATCCCAACTGGCCGAGGCCAATGACGCGCTGACGCAACTGACCGTCCGGCTTGAATTGCGCAATCAGGAATATGCCCAGGCCCGCGATTTCGCCGAGGATGCCAGCCGGTCCAAATCGAAATTTCTGGCCAATATGAGCCACGAGTTGCGCACACCGCTCAACGCCATTATCGGCTTTTCCGAAATCATCCGCGATGGTCTGCTCGGCCCGGTCGGGTCTGCGGCCTATCGCGATTACGCCGGCGACATCAATCGCAGCGGCCTGCATCTGCTGCAACTGGTCACCGACATTCTGGATATGTCGCGGGCCGAAGCAGGCCATCTGGCACTCAACGAAGAAGTTTGCGACCCGGCTTACGTGATCGAGAGCAGCGTCAACATGGTCCGCCCCAACGCCCGCGAGGGTCAGGTGGCGCTGAGCATTTTGCCGGCCGCCGAAATTCCCTGGCTGTGGGCCGACGAGCGGCGGCTTCGCCAGATTTTGATCAATCTCGTCACGAACGCGGTCAAATTCACCTTGCCCGGTGGCCGGGTGACGGTCGCATTGTCGACCGAATCCGATGGCTCCCTCGCTTTCACGGTCGAGGATAGCGGTATCGGCATGAGCGAATCCCACATCGAAATCGCTCTCACCCCGTTCGGTCAGGTCGACAGCCAACTCAACCGCCGCTACGAGGGTGCCGGGCTCGGCCTGCCTCTGACTCGGCAATTGCTCGACCTGCATGACGCGGATTTGGAAATCGCCAGCGAACTCGGTCGAGGAACCCGTGTCACCGCACGTTTTCCACCGAACCGGGCCAGGCCGCGCGCCGCCGCGGGCGTGCAATAACCCATCACGCAGCCGCTTAATAGTAAAGCTGTTGCTATCTCTTTTTTCGCCACGCTGGAGCTGAATCCGGGCACATCCGGCACGCGGCTGTTGGTCGCCGACTGGGTAAGTTCGACGACGGCTACACGGCTACGAAGATGGCGGGTCGCGCGAGCGAGGCACCGGCTTCCCGCTCGACCGGCTCGGTCCCACGCTTCGGGCTTGATGCGAGAATCAATCGCTTGCCTCGCGGCGTGAAACCAGCAGAATGCTGGTATCCGCCGTCCATGTGCATCAGGAAGCGATATGACAGCCTCGACAATGGGTTCACGCTTGGTCCGCATAATGCTGATGGCCGTGTTCTTGGTCGGCCTGTTCGGCAGCGCCACCCAGGCTGGCGAACCGATCGCGCGCGATCTGCCGCCGGGGTTGCAAATCCCGGCAGCGGCCGTGCCCGGCCCCGGCTTCGATGTCGACAAGGCGACCGAGGCCTATCTGAACCTGCTCTCACCGGAACAGCGGGCGCTGTCGGACAAATATTTCGAGGGCGGCTATTGGCTGCAACTCTGGAATCTGCTGTGGACGATCGGTGCCTGCGCCGTGCTGCTGGTAACCGGGGCTTCGCAGCGGATGAGCGCCTGGTCGAGGCGCGTCAGCCGCCGTTCCTGGATCAGTACGCCGATTTACATCGCCTTGTTCCTGCTGGCATTATACGTGCTCGACCTGCCGCGATCAATCTATGTCGATTATATCCGCGAGGGACAGTACGGGTTGACCGAGCAGGCTTTCTCGGGCTGGGTGCGCGATCAACTGGTCGGTCTCGCGGTCAATCTGGTTGTGGGGTCGGTGGTCTTAACCATCATCTATGCCGCCATACGCCGCGCCGGTGCCAGTTGGTGGGCGTGGGCGACCGGGTTGGTCTTCGTCTTTCTGATGTTCGGCTCGCTGATCGGACCGGTCTATATCCTGCCCTTGTTCAACGATTACACACCGCTGCCCGCTGGGCCCGCGCGCGAGGCGGTGTTGTCGCTCGCACGGGCCAATCAGGTGCCGACCGAGCATGTCGAATGGTTCGACGCCTCGAAGCAGACGACGCGGATCAGCGCCAATGTCGCGGGCTTCCTCAACACCACGCGGATCGCGCTCAACGACAATTTGATGAACAAGACCTCGCTGCCCGAGATCAAGGCCGTGCTCGGCCATGAGATGGGGCATTACGTGCTCAATCACGTCTGGAAGCTGCCGATCCTCGTGACGCTGATGATCGGGCTGGCGCTGGGGC
>JBAVTK010000101.1:0-12610 GCA_049696095.1 Aliidongia sp. | reverse complement strand
GCACTCACCACCAGCGCCGCGCGCGGCGCTGTGCGCGATGTCGGGCAGGTGCGGCGGTAAGGGGGAGCAAAACTTACCACGCGCCCCGGAAGCGGAAGATATCGGCCGGAGGTTCCCGTGGCCCGGTTTTCGGTGGCGGGCCTCTTCGCGCGCCATAAAGTCGCAAATTTGCGCGAAATTCCTGTTGTAAATCTCCAAACCGCCGCCGCGCACCGGCCGGCGGTCGACAAGCGTTTAGCGTTCGAGATGAAGATTTCCCAACGCACGAATATGACCACCTCTGGCTTCAAACTCGGTCACCGTCAGTTCTTCTGATTCGATCGCTTCCCCGGTGCCACAACATGGGCAGTCGTAGATAACTGTCGGGCGCCTATACAATTTCCGGAATTCGGCAAACGGCAGCCCCGCTGGAATCTGAGGCCCTTTGTCAATTCGTTTAACGTGCAACACATGAAGATCGCGTTCGCCGGCTTCATCGCTCAGCCGGGACGGCAAAGACAAAAGCTTACCGGACGATAGAGCGTTCCATTCCTCCAACGTCGTTTCAGCGATCACAAGCTTTAGCTGGTTGCAGGGAGATGCAGAGCAAAAACCGATGGCACCGACATCAGTCTCTGTTTCGAATTCGAAGCGTGGAAACTGAGAATGGCAGTCTTTGCAGGTCACCAAAGCAACAGAACCCCAACACTATTGCCCGAGCTAGTCATTTTACTCCCCCTGTCCGAACAAAATTAAATTTATGCCCCCATCTGCCCGTGCAGATGGGGCTATTATACCGTTGTAACCCTCTAATTTGGCGCTTGCACCGAGAGGCTGGGTGACTTCGTAGCGCCATTCTGGCGTGCCGCCAGTTCTCGTTAAGTCCTGGAGCGACACGCCAAGATCATCTCGCACCGCAGGATCGGTCAGATCCAAGAGATTATCGACAGACGAATTTTGGGAAATGTTTAGATCCTTACCGATCAATGAATTTCCGTTATTTACAAACTCCGCTTCCACGGTACCAGTGTTTGACGCAAAATATAGACCTTCTTGGCCTGGTGCTATGTATCGTCCGTTGGCGGCGACGCTGTAGGAGATATCCAGAGGGTCACCCTCGGCTGGAACCGCTCGATAGAGAGGGCCTTCATACGTGACGCCAACTTCTACATTGTTTGGGGCTTCGTATCAGAAAACGATATGCGCCTCCGCCCCAGGTCCTGGAGTGCTATCGATAAAGCGCCTCCATGCCGTCAACGCCAGCTGAAAATCCTTTAGGGGAAATATTGAATTGGTATCAAGATCCACCCGAAATTCTATTCGAACATCCTTTCCATCCGTTTCGATATTAAATGAATTTCCTTCCCAAAGGAGAATCACCTCGTGCCTATCCTTAAAGCCCTCTATTCTTTCCAGTACATTATCGCACCACGCCGTCCGCGTCAGATCACCTGAAATTGCATCCCCCAAAAACATCGAGTACCGCTCAGAATCCTCGCCAAAGAACTCGATGATCAGTCCCGCCTTGGGGTGTACGCTCATCTTCATCTTCATTTTTCTGCCCCTTAATATAAAGGATACGCGGTAATTCGCGGGAAGAGATAACCCTGAACACTTACGCCAGAGGGCGTAATGGAATTCCACCGATTCCCCGTAATAACAAAATTATTCGGGTCATTCCAGGCACCATCCAGTTCTACCGTTATCCTGTCTGCAGTCCAATCGGCCGGAAACATCGTATTCACACCGCCATTGCTAGTTTTTGTTATCCACTGACCGGGATTTTCGGGATCGGCAACTTGTATCTGACCCTCATAAACACCAACCGCATTTGGGGGCGATTCGGTGCCCGGGACAATTTGAACATCCCCATATTCGAGGCTATGGCCTCCCGTTGGGAGCCCTTTTGCGTTGAAGTCGGCGCCAATCACGTGGTCAAAATCGATTGGCGCCGTAACGTCGGCTACCTGCCAAGCGGCCCGCGCATTCGCATCAGTTGATCCGACAGAATATGGAACGTAGTCGGGATATTGGGACGCGTAATACTCCTTTACCTGTGCATACTGCGCTGAATTGGCTTGCCCTTCGGAAGTTACAAGTGATCGAGCTTCACTGTTTGGCGCAACCGTCAGCGGCTCCGTAGCCGCTATTAACTCCGGTTCGATTTTAGCAGTGGCCTTCGCCGCATTCAATTCCGTGAGCGAACCGAGCAGCGCGTCGGTCCCCTCGACAGCCAATCGTCCCAAGGACCGGACCGCACCACCCAGAAAAAGCGGGGCGGCAAACTCGCCGAAAGTTTCGCCGAGCGCCTGAACGGGATTGGCCGGCGTCACGATTGTTCCGGTCGAGTCGATGGCTTTGGTTGCCCGTATCTGGTCAAGTTCGTCCTGGGTGAGGTGACCACCCTCGCCGAGCGCTTCGAGCCGACTGCCTTCATAGATCGTATTGATCAAGCTGACCGCGGTCTTCGGGACAAGATTCACCACGCCCTCCGCGGCGCCGACCGCGAGATTGCCGGCCAGGTTCAGAACCGCCGCCGCCGACGATTGGCCGTCAAGCGGGTCCGACCCGAGGCCGACCAAGGACCGCAGGATGGGCGGAAGGCCGAGGATGGCCGGACCATAGCCACTGAACCCGCCATGGACCGCGGGTTCGGCCGGGGCGCCGGCATCGGATGACGGCGGAGCCGCGGCTTCCAGGGGCGTGTTGTCCTGGAAGGTGCCAAAACGCCCCGGCCCGTCCAGGAACCCGCCATCGGTGAAGCTGGGCGCGGCAGTGCCGGCGGCCGGGGCCGGCTCACCCACCGGCAGCACAGGCGGCCCGAAGAGTTTGGTCAGGTCGATCTGTTGGAGCGGGATCGGCGGCAAGGGGCTGAGCGATCCCTGTATCATCACCGGAACGCCGCCGGAATTCCGGCGGCGCGCGAACGGGCCGTCGCATCCGCGCCCCCGCTTTACGCCGCGCTGACCATCATTGCCCCATGCGCGATGTCGGACAGATCAAACGGTAAGGCGCTCAGAACTCGCCATGGACCCGGAAACCGAAAATATCGACCGGGCCGCGCAACGGGTCATAGGCCGGGTTCGCGACATGCTGATAATCGACGCCGAAAGTGATGCCGTCGATGATCGTGGCGCTGTAATAGAGTTCCAGCACCTCCTCCGGATCGTATTTCGGCAATTGCCCGTCGCCGACCAGAATGCCCAGGCCGCCGGCCGCGAGATAGTTGCGCGCATCGCTTGAGACGCCGCTGATCACGCCGGCCAACCCGATCGTATCGTTCGAGCGGCCCCAGCGCGCGCCGCTGAGTTGGAAGCCGCCCGAGACTGAGCGGTTGGCGTCGGTGAACTCGTAGGCCTCCTTGTGCCCGTCATTCAGGCTGACCCGCAGAAAGGCGCCGAGATCGGGCATGATTTCCTGTTCGGCGTTGAACTCGGCGCCCGGCTGCGTGCTGAAGCGCCGAACATCGGCGACGTTCGGCGGCAGGCCGGTGCCGAGTGCCGCGCGCACCGCGTCATTGTAATTGGCCATGTTGCCCGAATTCTCGAAGGCGAGGAATTTGACCTTGCCTGGTGGCCCCAGCCAATTCTCGCGTACTTCGAATTCGGCCACGGTCGAAAACTCGCCGAAGCCGCGCACCAGCATCGGCGAATTGGGCACGCGCGACAGGTCGAAGAGTCCGGCCCGGAGCGTCCACCAGGATTGCGTCCATTCGGCGGCACCGCCATAGGTGTAGCCCCAGGCATCGGCGGCATAATTGAAGGCCGCCCCGTCGAGAATGCCCCAATTGAGGAAATCGCCGCGCGGATCATGCGCGTAGCTGTTGGTATCGAACAGGTCGGTGATGTTGAACTTGCCGACCGTAAAGGTGAGGTTGTCGGCGAGATGGCTGCCGCCCAGTTGGTTGGCACCCGGTGCATCGGCCTCGACCTCGCCGCCCAAGCCCAGCGTATAGCGGGCAAAGGCGCGCTGCAGCCGCACATAGGGCAGTGCGGACCCGACCTTGTAGGCCTCGCCGCTGCTGAAATCGGCGATGCCCAGTGTGTTGCTGAGGCCGAAGCCCTGATCGATCTCCGGATCGGCGTAAAATTCCAAACCATCCCAGACCCGGATGCCGGCGAACAAAGTGGCTGAGACCGTCTCGTTGCCGCGATTGCCCGGATTGAGGCTGTTCTGCCCCGCAAAGGGCGAGGTGAAGGACGGGTGATATTGGGTGACGACCGTGACCTGACCATGCAGGCTGTACCATTCGGGCTCGGGCTGATCGCCCGAATCCGGATCGGCCGCAACGGCCAGGGTCGTGGCGATCACGCCGAAGCAAGGGGCAACAATGCAGGAGCGGGCCAGCAAGGTCAGGAGATTCATCAGGCGGCTCCACGGGGCGAATTCACTATGGGTATGGCGATACGCCATACCGGCTTCTGAAAATGCGGTCGGAAGTGAGCAGGTCACGGCCGACATAGTATCAAGCTTTCGCGACAGGAGCATGTCGGGCGCCATCAACGCAGCCCCACCCTCCGGTGCTTCTACGATGCAATTGAATGGGATAGCGCCGGATTTATTCCCGCCCCGTGCGCCGATCGCCGGACAGCCCGGTCATGCGGCGTTCACAGGTCGTTGTTTGGCACGGCCCGCCACCACCCCCAACCGATCCGTTGCCATGAGCCGCTCGAAAGCGGCAACCCTCGGGCTCGGTTGCTCGGCACTCACCAGACTCGCGATCCGAGCGGCAGTTGCAAAACCCCGACGCGGTCTCGCTGACCCTACCATACCGTCGCCATCAGCGTTGATCCGGAAGCCTGGGAGCTGTGGTTTCTTGACGTCGCGGCGCTCTGCCGCGATGCTTGCGCGAGCAGCCGATGGCGAAGACAAGCGAAGGGATCGAAGCGATGAAGGCGCTCTTGAGCAAGGCCCCAGGCGGACCGGAAACTCTGGTGCTGGAGGAATGTCCGGCGCCGCAGCCGGGGCCGGGCGAGATTGTCCTGCGTGTCAAGGCGTGCAGCGTCAATTTCCCCGATGTGCTGATCATCCAAGACCTTTATCAGTTCAAGCCGCAGCGCCCGTTCGCACCGGGCAGCGAGGTCGCCGGCATCGTGACCGCGGTCGGCGCGGGCGTGACGCAGTTTAAAAGTGGCGATCGCGTCTTCGCCATGACCGGTTCGGGCGGCATGTCCGAGCAACTCGCGGTGGCCGCAACACGGTGCATCGCCATGCCGGTTGCCATGCCGTTCGACGAGGCGGCTGCCTTCATCCTGACCTATGGTACCTCGCATCATGCGCTCAAGGACCGCGCCCATTTGCGGCCGGGCGAGACGCTGCTGGTGCTGGGCGCGGCCGGCGGCGTCGGGCGGGCCGCGGTCGAACTGGGCAAAGCGGCGGGGGCAAGGGTGATCGCCGCCGTGTCGTCGCCCGAAAAGCTCGCTTTCGCTAAGGCGCACGGTGCCGATGACGGCGTGATCTATCCGCGCGGGCCGTTCGACAAGGCTGGGGCCAAGGCATTGTCGGAACTCTTCAAGCAGGCGTGCGGCCCGAACGGCGCCGATGTCGTCTATGACGCGGTCGGCGGCGATTATGCCGAGGCGGCATTGCGCGCGATCGCCTGGGAAGGTCGCTTCCTGGTCGTGGGCTTTCCGGCCGGCATCCCGAGGATCCCGCTCAATCTGCCGCTGCTGAAAGCCTGCCAGATCATCGGCGTGTTCTGGGGCGCCTTCAGCCAGCGCGACGCGGACGGCAACCGCACCAATAACGAGGAATTGCTGGCGCTCTATGCCAAGGGCGCAATCAAGCCGCAAATTTCCGAACGCTTCCCACTGGCCCGCGGCGCCGAGGCGATCGCCCGCCTGGCCAATCGCGAGGCACTGGGCAAGGTTGTGGTGATGATGGACTAGCCGAACTGGGCTGATAGGGCTGCAATCTCGGCCCCGGCCAGGCCGCGCGTCACGCCCCCGGCATCGCCGCCGCCGAGACGCTGCGCCGGATTAATGCGCAGCATATCGATACGCCCAAATTCGAAGCAGCGATGAGCGACGTGATCGACGCCTATGCTCGCTTCTCTTTGCCCAAGCTCTGGGGTGCCGGCCGAACGGCAATCGCCGATGGCACCCATGTTCCGCTGCGCGAGAACAATCTCATCGGCGCCCAGCACATCCGGTATGGCGGCTACGGCGGTATTGCCTATCACCATATCGCCGACAACTACATTGCGCTGTTCACCAGATTCATCCCTTGCGGCGTCTGGGAAGCGATCCACATCGTCGACGGGTTGATGAAGAACCGTACCGTAATCCGGCCGGACACGCTGCATGCCGACACCCAGGGCCAGAGCGAGCCGGTCTTCGGACTGTGCCGGCTCCGCGGCATCAAGCTGATGCCGCGCATGCGCAACTGAGACGACGTCGTCTTCTACCGTCCGGACAAATCCGCGCGCTATCAGCATATCGACGCGCTCTTCACCCGGGAGATCGACTGGAACCTGATTGCGACCCATTGGCAGGACATGATGCAGGTGGTCCTCTCGATCCAGGCCGGCCTGATTCTGCCCTCGATGCAGCCGCGGAAGCTCGGCTCGTACAACAAGAAAAGCCGACTATGCCTAGCTTTCCGCGAACTCGGTCGGGTCGAGCGGACGCTGTTCTTGCTCCGCTACATCTCCGACGCTCAGATCCGCCGGACCATTCGTGCCGAGACCACCAAGATCGAGTCCTACAATGATTTCCTCGACTGGATCACCTTCGGCGGCCCGGTCATCAAGAGCGGCGATCTGGTCGAACAAGAAAAGCAGCTCAAATACGCACGTCTCGTCGCCAACACGATCATGCTCTCCAATGTTGCCGATCTGACCGAGGTGCTCTCATCCGTGGCAACCGACGGACACCCCGTCACGGCCGAACTCGTCGCCTCGACCAGCCCATACATGCGCAAGAATATTCGACGCTTCGGAAAATACGACCTCGACACGGACGACCTGCTGGACCCACTCGTTCCAAAGCCCCTGCCATTCGAAATGCCCTTGTGATAACTTTATACACGTATGTTCAGGTTACCTGAACAAGGGTGTAAAATTTTGCACATTGACTTATTCATAAATATGCATTTATCACGTTGAGCTTTTCTCTTATCTTATAAAGGTAGGATGCGATAGTATGCGCGACTTTGGCTCCGAAGGACGTGTTGGGGTGCTTTTCGACTCTATTTCTGACGAACTTCGGACAAAGGTTCTAGCGCGAACGGTCCATACCATACCGCGGCCAGCGATGGCGGCCTGCTCTCCAAACTTGCGACGGATTCACAAGCATGTTCAAGCACTCATACGTTCACAGGCTGATTAGAGGCGCGGTGCAGGACCGCAAACTATTCGCCGGATTGATCGCCGGGTGGGTTCTCCTCACGCCCCTCGCACAGGGAGCACACGCCGCGGGAGCAACGACGCCCTTTACCACGCTCGAAGCAGAATCTGGAACGCTTGGCGGCGGCGCAACCATCAGGTCCTTCGTACTAGGATCTCCTGTGCCCGCCATTGCAACTTTGGAACTTGAAGCTTCTGGCGGAGCGTTGGTTGAACTCAATGCCACCGGTCAATCGGTATCACTGGTTAATCCTGTTGCCAACGCAAATACCATTGTGATCCGAGCCTCGATTCCGGATACCCCGGACGGTGTAGGCATGACCGCCACGATAGATTTGTATGTGGACGGCGTATTTCGTCAGGCTGTTACGTTAAGTTCAAAGCAATCATGGGTTTACCCTAATTCCACAACAAATCCTCGTGATCCAAATGGCGGTGGAACACCGTTCCATTTCTATAATGAATCCCGTGCTTTTATAGTAGGCACCCCGATTGCATCCGGCAGTACGATTACTCTTCAGGAAGATTCCACGAATACCTCACCCGTCTACGATATCGACTGCATCGATTTGGAAAGTGTTCCTGCCCCACTGACGCAACCTGCAAATTCACTTTCAATAGTTGATTATGGAGCAGATCCAAATTTCACGACGGACTCCACCGTTGCGATCAAAAATTGTATCAACGATGCTCGAACAGAGGCAAAGTCCGTCTGGATTCCGCCCGGCAAATATATGGTGAATAGCCTTGCATCCGGAGGCTTGGATCTTACGGGCGTAACGGTGAACGGAGCTGGAATGTGGTATTCGATGATCTATAGGAATATTCCTCTCCCTCCACCCACTATGCCATGGAGATCAGATCTCAACATAGGTACTAATTCTACATTGCGGGATATTTCTATTGACTCGGACGCGATATACAGAGGGGTTGGGGGAGCGGGTGGAGACGACTCCGGGCTATCGTCCCAAGGCGACGGATGGCTGATCGAGAGAGTATGGGTCCAACACAGCGACGCGCAATGGCTAAGTGGCAGCAACGGCATTATCCAGGATAGCCGTGTTGCGGACAGTTGGGCGGATGGCATCAACCTCAACAACGGCAACACACCCGACCCGGCGAAAGTGGGGATCAACCTTACGGCGCAAAATAACTTTGTCCGCGGTAGTGGTGATGACGGAGTTACGACTTTTTCCGACTCTGGCGCAAGCGGTAAAAATAGCCAGATGGATGGCACGAAGTTATTGAATAATACATCGGTCGCGCCTTATTGGGCGAATTCGATGCGGGTGGCCGGTGGCAAGAACGTTCTTGTTCAGAATAATCTGTGTACGGACTCCTCGGCAAATAATGGAATGGACATCGGCGTGTTTGGTACTACCGGACAACCATTGGAATCTGCGACCATTTCAGGAAATGTCATTCTCCGGGGCGGTGGCTGGAATGGAACCGACCGGCATGGTATGCATGTTGGTTCTAATTCAACCGCCTACACCAATGTCACAATTAGTAACAATACCATCGTCGATTCTCGCCGTTCTGGCCTCAAAATCGGTACAGTTTTCGAAACTCTTACCCTTTCGAATAACGTTATCAATCATCCGGCAACTAAAGGAATTTGGATAGCCTCGGGAGTGACGGGCACGGGATCGTTCGACAACAATACCGTGTCCGACCTGAATTCTGGCCAAGTTATTTATCAGAATGACTCACCATCTACTTTTATAGCCACTTTTGCGGCACCGGCCGTATCCGCAATCAGCCCGGCGAGTGGCACGGCCGCGGGCGGTACTTCGGTCACCATCACCGGCACCAATCTGACCGGCGCCTCCACGGTCAGGTTCGGCGGCACGGCCGCGACCGGCGTCACGGTCGTGAGCGCCACCAAGATCACGGCAACGGCACCGCCGGCTTCGGCCGGTACGGTCGATGTCACGGTGACGACAGGCGGCGGAGCCAGCACCACCAATGCAAACGACCAATATACCTATGTTGTGCCGCCCGTGGCCGGTACGGCGAGCGCCACGGTCGGTTATGACAGTATCGGCGACGCCATCTCGCTCAACCTCAGCGGTGGTGCTGCGAGTTCGCTCGCAATTGCCTCGGCGGCGTCACATGGCACCGCACTGGTCACCGGCACGACGATCTCCTATACGCCGATAACAGGCTATTTCGGCGCCGACAGCGTCACCTATACAGCCAGCAACAGCGCCGGGACCTCCGCGGTAGCAGCGATCTCGATCACCGTCTCGCCCCCGACCATCTCGGTCTCGCCGACTACCCTCCCGGGCGGGACGGTCGGCGCGGCCTATAGCCAGAACCTCACGCCCAGCGGCGGCCAAGCGCCTTACACCTTCTCGACGAGCTTGGCGAGCGGCGCCCTGCCGCCGGGCCTGTCACTCGCCGGCACCGGTGCCATCACCGGCACGCCGAATGCCGCCGGCACCTTCACCTTCACGGTCGGTGGCACCGACAGCAGCACCGCCACTCATGCCGGTTTCACCAGCACCACCCTCTCCGTGACGATAGCGGCAGGGACACCGGCCGTATCCGCAATCAGCCCGGCGAGCGGCACGGCCGCGGGCGGTACTTCGGTCACCATCACCGGCACCAATCTGACCGGCGCCTCCACGGTCAAGTTCGGCGGCACGGCCGCGACCGGCGTCACGGTCGTGAGCGCCACCAAAATCACGGCAACGGCTCCCGCCGGTTCGGCCGGTACGGTCGATGTCACGGTGACGACAGGTGGCGGAACCAGCACCACCAATGCAAACGACCGATATACCTATATCGCCCCGGACACGATTGCCGGCCAAGCCTATGCCTATCAGGGAACGCTCGGCGTAGCCGGCGTCGCTGGCACAGATAACGGGCATTTCAGCACCCCGGTGGCCGGCGCCGTCGACACCGTCAACGGACATTTGTTCGTCGCCGATAGCGGCAATCACAGGGTCCAAATCATCGACACCACCTCGGCCTTGCTGCCCGTGATCGCAACCATCGGTGTACCGGGGGTCAGCGGTAGCGACAATGCCCATCTCGATCACCCCGGCGGGGTCGGGTTCGACGCCGCGGCCGGACATATCATCGTCGCCGATACCGGCAATCAGCGCATCCAGATCTTCGATGCCACGAGCTTCGTCCATCTGGCGACCCTCGGCGTGACCGGGGTTGCGGGCACCGATACCGGACATTTCAGTTTCCCCGCCAGTGCCCATGTCAATCCGGTGAGTGGCCAGCTCTATATCGCTGATGTAGGCAATCACCGGGTCCAGATCTTCGATGGCGGAACATTGACCTATGTTGCCGGCCTCGGCGTCACCGGCGTTGCCGGCAGCGACAACGGCCATTTCAATCAGCCGCGCGATGCCGAATTCAACCTCAGCACCAACCAGATCATGGTCGCCGATAGCCTCAATAGCCGGATTCAGCTGTTCGACGCCACCAGCCTTGACTATGTCTTGACGATCGGCGGCGCCGGGCTCAGCCCGGACGACAATCTTTATGTCGGGACGCCCGTTACCGCGGCGTTCGATCCGACCACCAACCTCGTCCTGATCGCCGACGCCGGCAGCGACGACCGGGTCCAGGTGCTCGACGCACTGACCTATGACTACGTCCTGACCCTGGGCAGTACCAACTCACCCGGCACTGCCAACACCCAATTTGCCGGCCCAGCCGGCGTCGCGATCGATCCGGCGCATGCCCGCATCGTCATCGGCGACACCCGGAACGATCGTGTGAAGGTCTTCTCGATCGACCCGCTGGTGAATTTCGCGGCGGTCCTGCCCGGCTCGCGCTCGGTGATGCTCGGTAATACCGCGACCATCTTCGCCAGCATGATCAATGCCGGCTCGACCCCGCTCGACAATTGCCGCGCGGCCCTGCCGGTGACCGCCCCGGCTGGTTTGACGCTGAGCTATCAGACGACCGATCCGATGACCAATGCGCCGGTCGGCACACCCAACACGCCTGCGACGATCGCCGGTAATGACGGCTTGCAAACCTTCCTTCTGTCTTTCCAGGGCAGCGCGGCGTTCAGTGCTCCTGGCATGCCGCTCGACTTCGACTGCGACGGCGTCGCTCCGGCCGCCATCGTAACCGGCATCGATACCGTCGATCTGGTCATGTCAACCACACCAACTGCCGACATCATCGCGCTAGCCGCAACGCCGACCAACAACGGCATCGTCGAGCTACCGGTTGGAGGCTCGGGTGCCTTTGCCGTGGCTAGCGCCAATATCGGCATAACCGCACAGATTACCGTCTCGGTCGATACCGGCGCGGCGGTCTTGCCGGTGACGGCCACGATCTGCCAATCGAACCCGAACACCGGCCAGTGCCTCGCCACCCCTGCCGCCGCGGTAACGCTCAACGATGCCGCCCGTGCCACGCCAACCTTTTCCATCTTTCTGCAATCGAGCGGCCCCATCGCCTTCGCGCCCGCAACAGCGCGGGTGTTCGTGCGGTTCCTCGACGCCGCCGGCGGGCGCCACGGCTCGACCAGCGTTGCCATCAAAACACAATAGGATTGTAACGCCATGGCGCCCATACCGATCCGATGGGTCCTGGTCCACATCATCGGCGCCATGGCGGACCTGGAATCTTCACTGATCAGCGAGCGCGTCACCGCCGGCATGAAGGCGGCATTGGAACATTGCTGGCGTCCGAACGAGTCCTTCCAGACTTACTCGCCACTACGCGCCCAGCAACTGTCCGCCATCGACATTGATGGTCTGCCCGGTCACCCAGCGGGCCAGAGGCGAGGCCAGGAACAGCACGACCGAAGCGATTTCCTCGGGATAGCCCAGCCGGCCGAACGGGATGCTGTTCAGCACCTGATTATAGAGCGCCGGCATCTCGGTCTTCCGCCGCTCCCATGACCCGCCGGGAAACTCGATCGAGCCGGGGGCGACGCAATTGGCCCGGATGCCCTTGCGCGCGTGCTGGGCCGCCTGGCTCGCGGTGAAATGATTGAGTGCCGCCTTGATCGCACCATAGGGGGCCGCGCGCAGCGACGGACGAAATGCGGAAATCGACGAGATGTTGATGATCGAGGCGCCCTCGCCCGCCGCGATCAGATGCGGCAAAGCCGCGTCCGAGGCGCGGATCGTCGCCAGCAAATCGACATTGATGCTGGCGGCCCAACTGGCCTCGTCATTGCCCGGACCGAGCCCCGAGGCATTGTTGACCAGCACATCGATCCCGCCTAGCGTCGCCGCCGCCGCCGCGATATAATCGGCAATGGCGGCACCATCGGCCAGATCGCATTGCCCGGCATGGACC
>JBAVTK010000100.1:0-4843 GCA_049696095.1 Aliidongia sp. | reverse complement strand
CCTGCGCTCGGGTGAAAACGCCGTCCATGATGTTGACATTGCTTACCTGTGTCACACCGTTGCCGATCTTGATGTGGTCTAGCAGACCCGTCGGATCATCCAGCAGCAACGTCGCAAACTGCATATTCATCGCAAAGTTGCTGATGTTGACCGTCAGTGTGCGAGTGATCCGATACGGCAAGCATGGCCACAGCATCGTCCCACCGCCTGCGGTCGTAATAGCATTAATCGCCGCCTGGATCGCCGTGGTATCATCGGCGATCCCATCGCCTTCGGCGCCATAGTCCAGAGGTGAAATCACATCTGCTAGTTTCGCCGACACCGGACGCGCGACGGCGGCAGCCCCGCTAGCGATGAAATTCAATAGCGTCGTGGCGATCGCCGTCGTTGCCGCAGCGACCACTGGCTGCATCGCCGGCGAAATAGAGCCAAGGCTGGAGACCAACTCGGTAATGCCGGCGCCGTCACACTCGTAGACGTACCAAGCGCTGCCAGGCGCGATGACCGCCGTCGTGCCGCCGCCGATGGTCAGTATGATATTATGGCCGCCAGTCGTCGCGTTCTGTACTTAGCCGACAAACAACGCACTCGGGAGCGTGATTGTACAGTCGCCAGACAGCGCCCCAGTGTAGACGGCGTATTGCGCCGAAGCCTGCGCAGGCGAGAGCGTCACGGCCGTCTCGCTAGTAATGCTGAGAGACAGCGGCACAAGCGCATCCGCAAGAAACGCCATCAATGTCCGATAGGCGATCCCGACGTTCGACGGGGGCCAGCCAGTGTTGACGTTGATACCAGCGATATCCGTGTTGCTAGCCGGCGTCGTGCTGAATTGCTGGATAGATTGCTTTGCCACGCCCTATCCGATCATCGACATGGTGAAAGTCCTATCCGCTTTGGCATTGTTCGCGTGCGAGATTGTCAGCAGCCCGTTGGTGCACGCGACATACATCGCGCCCCCAGCGATCTCCGCAGCAGCGTCGGCCGTCTGCGGCATGAAACTGGCGCAGGTTTGTTTGCTGATCCGGGAGTCAACAACAGTTGTCGTGGGTTCGTTAGCAGCCAGCGTCACGAACAAGCACGCATTCAAATGCCCTTGGTTTACGCGATTGACGCCCTCCGCCAATTGCCGACGATGCTCCGCAGCCTTGACGAGATCAGTCGGCGCGCCGTTGCTAAGCTGGACGTTCGGCCGCGAGGGAGGTTGCACGACGCTCACCGGAAGCCGCCCGGGACAAAAGTCGTGTCCACCCCAATGATGTGCGTCCAGAGCGCACCCAGCGGCATTTGGACTAGCGCGTTGTGATAGCGTCCGTCGCTCCGTTGCGGACACTCGCCCGAGACATCTGGCGCAACCGCAGTTCCAAAGGTCTCCGGGTCATATAAATCCACCCGTGCGGCAAACGCGATCGTGGGCGTTCCAGTGGAGAGATCGACTAACGGCCGCGCGCTCTGCACATACGTCCGACGGCCGGGCGTGAGTTGCTTGGTCTGCGTCGCTACCTGTGCGGGCAGGTTCGGGCCGGTGAAATACGCCAATTCGTGCGCGCCATTCACCGCGGCAATCACCGCCGCATCCCCCACCCAGATCGAACTGTCCAACGATGCCGGTAACGTATCGGTGTCAGTATAGCCTAGTGCCGGCATACCATCCATCGTCACGCCCCAACTGAGCGCGCGCATGATCCACTCGACGCCGCCCGAACCGACCGAGATATACGAGGCCCTCCCGATGTCCCAGCGATAGAGTAGGATCGTATCAGGAATACCGCCCGACGCCGCCTGCGAAGGGAACCCCCACATGGCCAGCTTGTTCGGCACATTCGCTGCGCCAACGACGTTGAAGAGATACCCCTGGTTCACGTTGGCAAAGAACCAGTTGTCAAACTTATCGGCCCCGATCGGCGTCGAAACCGCGCCATCGAACGTGTAGAACCCGTCTTCGCCGAGATACAAGACCACAGACCCCAGAACGATGATCGAATTCGGCGCTGGGCAGCCACGGACATTCTCGGTCGGGAAGAAGTCGAACACCACCGGCGGACCGGCATACAGTCCGCGCCACACCGCGTGGCGAAAGAAGATCGCAACATCTGCATTGGCGAGGCTGTCCACCAAGCCAGTGATCTCGCCGAAATTTCCCTCGAAGTCGTTGAAGTCCGACTGCCCCTCAATCGCGGCGTTGCTGCCGGGTGCGGGCCACGTCGTCGCATCGCCGTTTGCCGACCACCAGATCCGTTGCGGTCCCAAGCCGCCCACGGGATCTTCGGTATTCCCGACCATAAGGAAATTCTTCGGCGTGCACATGCGCCGAGCCTGCGGTGGTGCGCTACTTTGGTAATTCCAGATCGCTGCCGCCGTGGCAGAGAAATTCCACACCGCCGCTGCCTGGATGACAAAATCCCAGACACAGGTATTGTCGGAGATGTTGCTGCCGGTGCCAGTGGGACCACCCGAGCCGGCTGACATGCCGGCCGTGATCAGGATGTAGATGTTTCCCGCATTCTGCACGAACACGCCCGTCGTGGGATAGCTATGCGAGGTTGCCCAGGCCGTTGCAGTGACGCCATCAGAAATGCCAGTGCCCACGCCGGTCGGCCCAGTGCCAGATGCCGCCGATAACCCCGCCGTGGCCAGCGAATAGATGTTCCCGTTCGCGCTGACTTCCTCACCGATCGTGGAATACACCGTCGAGTTCATCCACGCCGAGCCTGCGACCGCTCCATCAACGATGCCGGCGCCCGTCCCTGACGGCCCCGTGCCAGTCGCTGCGGATGTCCCCGCTTGGGTGAGGATGTAGCGATTCCCGTTCGCCAGAACGAGTTCCCCGATGGTCCCGTAGGCAGTAGCAACCGTCCAAGCTGGCGCGGTGAACAACGGCCCGAACGTCGTGCTCACACCGAGCGCAAACGACTGCATCGGATTGCCGAAGTTCGTCGCAACGATGCTATTGTTGAACAGGTCGAATTCCCAATTGTCGCCCTGCGCGGTCGAATACGACCCTCCCGACACATCGCCCCATGTCGGCGTCGTCGCGGTCATCTCGTAGAGCTTATCCGCGGTGCCCGCGAACAGGTAGATCGTCAGATCGTCGCCCTGGACACTGAGCGCACCGATGCACTGGCCATCCATCGCATTCGTGCTGTAGGGCGCGAGAGACGGGAAGGGGCCATAGGATTGCGGCGTGATGGGGATCACGTTGACGGCGATCGAGGTCGCTTCCGCAAGGTCCGGTAAGTCGGGACAAAATTCCGCCATGGGGAGAATTTCTTGGGGCACTAGAAATATCCCCGAGAAGGCCGGATCTTCCCCGACCCCTGCCCCCGTCGAAACGCCTCGCCCCGTAGCATCTGCAAAATCCCACGGCGCCCGAGTTGCGGATTACCCATCAACTCGTTTTCCATCGACGTGACCTGCTCGGCGTCGCGGATGATGTCACGGAACAGCAGCCGCTTAGCCTCGATGCGGATCAGCTTCTCCGCCCGATTGGTCCAAACCGAGTAGTCCGCCGGATTGACCAGCGGCGCAAACCGCATCGTCGCGTTGATGATGAGCGGATACACCGCGTCAGGAACCGGGTAAATCCGGATGGAGCCAGCCTGCCAGCACCAATCAGAAGGTAATCCCTGCCATGTCGTCGAAATTGATTGGTCGTCTATCCAGGAAATGCTACGGGAAAGCAACGGATACCGATTGTTAAATGCTAGGACAACGATGCTGCTGATATGCGGGTAGTTCACCAGCACCGGCAGGTCCTGGTTGCTGTAAAACTCCTTTCCCTGCACCGTCGCCAGATCGCTGCCCGATCCCGTCACATCCCCGAAATAGCGCATCTGGTTGAAGTCGAAACTCTCGCGCTCGTATTCCAGGATCGCGTCGCTGATCGCGTTCTGAATGTCGGTTATCGTCGGCGAACCGAGCACCTCGTTCGCGATGCGCGCCTGAAGTTGCGCGTAAGTGTTGGCGCCCGTATTCGCTCCGTAGAGAGGATAACCGTTGGCGTCGAAGAGAATCTGCCCGCTGGCCGGATCGCGTTCGTAGGTAATGTCAACAATCGGCATTGACATCCTCCACGACCACAGTCTCCCGCAGAGCCTCGGCCGCTACCCGCCGCGAAATTTCTTCCGCTAGGAGCGCCCGATCAGCCTCGTCGCGCCAAAGCAACTGGCGCATAGCAAGCGCCAGCGACACGGGCCACTACTCCTCACTATAAGTCGGCATTTTCTTCGGCATACGAGGGCGCCCACCGCCCTCGCGCTCTGCCTCGCGGTCATACTCCGGCCGCACCCGGCCGAGTACACCGGCGCCAATCCGCGGCCCCATCTCGGACGGCCTCGACGCGGGACCACCCATGCCTTCGCCGGTTCCGACCACCTCGGTATGCTTGCCGGAGCCGCTGCTGCCGACCTTGAAACGTGCTGGCTTTGCCATGTCGTACTCCTTACGGCGTCGCAGTCGAGGCAACACCGAGCCGGAAGTTACCGGCAACGGCGGTCCCGGCCGTGTTGGTGATGGTGGCCACGATCGTCACATTGTTCGTGAAGGTCTGGCCGTAGGACGCCGGCACGTTCGCCGACGCGATGCCGCCCGCCTGACCCGTCGTATTGCCGGTCGCGATGAACGCTGCCGCGGTGGTGGTGCCCGCGTTGATGTAGCCCACCTCGAACGTCAGCGCGCCGGAGCCGGCGCTATCCAGCTTATCCACCGCCGCTTTCACGCTGGTGATGAACAGGCCAGCCTGCACGAGGGGACCGATGATCACATCCGCCGACGCCAGCGTGGTGCCGACAGCCGCGATGTAGATCTCCTCGAACACCCCTTCGGAATTGTATTTGGGGAGCTCGGT
>JBAVTK010000099.1:0-16502 GCA_049696095.1 Aliidongia sp. | reverse complement strand
CCGCCGGGGTCGCCGCGACCGAGGCCGTGCCGCCCGCCTTCGCCGTGGTCGATCTGCGGCTGGGCGATGGCAGCGGGCTCGATATCGTCAGCGCGATCCGCACCGCGCGCCCGAATGCCCGCATCGTCATGCTGACGGGCTACGGCAATATCGCGACCGCGGTGGCCGCGGTAAAGGCCGGCGCCCTGGATTACCTACCCAAACCGGCCGATGCCGATGCGGTCGAGCGCGCCTTGCTGACCCGCAGCGATGGCCTGCCGCCGCCGCCGGAAGATCCGATGTCGGCCGACCGCGTGCGCTGGGAGCATATTCAGCGCGTCTTCGAGCAATGTGATCGCAATGTCTCGGAAACGGCACGGCGGCTCAAAATGCATCGGCGCACTTTGCAACGCATCCTGTCCAAACACGCGCCCCGGAGCTGATCGGGGTGGAGACCACCGACCCGCCGATTCGTCGGCCTGCCGTGCCGGACGGGACACGGCTTTACGTCGTCGGCGATATCCATGGCTGTGCGGACCTACTGGCTGCAATGCATCGGCTGATCCTGGCCGATTCGGATCGGGCGACCGCCGATCGGTTGGTCGTGACCTATCTCGGTGATTACATCGATCGCGGCCCCGATTCCAAGGGCGTGGTCGATCTTCTGACCGAACACCCGCTGCCCGGATTCGAGAGCATTCATCTTCGGGGTAATCACGAGCAGGCGCTGCTGGGCTTTCTCGACGATATCTCGATCGGCCCCGACTGGTTCAGCTTTGGCGGGGTCGCGACGTTCGCCAGCTATGGGCTGACCGCCCCAAGCGAGATTTTCGACGTCGATGCCCTGCTCGCAGCACAGGCAGTCTTGCGTACCCAGCTGCCGCCAAGCCATCTCGATTTCTATCGCGCCCTGGGGCTCGGCCATCTTGAAGGCGATTTTCTGATGGTACACGCCGGCCTGCGGCCCGACCTTCCGCTTGAGGCGCAAAGCGAGAATGATTTACTGTGGATCCGCGAACCATTCCTGCGCAGCGACGCCGATTTCGGCGTGATTGTCGTGCATGGCCACACCATCGCCCCCGCCCCGGAGATCAAGACCAACCGGATCGGCATCGATACCGGCGCCTTTCATACCGGCCGCCTCACCTGCGCGATTTTTCAAGGCGACACGGTCGATTTCCTCCAGACTTGAAGCTGGGATCTATCGCAACGCTGGCATAACCCTTTTGGAAATGCTACCGATTCATCCGCGAACAGCTTCGGATCGTATCCATGACTGAATCAGCGCTTTATCCGGAAGTCGCCCCCTTCGAGTCGGGCCATTTACCGGTCGGCGATGGCCATCGCATCTATTGGGAAAGTTGCGGCAACCCGTCGGGTGTGCCGATCGTCGTCCTGCATGGCGGTCCGGGCGGCGGCGTCAAACCGTTGCATCGCCGCTTCTTCGACCCCGCCTTCTTCCACACCATCTTGCTGGACCAAAGGGGCTGCGGCCGATCCGAACCGTGGGGCGACCTGAACGGCAATCATGCGCCGAATCTGGTCGCCGATCTTGAACGCCTACGCAACCATCTCGCCATTGAGCAATGGGCCGTTGCGGGAGGCTCGTGGGGCAGTTGCCTGGCGCTGCTTTACGGCGAAGCGCATCCCGCCCGCTGCCTCGGCTTTCGCCTCCGCGGCGTGTTCACCGGCCGTGCCGAGGAAATCGCCTGGTGGTGGCACGGCACAAAGGCGCTCTTTCCAGATGCCTATGAGGAATTGGTCGCGGCGATACCGGTCGAAGAACAGCCCGATCTGCTGGCCGCCTATGCCGCGCGCACGGCCGATCCCGCCCCTGCCATCCATGGTCCGGCTGCGCTGGCGCTGAAGCGCTTTTCGGCACGAACCTCGACCTTCCAACCGGACCCCGCACCTATCGCCGACGGCAATCTGACCGAGTCCCTGCCGCTCGCCCGGTTCTTCACCCATTTCTGCCACCACGGATTCTTCATCGAAGAGGGCCAGATCCTGACCGAGCTTCATCGCATCAGCCATCTGCCGTGCGAGATCGTCCAAGGCCGCTACGATGTCGTGACGCCAGCCGCGACGGCCTGGGCTGTGCATCGTGCCTGGCCCGGCTCTCGCCTGGACCTGGTCACGGCAGGCAATCATACCGAGCTGGAACCGAGCATGATGGTCGCGGTCTTGGCGGCGACAAATCGGTTGCGCGATCGTCTGGCCCGCTGACTCGTCGGAAAACGACAAAAGGCCCGGAAGCTGCCGCTTCCGGGCCTTTTGGCACGTTTCAGCCGATTCAGGCCGCTACGTCGTCCTCGCTCACTTCGACCGGGCCGCTATCCAGGCCCTTGGCCGCCGGATCGCGATCGACCAGCTCAATCACCGCCATGGCCGCATTGTCGCCGTGACGGAACCCGGCTTTGAGTATCCGGATATAACCGCCTTGGCGATCTGCATAGCGGGTCGCGAGCGCGGAGAACAGTTTCTCCGTAAGCTTGGCGTCCTGAAGCATCGACAACGCCTGACGACGGCAATGCAAGCCGCCGCGTTTGCCCAGCGTAATCAATTTCTCGACGATCGGCCGCAAATCCTTGGCCTTCGGCAAAGTAGTGGTGATCTGTTCATGTTTCAGCAATGCCGCCGCCATGTTGTCGAACATGGCCTTGCGGTGCGAAGAAGTACGGCTGAATTTGCGGCCGCTCAACCCGTGACGCATAACGAACTCCTATAAACCTGCGGGGGCGCCGTCAATACGGCTCGTCCAGCCGCTTCGCCAGCTCTTCGATATTTTCCGGCGGCCAATTCGGAATCTCCATCCCCAGATGAAGCCCCATATGGGCCAGAACTTCCTTGATTTCATTCAGCGATTTGCGGCCAAAATTTGGCGTTCGCAACATCTCCGCCTCGGTCTTCTGCACCAGATCGCCGATATAAACAATATTGTCGTTCTTCAGGCAGTTGGCCGACCGGACCGAGAGTTCCAGCTCGTCAACCTTGCGCAGTAGATTCTTGTTGAACGGCAGCTCGGCCGAACGGCTTTCTTCGGTCGCATGGCGCGGTTCATCGAAATTGATGAACAATTGCAGTTGGTCCTGAAGGATGCGCGCGGCCAGCGCCACGGCATCTTCAGGCGTCACGGCACCGTTCGTCTCGATCTGCATCGCCAACTTGTCATAGTCGGTGACCTGGCCGACGCGCGTGTTTTCGACCTTGTACGAGACCTTACGCACCGGGCTGAACAGCGCATCGACCGGAATCAAGCCAATCGGTGCATCTTCAGGGCGATTCTGTGTGGCCGCGACATAGCCCTTGCCGCTTTCGACCGTGAATTCCATCCCGATCTTGGCACCCTGATCAAGCGTGCATAGGACCAACTCCGGATTCATGATCTCGATATCATGGCCGGTCTCGATCTGGCCAGCGCGCACTTCACCCGGACCGGTCGCCCGAAGGCGCATACGCTTCGGCCCTTCGCCGCCCATGCGGAGCCCCATGCCCTTGATGTTGAGCACGATATCAGTCACGTCTTCAAGCACACCCGGGATCGACGAGAACTCGTGCAAAACGCCCTCGATCTGCACCGATGTCACCGCGGCCCCCTGAAGCGACGACAACAGCACGCGCCGTAGCGCGTTGCCGAGCGTCAGACCGAAACCGCGCTCAAGCGGCTCGGCGACCGCAGTGGCGAACCGAGCCGGATCGTCGCCACCATCGACCTGGAGCTGCTTCGGTTTGATCAATGTCTGCCAATTTTTCTGAATCACGGGCGAACCTCATGCCGAACCGTGCCGCATCGATTATCGTAGAATTCTCGACATCGATACACGGACTGTTGAAACTTTGAGACCGCGCGAGCGATCCCCGGAGCCGACCTTTTTCGACCAATCGGCGTCCGGGCAATAGGTCAAACCCGGCGCCGTTTGGGCGGCCGGCAACCATTATGGGGGATCGCGGTCACATCGCGAATCGATGTCACGGCAAAGCCCACGGTCTGTAGCGCACGCAGCGCTGATTCGCGGCCCGAACCCGGGCCCTTGACCTCGATCTCCAGCGTCCGCATGCCGTGCTCCATGGCCTTGCGGCCGGCATCTTCGGCTGCGACCTGAGCCGCATAGGGCGTCGATTTGCGCGACCCCTTGAAACCCTGTGTCCCGGACGACGACCAAGCAATCGTGTTGCCCTGGGCGTCGGTAATGGTGACGACCGTGTTGTTGAACGACGCGTTCACATGGGCGACGCCGGATGTGATATTCTTGCGTTCGCGCCGACGAAGACGCGGGGCAGCCGCGGCAGGTTTAGCCATGAGCGATCCTTAACTTTCCAGCCTTGCGGGCTTATTTTTTCTTGCCAGCGATCGGGCGCGCCGGACCTTTGCGGGTGCGGGCGTTGGTGTGGGTACGCTGACCGCGCACCGGCAGGCCCTTGCGATGCCGCAGACCACGGTAACAAGCGAGATCCATCAAGCGCTTGATGTTCATCGCCACGACACGGCGCAGATCGCCTTCGACCGTATGCTCACGATCGATCATCTCACGAATCCGCAGAACCTCGTCGTCGGTCAATTCATGAACACGACGCTGCTCGGGGATACCGATTTTGCTGCAAATCTGGTCCGCCGTGGTCCGCCCAATCCCATGGATATAGGTGAGCCCAATGGCGACGCGTTTTTGATTTGGGATATTGACGCCAGCAATACGTGCCACGTCGGCACTCCTTCAGATGACAACTGCAAAGCGCAGCCGACCAAGCGGATCGGCTGAGGCCGCGCAGTATATGAATTTTTGTTGTGCGGTCAACCCTTGCGTCGGGGCTTTCCTCACAACGCGCCTAGAATTCCTTCAATTTCCTCACACACCGCCTCGATATCTGCCATGCCGTCAACGCGCCTCAAAATGCCGCGCTGTTCGTAATAGGGCACGATCGGCTTGGTCTGCGTATGATAGGCTTCGAGCCGCCGATGCATCGTCTCCGGTTTATCGTCGTCACGCCGCGTGAACTCGGTCGATCCGCATACGTCGCAAACACCGACGACCCGCGGCGCGCTGAACGTATCGTGGTAACCTCGTCCGCAGCGCGCGCAGGTAAACCTTCCGGCGACACGCTCGACGAGAGCCTCCTCCTGAACCACCATTTTGATGACGACATCAAGCTTCAAACCGGTCGACTCCAGCATGACGTCGAGCGCTTCCGCTTGGGCAACCGTCCGCGGAAAACCGTCCAGAATGAAGCCCTTGCCACATTCCGGCTCGAGAATCCGCTCATGCAGCATCTCGATCATGATCTCATCGGACACCAACTGACCTGCATCCATGATAGCCTTGAGCTTCAGACCGATCGGCGTGCCCATTTTGCTGGCGGAGCGCAGCATATCACCGGTCGACAATTGCACGAGACCTCGGCTTGTCTCCAGGCGCTTTGCCTGCGTCCCCTTGCCCGCTCCGGGCGGGCCTAGGAGGATCAGATTCATCCGCGTCTCCCGCGCAATTTGGACTTCTTGATCAAGCCCTCATATTGATGCGCCAACAGGTGGGAGTGAATCTGCGCCACAGTATCCATGGTGACACTGACAACGATCAAGAGACTGGTTCCACCGAAATAAAACGGCACCGAATATTGCGATATCAGAATTTCCGGCAGGATGCAGACGACACTGAGATAGGCGGCACCGATGACGGTCAGCCTGGTCAGCACGTAATCCAAATAATCGGCTGTATTCTTGCCCGGTCGAATGCCTGGGATGAACCCGCCATATTTCTTCAGATTGTCCGCGGTCTCGGTCGGATTGAATACGACGGCCGTATAAAAGAACGAGAAAAATATGATCAGCGCGACATAAAGCACCATGTAGAGCGGTTTGCCGTGCGCGACATAGCCGACAATCGTCCCGATCAATCCGTCACCGCCCTGTGCCGCCTGAAATCCAGCGATCGAGGCCGGCAGGAGCAGCAGCGATGAGGCGAAAATCGGCGGGATGACGCCCGACGTATTCATCTTCAGCGGCAGATGCGACGCCTCGCCGCCGAATTGCTTGTTGCCATGCTGTCGCTTGGGATATTGCACCAGCAATCGCCGCTGTGCACGCTCCATGAACACGATGAACGCAATCACCCCAACAGCCAGCACCAGGAAAATCGCCGCGAAGAACGGATTGATCGCACCGGTACGAACCAACTCCAACATGCCAGCACCGGCCCGCGGCAAGCCGGCGACGATACCCGAGAAGATAATCAGCGATGTGCCGTTGCCGACGCCGCGCGCCGTGATCTGCTCGCCCAGCCACATCAGGAACACTGTTCCGCCGACTAGCGTGATCATCGTGACCAGTCGGAACGCCAAACCGGGATCGATCACCGCGGAGACATTCCCCGCACGCATCGATTCAAGACCGCTGGCGATGGCAAACGCCTGGAACATCGCAATCACGACCGTGCCGTAGCGGGTATATTGATTGAGCCTCTTGCGTCCAGCCTCGCCTTCTTTCTTCAGCGATTCTAGTGACGGGACGATCGCGGTCAGCAGCTGAATAATGATCGAGGCAGAGATATACGGCGTGATGTTCAGCGCCAATATGGTCATACGCCCGAGCGCACCGCCCGAGAACATGTCGAAAATGCCGAGAATGCCGCCGGCATTCTGATCGAAGATCTGCTTCAGCGCCGCCGGATCGATCCCTGGAATTGGAATATAGGTACCCAACCGATAGATCAGAAGCGCGCCAAGGGTAAACCAAAGGCGCTGCTTCAGCTCCGTCGCTTTGCCGAAAGCGCTGAAATTTATATTCGCGGCGAGTTGTTCGGCGGCTGATGCCATTCAAGCGATTCCTACGGCAAGCGAGCGGGGGAGCCGACTGCCTGATCAGGCGGCCGGCGCTTCGACGGGAGCGGCGCCGCGCACGACGATTTTACCGCCTGCTGCCTCGACCGCGGCTATCGCCGCCGCAGACGCACCGGCGCACTCGATGGTGAGCGCGGTCTTGATCTCACCCTTGGCCAACACGCGCAAGCCATCACCCAGCTTCGAGAGCATGCCAAGCTGAATCAAACTTTCCGGCGTCACCGTGTCTCCGGCCTTGAGCTTGCCCGCTGCCACGGCCTTTTCCAGGCGACCGGTGTTGATCATCTGATATTCCGGCTTGAAGATATTGGTGAAGCCACGCTTCGGCAAACGCCGATGCAGCGGGGTTTGACCGCCTTCGAAACCATTGATGGCGACGCCGGACCGCGCCGTCTGGCCCTTGCCGCCCCGGCCGCTGGTCTTGCCCTTGCCGGAGCCGATGCCGCGGCCCACGCGCTTGAATTTATAATGCGCACCGGGATTATCGGCAATTTCGTTGAGCTTCATGGTCTTAAATCCTCTGGTCCCGGCCAGTTCGGCCGGGATCGCACTGTATCTTACTCGCCAGCCTCGACGCGCACCATATGATGCACCTTGTTCAGCATGCCGCGAACGGATGGCGTGTCTTCGAGGACACGCGTTCGGTTCAGCTTGTTGAGGCCAAGGCCTTTGAGCGTCGCCTCCTGGTCCTTCTCCCGCCCGATCGGCGAGCCGATCTGCGTAACGATCAGAGTCTTCTTATCGGTCATGCCGGTCACTCCCGCACCTCGGACTCACGACGCCCGAGCAAATCGCTGACCTTCTTCCCGCGGCGTGCCGCGACGGCGCGCGGGTTGGTCGCTCGCCCCAGTGCTTCGAACGTCGCCTTGATCATGTTATGCGGGTTGGACGTGCCGACCGACTTCGCGACGATATCCTGGACGCCCAACGCCTCGAAGATCGCGCGCATTGGACCGCCGGCGATGATGCCGGTACCCGGCTTGGCCGCCCGGATCACCACTTGCCCGGCGCCGAAATGGCCCTGCATGTCATGATGCAGCGTCCGCCCCTCGCGCAGCGGCACGCGAACCAGCGCCTTGCGTGCCGACTCGGTCGCCTTACGGATCGCTTCCGGCACTTCGCGCGCCTTGCCCGTGCCGTGGCCGACTCGGCCCTTGCCGTCGCCAACGACGACGATCGCGGCAAAACCAAAGCGCCGGCCGCCCTTGACGACCTTGGCGACACGGTTGATGCCGACAAGACGCTCGACAAACTCACTCTCTTCGCGGTCGCGCGGCTGGCGATTGCTATCGCCATCGCGTCCCCGGCCGCCACTGCGACCGCCGCCTTCGCCCGGTGTACGTGCCATATCTATCCGGCCCTTATCAGAAGTTCAGTCCGGCCGCGCGGGCCGCATCGGCCAGGGCTTTAACCCGGCCATGATACAGATAACCACCGCGGTCGAACACCACATCCTTGATGCCCTTTTCCACGGCCCGCTCGGCCAACAGCTTGCCGACCGCCTCAGCCGCCGCCTTGTCGGCGCCGGTCTTGAGGCCGGTCGTCAGCCCCTTGTCGATGCTCGACGCGGCGACCAAGGTAACGCCCTGGGCATCGTCGATCACCTGCGCGTAGATATGCTGCGACGACCGGAACACGGACAAGCGGGGGCGCAAGCCTGCCAGCTTTCGCAGTCTGGTCCGCACCCGCTGCTTGCGGCGCAGAAATAAGTCCTTCGAGGTCAGCATCTCTTGATCCTTACTTCTTCTTGCCTTCTTTGCGGCGGATGGTTTCGGTCGCGTATTTCACGCCTTTGCCCTTGTAGGGCTCGGGGCGACGGAACGACCGGATCTCGGCGGCCACGGCACCGACGCGCTGCTTGTCCGAACCCGCGACCGTAATGGCCGTTGGCTTTTCGCAGGTGATCGTTACGTCCGGCGGAATCGGGAAATTGATGTCGTGGCTGTAACCGAGTTGCAAATTCAGGGTCTTGCCCTGAACCGCGGCACGATAGCCCACGCCATTGATTTCGAGCCCGACCGTGAAGCCCTTCGAAACGCCGGTGACCATGTTGTTGACCAGCGCGCGGGTCGTGCCCCAGAGCATGCGGGCGCGCTTGGTGTCGTTGGCCGGGGTGACCACGACCGTGTCGGCTTCGAGCACAGTCGAGATTTCCGGTGATACGGTGAGGCTGAGTGTGCCCAGCTTGCCCTTGGCGGTCAGGATTTGATCCACGATGTGGATCTCGACGCCGGCCGGGACGGGCACGGGATATTTACCGATGCGCGACATTTAACATCCGTCCTCAGAACACACGGCAGAGGACTTCGCCGCCAACATTGGCAGCGCGCGCCTCGCCATCCGACATGACCCCCCGCGGAGTCGACAGGATCGCGATGCCCAGGCCATTATAGACCTTGGGCAGATCCGCGATCTTGGAATAGATCCGCCGTCCCGGTTTGGACACCCGGCTGATCTCCTTGATCACCGGTTCGCCATCGGAATATTTCAGCTCGATATTGAACTGCGCTACGCCCGGACGGACATCCACCTTCGTGAAACCGCGGATATAGCCCTCGCGCCGCAGCACTTCCAGGACATTCGCACGGACCTGGGAGGCCGGCGAAACGATGCTGGAAGAGCGCGCCCGCTGGCCATTCCTGATGCGGGTCAGCATATCCCCCAAGGGATCGCTCATCGTCATTTCAAACCTCCCTTACCAGCTCGACTTGACCATGCCAGGAATCTGGCCGGCCGAGGCAAGCTCGCGCAATGCAATGCGCGACAGCTTGAACTTGCGATAGAAGGACCGCGCCCGCCCGGTCAATTCGCAGCGATTACGCAGCCGGGTCTTCGAGCCGCTGCGCGGCAGGGCCGCGAGCTTCAGTTGCGCCACGAAGCGATCCTCACCGGCGACGCTCTTATCCTGGAGAATCGCCTTCAGTTTCGCACGCTTCGGCGCTTCCTTCGCCACCAGCTTCCGGCGGTTCTTGTCCTTCTGGATGGAACTAGTCTTGGCCATGTCTTCAGTCCCCGCCGGCTCAGTTGGTGAACGGCATTTGGAAGCCCTTCAGGAGCGCCTTGGCTTCCTGATCGGTCTTCGCCGTCGTACAGATCACGATATCCATGCCGCGCACGGCATCGATTTTGTCGTAATCCACTTCGGGGAACACCAACTGCTCCTTGAGGCCGAGCGCGTAATTACCGCGGCCATCGAAGCTCTTGGCGCTGACCCCCCGGAAATCGCGAACACGCGGCAGCGCGATCGTGATCAGCCGGTCGAGGAATTCATACATCCGTTCGCCGCGCAGCGTAACCTTGCAGCCGATCGGCATGTTCTCGCGGACCTTGAAGGTCGCGATCGATTTCTTGGCGCGGGTCACGACCGGGCGTTGGCCGGCAATCGCCGTCAGATCGCGCACGGCAGCGTCGATCTTCTTGCTGTCTGCGACCGCTTCGCCGACCCCCATATTGATGACGATCTTATCCAGTTTCGGCACCTGCATCGGGTTCTGGTAAGCGAACTCCGAGATCAAAGCGGCGCGGATCTGGCTGTGGTACTGCTCACGGAAACGGGCAACCATCTCACACCTCACCGGTCAATCACTTCGCCGGACCCCTTGGCGAAGCGGACCTTGCGATTATCTTCGACGAATTTGAATCCGACGCGCGTCGGTTTATCCGTCTTCGGATCGATATGGGCGACATTGGAAACGTGGATCGCCGCTTCCTTTTCGACGATCCCGCCCTGATTCGCCGCGGAGGGGCGGGTATGGCGCTTGACCATCTTGACGCCCTGGACGATCACACGATTGTCATCCGGTATGACCTTCAGAACCTCACCGGTTCGGCCCTTGTCGGAGCCGGAAATGACGACGACCTTGTCGCCCTTTTTGATCTTGGCGGCCATGGTCAGAGCACCTCCGGAGCCAAAGACACGATCTTCATGAACTTCTTGGCACGCAATTCGCGAGTCACCGGGCCGAAGATGCGGGTTCCGATCGGCTCGCCCTGCTTGTTGATCAGCACGGCCGCGTTGCGGTCGAAACGGATCGAACTACCATCGATCCGGCGAATCTCCTTAGCCGTGCGCACGATCACCGCGCGATGGACATCGCCCTTTTTGACTTTGCCGCGCGGGATCGCTTCCTTGATGCTGACGACAATGACGTCACCGACGATAGCCGTCTTGCGCATCGAACCGCCCAGCACCTTGATGCACTGCACCCGGCGGGCGCCTGAATTGTCGGCCACATCCAGGTTGGTTTGCATCTGAATCATGGTTTAGACTCCTGCCGCCATCGGCTCGGCGGTTTGATCCGCCAGCACGACCCAGCATTTATTCTTCGAAATCGGACGGCATTCCTGGATACGGACAGTGTCGCCGATCTTGAAGTGGTTTGACTCGTCATGCGCAGCGTATTTCTTCGACCGCGTGACAAACTTCTTATAGACAGGGTGCATCACACGACGCTCGACACGGACCACGATGGTCTTGTTCTGCTTGTCGCTCACCACTTGGCCCTGCAAAATGCGCTTCGGCATCTTCCTTACTCCACCCGGCCGGCACGCTGGCCCAAAACCGTCTTGACCCGAGCGATGTCGCGCCGGACCTGGCGCACCCGCGCCACATTCTCAAGCTGACCGCTGGCCTTGCGGAAGCGCAGATTGAACTGCTCCTTCTTCAGCCCGACCAGATCGCCCTTCAGCTCATCGGCGGTCTTGGCCCGCAAATCGGAACCTTTCATCACGACGCCTCCTCACCCAAACGCTGCACGAACCGGGTGCTGATCGGCAGCTTCGCGGCCGCCAGCTCGAACGCGACCTTGGCCGTATCGGCCGGCACGCCGTCGAGTTCGAACATGATCCGGCCCGGCTTGACCCGGCTAATCCAAAATTCGGGCGACCCCTTGCCGGAGCCCATGCGCACTTCGGCCGGTTTGCTCGACACCGGCACATCGGGGAATATGCGAATCCAGACGCGACCGACACGGCGAATGTGTCGACTGATCGCCCGACGCGCAGCTTCGATCTGCCGTGCCGTCACTCGGCCCGGTTCGACCGCCTTCAAGCCGTAGGCACCGAAATTCAGCGCCGTACCGCCTTTTGCCAGACCGTGAATGCGTCCCTTGAACGCCTTCCGGAACTTGGTCCGCTTTGGACTAAGCATGGGTCACAGACCTCTCATACCAATATCAGTGTGCGGCACGGTGACCGCGATCGCCGCGATCCCGATCGCGGTGTTCGCCGCGGGGTTCACCACCGCCCGGCCCGCCGCCGAGTTGTTCGGCGCGCTTCTCGGAAGCCATCGGATCGTGGGTCAGGATTTCGCCCTTGAACACCCAGACCTTGACGCCGCAAGTGCCATAAGTGGTCTTGGCCGTGCCAGTGCCGTAATCGACATCGGCGCGCAGCGTATGCAACGGCACGCGGCCCTCGCGATACCACTCCATACGCGCGATTTCGGCACCGCCCAGACGGCCGGAGCAATTAATCCGGATGCCCTGTGCGCCTAAACGCATGGCCGATTGGACGGCACGTTTCATGGCACGGCGAAAGGCAACGCGTCGTTCAAGTTGCTGGGCGATGCCCTCGGCAATCAGCTTGGCGTCGAGTTCCGGCTTGCGGATCTCGACGATGTTCAGGCTGACTTCGCTGGCGGTCATCTTGCCGACATCCAGACGGAGCTTTTCGATATCCGCGCCCTTCTTGCCGATGACGACGCCTGGACGGGCCGTGTGGATCGTCACCCGCGCCTTCTTGGCGGCACGCTCGATTACCACCTTGCTGATCCCGGCCTGATTGAGACGGGTCATGAGATATTTGCGCAGGCGCAGATCCTCATGCAGCAGATTGCCGTATTCCTTGCGGGCAAACCAGCGGCTGTCCCAGGTCCGATTGATGCCGAGCCGGAGCCCGATCGGATTGATCTTTTGACCCATTACGCCGTCTCCTCGTCCCGCTCGCGGACGACAACCGTCAGATTGCTGAAGAACTTCTGGATTTGCGCTGACCGGCCGCGGGCGCGGGTGTGAAACCGCTTCATGACCAGGGCACGACCGACCGTCGCTTCCTTGACATACAGCCGATCGACATCGAGCTGATGATTGTTTTCCGCATTGGCGATCGCCGATTGCAGCGCCTTCTTGACGTCAAGCGCGATACGGCGATGCGAGAAGGTCAGTTCGGCCAACGCGGCCGAGGCCTGCTTGCCGCGAATCAGCTGGGCGACCAAATTAAGTTTGCGCGGGCTGGTGCGGATGGCCTTGACGAAGGCCATAGCCTCCGTCTCCTCCACGCGGCGTTCCGCAGGTGGCTTGCTCATCCTCAGCCCCTCTTCGATTTCTTATCGGCGGCGTGACCGTAGAAGGTGCGGGTCGGCGCGAATTCGCCGAGCTTATGCCCCACCATATTCTCGGTCACCAGCACCGGAATGAATTTATGCCCGTTATAGACGCCGAACGTCAGACCGACGAATTGCGGGAAAACGGTAGACCGCCGAGACCAGGTCTTGATGATCTCATTACGGGTGGACGCGCGCGCCTTTTCAGCTTTCTTCAACAGATAGCCGTCGACGAAGGGTCCCTTCCAAACGGAACGTGCCACAGCTTGTCTCCGTTACTTCTTGTTGCGACGACGGACAATGAGACTGTCGGTCGCCTTGTTGTGCCTGGTCTTCTTGCCCTTCGTCGGCTTGCCCCAGGGCGTGACCGGATGACGACCGCCCGAGGTGCGGCCTTCGCCGCCGCCATGGGGATGGTCGATCGGGTTCATGGCGACGCCGCGGGTGGTCGGGCGAATGCCGAGCCACCGCGCCCGTCCGGCCTTGGCGATGACGATGTTCTGCTGGTCGGGATTCGAGACCGCTCCGATCGTCGCCATGCATTCCGAACGCACCTTGCGAACCTCGCCCGAGGCGAGCTTCAGCAGTGCGTAGCCGGCATCGCGTCCGACCAGTTGGGCATATGTCCCGGCCGAGCGCGCCATCTGGCCGCCCTTGCCCGGCTTCATCTCCACATTGTGGATGATGGTGCCGACCGGCATGTTCTTCATCGGCATGGCGTTGCCGGGCTTGACGTCGACCTTGTCGCCCGCGACGACACTGTCGCCGACCTTCAGCCGCTGGGGCGCCAGGATGTAGGCGAGTTCACCATCCTGATACTTGATCAGCGCGATGAAGGCGGTACGGTTCGGGTCGTATTCGAGCCGCTCGACGGTGGCCGACATATCGTATTTGCGTCGCTTGAAATCGACGATGCGATAGCGGCGCTTATGCCCACCGCCCCGATGAAACATCGTGGTGCGGCCGGTATTGTTGCGCCCGCCATGATTGCGGAGACCTTCGGTCAGCGCCTTGATCGGATCGCCCTTCCACAGCTCGCTGCGGTCGACGATGACCAACTGCCGCTGCGACGGCGTGGTCGGTTTGAATGTCTTGAGCGCCATAGCCTCAGATTCCCGTCGTCACGTCGATCTTGGAGCCCTCGGCGAGGGTCACCATTGCCTTCTTGACATCGACCCGCTTGCCGGGCCGTCCCTTGAAGCGCTTGGTCTTGCCGCCGACGACTAGCGTGTTGACCGCCATCACCTTGACCTTGAACAGGGTCTCGACCGCAAGCTTGACTTCGCGCTTGTCGGCGTCGAGCGGCACGCGGAAGGTTACCTGATTATGCTCGGATGCCATCGTCGCCTTTTCGGTGATGACGGGGGAGCGCACCAGATCGTACATACGCT
Source organism: Aliidongia sp. (assembly GCA_049696095.1). Classification (GTDB taxonomy): domain Bacteria; phylum Pseudomonadota; class Alphaproteobacteria; order ATCC43930; family CGMCC-115725; genus JAXDMU01. The sequence continues at coordinate 1,979 of JBAVTK010000099.1, read as the reverse complement.
CGGCCGAGATTTTCGGCACGGCGTTGGGGATTACGCGAAACCTGCTCATTTCAGGCGAGCCTCCAGAAGCTCGACGGCGGCCTGCGTCAGGACCAGCGTGTCGCGGCGCAGGATGTCGTACACATTGGCGCCCTGCTGCGGCAGAACATCGACGCGCGGCAGATTGCGGGCGGCGCGGGCAAAGCCCTGATCCAACTCAGTGCCATCGATGATCAGCACATTGGACCATCCCAGCACGGCAAAGCGTTCGGCCAATATTTTTGTCTTGGCCTCGTCGACCGCGGCGCGATCGATGACGATCAGTTTGCCCTCGGCCTGCTTGGCCGAAAGCGCCGTCTTCAGCGCCAGCTTGCGGACCTTCTTTTGCAGGTCGAACGCATGGCTGCGCACGACCGGACCGAAGGTCACGGCACCGCCGCGGAATTGCGGCGACCGCAGGCTGCCTTGACGGGCACGCCCGGTGCCCTTCTGCTTCCACGGCTTCTTCGTTGTACCGGCAATGTCACCGATCAGTTTGGTCTTATGCGTGCCGGCGCGGCGCTTGGCGAGCTGATAATTCACCATGCGGGCCAAAATGTCCTTGCGGATCGGCAAGCCGAAGACGCTGTCGTCGAGCTCGATCGAGCCCACTTCCTGGTTCGCCAGGTTCGTGACCGACAATTTCATCTTCATTCGCCCTTCGTCTCGTCGGCGGAAGCTTCGACCGCAACCGGCGCCGCCTTGATCGCTGCCGGGAACGGCAGGTTTTCGGGCGGCTTGCGCTTCACAGCATCCTTGATGGTGACATAGCCACCTTCGCTGCCGGGCACCGCACCCATAAGCATGATGATGCCGCGCGCTGGATCGGTCGATACGACCTTGAGATTCTGCGTGGTCACGCGGACGACGCCCATATGTCCGGCCATCTTCTTGTTCTTGAAGACCTTGCCCGGATCCTGGCGTTGACCGGTCGAACCGTGACTGCGATGCGAGACCGAAACACCGTGGCTCGCCCGCAGGCCGCCGAAATTATGCCGCTTCATGGCACCGGCGAAGCCTTTGCCGATCGTCGTGCCGGTGACATCGACGAACTGGCCCGGCAGAAAATGCTCGGTCGACAGTTCGGCGCCAATCTCAAGCAGCGCATCCTCGGACACGCGGAACTCAACCAGTTTTTTCTTCGGCTCGACCTGTGCCTTGGCGAAGCGCTCGCGCTCCGGCTTCGACACGTTCTTGACCTTGGCCTTGCCGACGCCGACCTGCACGGCAGTGTAACCATCGCGCTCGGTCGTGCGGACGGCAACGACCTGGCAGCTATCGACCTTCAGCACCGTCACCGGGACATGATTGCCCTCGGCCGTGAAGATGCGGGTCATGCCCAGCTTCTGGGCGAGAAGTCCTGTGCGCATGATCAGATCTTGATCTCGACATCGACACCGGCGGCGAGATCGAGCTTCATCAGTGCGTCGACCGTCTGCGGTGTCGGATCCACGATGTCCAGCACGCGCTTGTGGGTGCGGATCTCGAATTGCTCGCGCGATTTCTTGTCGATATGCGGCGAGCGGTTGACCGTGAATTTCTCGATCTTGGTCGGCAGAGGAATCGGGCCGCGTACGCGTGCGCCGGTCCTCTTGGCGGTATTCACGATCTCGCTCGTCGACTGATCGAGCACGCGATGATCATACGCCCGAAGGCGGATCCGAATGCTTTGGTTGTCCATCACTCAAATTCACTTCCTGTGTGGGAGAGGGAGATCGGCGCCCGACGCGCCGTCTCCATCCCGATCCGTTTCCAACGCGTCATCGTGCTCGACAAAAGCAAGATGCCGCTGGGATCCTTTGTCTTATTCCGCGTGCGGAAGCCTTACTTCTGGATCTTGGCGACGACGCCGGCGCCGACGGTCCGGCCGCCTTCGCGGATCGCGAAGCGCAAGCCTTCATCCATGGCGATCGGTGCGATCAGCTCGACGCTCATCGAAACATTGTCGCCCGGCATGACCA